>CAZXCQ010000248.1:0-9391 GCA_964639275.1 uncultured Desulfobacteraceae bacterium | reverse complement strand
TCACTGCCGATGGGCTCGTCGACATGTCTCGGAGCCGAATGGCTTTCGCCGGAATCATTCATGCAAGAGGCTTGCACCCCGATGGATGAAAGTGTAACCTGACAAGACAGCGCTCTCGACTCGGGGGCATTGATCACCCTTAATGAGTCGAATTGCGCTGGCCGAGTTTCTTCACCTTTGGTGAAAGGAGACATCTTATACCCCAAAGAAAAAACCACTTGGCCCAAGACTGAGAGGACGATTGCTTGAGGCCGCATGGGCTCTTCCCAATCTTGACGTCGGGTGCACTTCGTAAAACTACACCGCAAAGGTAAAGGGAGTAGTCTTTTCTTTTCATCCGTCACTTTCGTAGGAATGACAATAAAGGGTAATTTCTGGCTTTTTACGATTTAATCATACCTTGTGGGAGGTACAGTTCATTATCATGAACATAGAACCGGCCCCATACTACCAGCTTTTCCCCCGTTGTCAAGAGAAAAAAGGCCTTGATTAAAGGCCTGGTTATTACTTTTGGGCGCATTTTCAGGTGAAGAGATTGATGTTGACAAACGCTGTCAGAGGATGTAAAAGTAAAAGAAATGTTCATTATGGTGAACCATGTCCCACAGATATCAGGCCCCTTCGGTCAAAAAGGCATTTCAGATCCTAAGGCTCATCTCCCACAGTGATGGGGGATTGGGGATCAGTGAACTGGCAAGAAGCCTGGGGATAGGCAAGAGCACTGTCCACGGAATCACCTCAGCATTGGAAGAGATGGGCACCATCACCCGCGACCCCTTGACCAAGCGATATGCCCTGGGTTTTACCCTTTTTGAGCTGGGGAGATCCGCCTATTCCCAGATCGACCTGAGAGAGCTGGCCAGGCCGGTTATGGAAGAATTGATGGAGCGGGCGCAGGAATCGGTATTCCTGGGTGCCATGAATGGGGACCATGCAACCATACTAGATATCGTCGAGTCCAGGCAGGACCTCAAGATCACATCCCCCATCGGGACGATTATCCCCCTGCCGGCCGGGGCCACTGCAAAGGTCTTTCTTGGGGCCATGGAGGAGGAGAAGGCCAGAGAGGTCATCAGGACAAAGGGGCTCACCAGATATACGGAGAATACGATCACCGACCCTGATGAGTATATGGAGGAGATCAGGCGGGTGAGGGAAAATGGGTATGCCACCGATTACGAGGAATATATCCCCGGGGTCCGGGCCATTGTCTCGCCTATCAAGGGGGGGAGGCATCCGGTATCGGCGATCTGGGTCGTGGGGTTCAAGACAAGCCTGGATGATCAAAAGATGGAGGCCATGATAGGGGTGACAAAAGAGGCGGCAGAGGAGATCAGCCGCAGGATCACCGAACAACCCGTGAGATGACCCCTGCTACTCCCCCCAGCGTCTGAAAAGGTCGTGTTCAATAGAGAAAAAATCAAATATCTTGCCGATGGTCTGGTCGATGATATCATCAATTGTCTTTGGGGCATGGTAAAAGGAGGGGATAGGTGGCAGGATATGCGCCCCAATGTCCGCGGCCATGGTCATGAGCCTGAGGTGACCCCTGTGGAGGGGGGTTTCTCTCACTACCAAAACCAGCTTTCGTTTTTCCTTCAAGGTCACATCGGCTGCCCGAACAAGGAGGTTGTTGGTGTATGAGTTGGCGATGCCGGAGAGGGTCTTTATGGTGCACGGCGCCACCACCATTCCATCGGTCAAAAACGAGCCGCTTGCCAGGCTCGAGCTGACATCCCTGTTGTCGTACACACAATCGGCCATGGCCTCCACCTGTCTGACCGAATAATCGCTTTCGATCTCGATGTTCTTTTTCCCGGACTCGGAGATGACAAGATGGGTCTCGACCTCTTTCTCCCTGAGAAGGGCCAGGATTCGTATCCCATAAATCACACCGCTTGCCCCTGAAATGCCAACCACAATTCGCTTCCTCATGATAGGATGATATCCTTTCTCCGTATCCGCTCAATAGATAGGGGTGAATCACTGCTCTCTCGATTTTGATCCCCTCGCCTTGATGCCGGCCCTGAATCTTTCCCAGAACGCCTTATCGGCATCCTGCCAGGCAGCACCCCATCTCTTTTCAAAATATGACGAAGGCAACCGTTCCTGCCAGGGACCCCAGGTGCTTCTACCCTCTTTTTTTGCCTTAAATATGTCATTTAAGAATCTGGTAATATTATTTATTTCTTCCTTTGGCAGATAGGAAGCCGCCCCCTCTTTGATCGATCTTACCAGATTGTCGGGAGTAAATGCGTGGGCGGTCAGCATTATGGCCAGAATCTTTCTCTGCCTGGCAATATCCAGTAGCCGGTACCCATCAACGCCCATAATGTCAAGAATTGCCACATCAAAATCCTGTGATTCCAGGAGTTCCCTGGCCGCATCAAATGTGGAGGCCCTCACCACATGGCACATCTCCAGGAGTTCTTCCAATATGTCCAGCACATCGGACTCATCATCCACGATGAGAATCTTTTTCCCATCCAACAAACTGTTCTCTGACACGATCGGTCTCCTTCACCTCGCTGTCTACTATAGACTAAGTACATGGTTTCATAAATACGGCACCTGAACACGCTTTGACTGAGAAATATGTCACCGAATTTATGAGACGAAGCACTAAGATCTTAAAATTTGTGTCAAGTTCTTATTTTTTGTGGCGCCTGGTTCAAACGGATACTGGATGTCCTATAGGGTTTTTTCCAGTGCGTCCACCACGGCCCGGGCAAACTCGGGGGTATTGATGTGGGTGTCAACCTCTATGATGTCGATTTCCGGATCCAGTCGTGCGCGGAGTTCATCAACAAAGGCCTGATCGGAGACAGGGTCGTAAATGGCACCCCCTTCGACGCTTATGGATGAGAAACCCCTGGCCGGTATAACAAACTTGAGCAGCTTCTTGTTCTCGTGCCGATTGAGTTTCTCGGCCACGGCCGTGGCAATCATCCGCATTTCCTCGGGGCTTGTTCTGGCCTGCACCCTGAGGGCATCCTGAACCAGGAGTTTCCTCTTGGCCAATCCTCGTGAAACCCAGAGGGGGTCGCCCTCCTCTTTTCTCTGGATAGGGCCGCAACTGATCATATCAAATCCGCAGGGGGAGAGGATGTAGGGTTTGCCCTGAATGATACCGGCATCCAGCCGGTCCGGCCCGGCCGCACGGTTTCCACCCAGGAGATAATCGCTAAATCCGCCAGGAACCAGGTCGATAAAGGCCTCGAACAATCCCTGGCCGACCAGGTTGCACGCCGCCTTCTCGCCCAACCCGGTGGCATGAAAGGAGACGATATTATAATCGGCCTCCAGCAATTCCCTAACATAGTGGGCACCCTTGTCGCAGAACCCGAACTCGGTGATGGCGATGGAGGGTTTTTCCCCGCTTTTAGGTGGGGCATATGTTTCGGCCATGCCGCATATGGCGCCGGCGCCGTTTATCATCAAGGTTCTTACAAGGGGGTTTAGACCCACGGTATCCACGACGCTGTGCATCACGGTGATGTCCCTGACCCCGAAAAATTCCGCCAGCCGCTTGGCATAGGCAGGCATGGCCGCCACGCTTGAAATCAAGAGCTTGGGCAGTCCAAACGGCAGCCCTTTCATGGCAGTCAGGGTGATAAATGTCCCGGTCATCCCGCCGACCGCAATTACCCCCTTGAGGTCGCCTGCCGCGTAAAGATCCCGGAGCCTTTTCCCAAGCCCCTGGGCCACCGCCGATGTTGCCCGGTCCCTTTCCCTGGCCAGCATGTTTCTGACAGCCTCGATGGTTGTGCCGCCCGCCAGGGCAACCTCGTCGCAGGAGATGTCGGCCTTTAGCTCGGAATCGATCGCTCCTGTACCCATGCTGATGTCGATCAGAAGGGGCCGGTGGCCTCTCTGTTCTATCTGGTCTTTGATCAGGGCAAGACCCGATTCCCTTTCATCGAGCATGCCCACGATTGCGATGGTCATAAATCACCTCCGGTCCCCGGAATGACCCAATCCTTCTATACGATTTTCCTCACCCCGATCAACCCTTTAGGCCCAGTTCGCTCCAGCGATCCCGGACTTTTTTGACCATATCGGGGTCGAGCTCGATCTTTATGGGCTTCTCCTCCCAGTCATAGGGGATGGTGGCATCAATAAGAAGCCGGCCTGTTATCCACCGCTGGTCAATGGGAAGAGAGGGATCCAGGGGTGTTGAGCGACCCCGCTGGATGATCTGGTTGCGAGTTGGCTGGGACCGGAAGGCCACGGCGTACAGGACCCGGGGGATGTCCCAGGGATCAATGTCGTCATCCACCACGATGACATTTTTAAGACCGTAGGCCCCCATCTCGGTGGAGATGGCCGCTGTCAACACCTGGTTTGCATGACCCGGGTACATCTGTGTCACGGAGATGATGGCAATAAACCTGCCCGCAGCCTCGGGGGGACAGTAGACGGCCTTGATGCCGGGGATCCGCATATCAGAGAGCTGCTGCCACAGGGTGGCGCCATAGGCAAGGGATAGGCACATATGGGTGTCGGTAACGGCACGGCCCACCGTGGTGGCCATAAAGATGGGGTTGTTCCGGTGAGTGATACAGTTGACCTTGATAAAGTTTCGCGGGTTGGTCCCCACCCCAGAATAGTAGCCCGTGTACTCACCGAAAGGCCCCTCCGGCATAAAGGCATCGGGATCCACCTCGCCCTCCACGACGATTTCGGCCCCGGCAGGCACGATCATGTCGTTGGTCTCGCACATGACTACCTCGATGGGCTCGCCACGGATCGAGCCGGCCAGATTATACTCCGACTCAAAGGCAGAGAACCTGGCGCCGCCCATGACGAACATGAGGGGATCCGCGCCCACCACCACGGCCACCGGCATGGGTTTGCCCATGGCCTGGTATTTCTTGAGCATGATATCGGCGTGCTTACCCTTTATAAACTGCGTCCCCAAAATATTCTTCTCGAGCAGCTGGAGTCGATAGGTGCCGACATTGAACCAGTCCGAATCCGGGTCCTTGGTGATCACGCAGTGGGCTGTCCCAAAATAACGCCCCCCGTCCAGGGGGAAGAACTTGGGCACAGGAAACTTGAAGAGATCCACCTCGTCCCCCATCATCTTGTTTTCTTTGCATGACCCGGTATCCACCAGCTTGGGTGGTATCTTCCTTTTCCCTATCTCCACCCAGTGTCTCATGATCTCCACCAGGGGGGTCTCGCTGGGCAGGCCCATGATAATGGCGAGCCTTTCGGTGGTTGTGCAGGTGCTGGTGATGACCGGCCAATCATAGCCCTTTATGTTTTCAAAGAGGAGAGCAGGTCCCTTTTTCTCCTCATTGAGCTTGGCAATGTGGGAGAGTTCCAGGTTCCAGTCCACCTCGGCCGTGATCCTCTGAAGTTGCCCCACCGCTTCACATGCTGCAATAAAATCCCTCAAGTCCTTCATGTTCTACTCCTTTCAAGAATAGGATTTACCTATTAATTTAGCTTTCTTCAAAATTGGCACTAGGAGAGGGGAATGGGGGTTCAGAATCCCCATTGCCCGTGTTTCCCAACTAAAGTGTTACACTATTTGATCTTTATCGTGGACAATGCCCTTTCCATCAGTAGCTCGTAACCGCTTTTCCTGCCGATGACAGGTGCTTTTTTTCGTTGACTCCACACGGTCTCCGGACGCGCCTGCACAATAAAGATATCTTCGGGAAAGGAAAGCGACTGGTCAATGGCCCACTCAATATCCATGGGAACTCCATAATGGGATTCAATCGCCCTGGCAACGTCAACCAGCTCCCTTATCTCCCTGTCTTCCAGACAGCACTTGCCCTGTCTGTCCTGCGCCACATCTGCGTGAACCACCTCTTGCTTGAGCGGGTCATAGAAACACTCAATGTGTTTGTTTGATACCTTCCTTTCGTTGATCTCCATGACGACCTTGTCGATAACAAATTTGTCCGGGTTGACCGCGCCTGAGACAACCGTCTCCCCCAATCCCCAGCTGGCTTCGATGACAACCTTTGAGGGGTCACCATTGATGGGGTTCAAGGTAAACATGACCCCGGCTGCCCTCGCGTTGACCATCTTCTGTACGCCCACACTGATGAGGACCTTTTCGTGAGGAAAACCATTCTTGATCCGGTAACTAATCGCGCGTGGGGTGAAGAGACTGGCCCAGCACCCCCGGACCTTCCGGAGGACGTTTTCTACACCTTCCACCCACAGGTAAGTATCCTGTTGACCGGCAAAACTCGCCGTGGGCAGGTCTTCTGCCGTGGCACTCGACCGAACTGCCATCGGAACAGTCTCAGCGTCACATCTCTTGCACAGATCAAAATAACCCTTCTTGATGGCTGTCTGAATTTCATCAGACATATCGGCAGTGTTGATCATCTCTTGAACTTGATCGCTGACATTATTGAGAATTTCCACATCATCGGGGTTGAGGCCAGAGAGGGTGTTAAAGATCCTGTCCTTTATACCGGTCTCAACAATGAAGTTCAGGTAGGCATCGGTGGTCACGGAAAATCCCGGTGGGACGCGGATACCGGCCTTGATCATCTCTCCCAGGCTGGCATTCTTGCCGCCGACCTGTGGGAGTGCATTTTTGTCCGCATCTTCAAAACTCAGGATATAGTCCATCTGCTTCTCAATCCGTAATACTCTCGCCTTTTGAAACCTGGGCAATGGGGATTCCGAACCCCCATTCCCCTTTCCCAGTGCCGGTTTTGAAGAGAGCCAAGTGTTGGGTCAATAAGGGCAGGGGTATATTCACGCTTCTCCTTTTGGAGGCGTGAACACTCCCCTGCCGAGATGTTTTTCCCAAATCCCCTGGGATCATCGAGTGGGACAGGGAAGGGCGTTTGATTTAGCCCGCCCTTTTGACAATCCTGACCACACCCGTATCGCCATCGACCTCCACCGTGTCTCCGGTCTTGATAACCGATGTGGCAACTCCGGTGCCCGTAACCGACGGAACACCATATTCCCTGCAGACAATGGCCGCGTGGCATGTGAGCCCGCCAATGTCGGTAACCGCCGCCTTGATCTTCCCAAACACAGGGGCCCATGAGGGGTTGGTGGTGGGACAAACCAGGATCTCTCCTGGCTGGAGATCCATAATATCCTTGGGCAGCCTGAGCACCCGTGCAGGCCCCTCCACAAGGCCTGCTGAAGAGGCAAAGCCCTTGAGCTCTGAAACCTCCTCTGCGGCTGGTACATCGACGCCCTTGAGCCATTCCTTGACCTTATCCGTTGTGATGCCCCAGAGCATAACGGTAAAGGGTTCTGCCACCTCTTCGGGGGGGATTCCGAGGGCGGGGGGTTGGGTCCATCTCCTGGCAGCCTCAAGGATCTTTTTTCTCTTTTCGGCCTTGGCCTTATAGAAGTCGCTTCTCAACGGGATATCCACGCCCAATGCCCAGCCGGTTGCCAGCTCGGTGAGGATTTCAGGAATCTCGTAGCGATTAAACATAAAGATGTCGTCCACCTCGTTGAGCATCCCGCTGTTTACCAGGAGCCGCCCAAATTCCCTTATTTTGTCAAACCAGATGGTGTGGAACCAGTGCTCGACCCAGAAGAGATGGTCCTCGGCAAAGGCGTATATGGTCCTGATGGTGTTATAGGCATCATCAAAGGATTTCTTATCTTCGTCTGCCTTTATCAGCTCCCTGTATCTGGTGACAATTTCGTCTCTCTCCTTCTCGATCTGATCCAGAGACCGCTCAATCTTCTCCCCCTCATCCAGCCGTTCCAGATAGCTTTTGATATAGCTGTAAGGGATGTCCAGGTTGGTGATCCAGCTCCCCTCATAATGGAACCAGCCGCTGCCACAGGATACATAGAACCACGGGTCTTTGGTCTTGTCATACTCCTCAAGCCACTGCCTCCCATCCGGGATCTTTTCAAGCTCGGCGACCTTCTGTTTTGCAGGGGATTCACTCTTGAGTATATCCGCTACCCCCCGCATCGAGGTCGCCAACCGGGACAGCCGGCAGAGTTCCTCCTCCGGACGGAACATGGACACATAGGCCCCGGCCACCATCTTACCGATTGCACTTTCGCTGATTCCGGGAAAGAGCTTCCGGGATACATCGCCAAACATGAGATAGGCGAGATAGGTCAGGTTGAGCATCTCAAAGTGAAACTGCCATCCTTTAAACATCTGGTTGACCAGCCTATCAAAGGCCTCGATAAGTTTATAGGAGTCGTAACACCCGGTGGGTGCGGGCAGGACTTGGTCTTCAGGGACAAATTTTGGGAGTTCCCCGGGGATTTCCACGGCGGCCATTTCTTTTCCCAGGGTCCTGAATTTTGGCAGCCACTTATCCCATAACTCATCATAGTGTTCAAACACATAGAATGCCCGTTTCCCAAATAGCTCGGCCTTCTCCCCGATGACCGCCTCGGGGGGTGGATTGACAGCGCAGATGTACATGTAGCACCCCAGCATTCTCTGGGCGATCCCCTGGGCCGGCGGTATACAGAACACCCGGGTAGTGTACTGTGACAGGGACATCTGCCATGCCTCGTGGAATATCAGGTCAAGCGGTGGCATAGGCTCCGGGTCGTGGATCTTGTCCTGATACCAGAACTGGCTTTTTTCCCAATCCTCTCTATCTTTTGAAAACAGATAGTGAGATGGGTACATCTCTTCCCAGCCTTCGAGTTCCGCCGGGGTTTGAAACTCGTGAGGATCCGGAAACCTTCCTGCTTTTTCTTCTGCCATTTTTGTCCCTCCTTCTTTTCAAAGGTTGACTATTGAACCAGCCAGCAACGACTCAGAGGATAAAAAAACCAAAAACATTTCAGGCAAGCCAGAAAACAAGATCAGCGGGTATTTTCCCGATAAAACGGGAGAATGTTTTCTAAGGTTGTTTTTCTGGATTCCGGGTTACGTTCCCGCTTGCCCGGAATGACGATTTCTTGGGAAAGGTATTCCCGGAACTGTCAAACTCCGGGAGTTGCGGCGCGAAGCTGGAGAGTTTACACCGACTAATCATGACCATGCGAACAAAAGACGAGATCAAATATCTAATCTTACAAAAACGTTGTCAAATTCTTTTTTATTATGGTATCTATAAATTTTAATTATGGGTCGATATACTAAATAAAATTTACTTAAGATCTAATATCTCCACCCGTCATGCCGGACTTGATAAGCCTGCCCCGTACTTGATACGGGGGCATCCGGGTTCATGAGTGACTCAACTCATTCTGGATTCCGGCCCCTCGGCCATGAGCGACTCGACATGAGCAGTTCGGCCCTGAGCGACTCGACATGAGCTCGTCGACATGTCTCACTGCCGATGGGCTCGTCGATATGTCTCAGAGCCGAATGGCTTTCGCTGGAATGACGTGAACTTGGCCTCTCTTGTCATTCCTACGAAAGTGACGGATGGAAAGAAAAGACTAGTCCCTTTACCTTTGC
>CAZXCQ010000247.1:0-9420 GCA_964639275.1 uncultured Desulfobacteraceae bacterium | reverse complement strand
AGAAGTTCCTGATAGAGACAGATGTCTCTAATGTCTATGCACGCTCCGCACGAGCGTCCCCTATCAGGGCAAGGATCAAGAAGAACCAGCAAAGAGTGCGAATAATCCTCTCTTGAACTGGAAAATAAAGCTCCCGATGCACGATTTCACCCTTTTGTGATGAGATGTTAGATTTTAGCACGTGGTCATGTATTTTTCAAGCTTTCATAATCTGCCTGAATTATACGGCGACTGCCCCTGAAAGGCTGGCCCGCCCACCTTTTTCCAGTTTTCAATGCCCTTGCCGTGGTCTGAAGCCGCGAAAGGGGCTTGAAACCGCTCAAGACTTCTCTGATGCGTCCTTCAAGCCTTTCCGACATCCCTTTTCCCTGTTTTTCAGAAATACCTCTTTTATCTTATAGGAATTTTACATCTTTTTTGCCAAGGCATGCCGCGTAAATGCTGACAGCCGAGCACCACTCTGTAGTCGTGCCCAGCGGAGACCTCGGGGGATTCCAAGTGGACAGGTCCGCACGTCCAAAGAAGCCGTATACTCGATCATTAATGGGGACAGATTGATCGTCCTTTTCTTTATACGATGCAAGACGGGAATGTCTTCATAAGGTCGGATAAACTTGATGTGCCCCAGAAGTACCATCAGGATATCTCAGGAATTCAGCACCACCTGAAATTACAAAAATCTGCTATGTACCCCAACTTGAGGCCTCATTGGGATACGGCAAGATACACTTGCTCTGAGAGTATGAGGCTGAGCTCAGATGAGACAATTTCAGGAGTGACATCTTCTGGACGAAACCAGAAATTGTCTTGCTTTCAAGGTTTATTTGGAAAGTCTATAATCGACCAATTTTCAAGGTTACATCATGTAATCGAAACAAAATGAGGGTTATCTAAACGCAAGGTTATTGCAAGTTATGTTGTGCCATTGATTATGTTGTGTGATTTGATTTTTTCCATTTTATTCCCTCGTCATCTTCCTTGTAATTCTCTTTCCGCTTGATTCCCCTTCCCCATCCTGAAGTGACCACCTTTCCTTATAATTCCTGTAATTGAGAGAGGACGAAAAAGCTATGGTTGTTTCCTTTTAATTTGTCTTCATTCATTTTGGTCCTTTGATTTGTTTGGTTCGTTTGGCTCCTTTCAAAGGAGGGCCAGAATGAAAAAATGTCCCTACTGCAAAACCCGATTTACCC
The DNA here is from genome assembly GCA_964639275.1 of uncultured Desulfobacteraceae bacterium. Classification (GTDB taxonomy): domain Bacteria; phylum Desulfobacterota; class DSM-4660; order Desulfatiglandales; family Desulfatiglandaceae; genus CAZXCQ01. The sequence continues at coordinate 8,227 of CAZXCQ010000247.1, read as the reverse complement.
CTCATCCAAAAGTCGGTAAGCGCCAGATCACCTGTGGAAAACCTGCCTGCAAAACGGCCCTGAAGTCGGATAGCAATAGAAAGTGGCGGCAAAGGAACCCAGACTATCACCGGGATGATTATCCTCGGGTGAAAGGTTGGCTTGACCAGAAACCGGGATACCTCCAAGAGTACCGGAAGAACCATCCGGAATATGTGGAAAAGAACCGGGTGGCACAGAGGGTACGTGACAGGCGGAAAAGGCTCCGTCTTGATATACAAGCCCAGTTAAAGGAACAAATTCCTGAGATCACCAAACAGTTATGGGAATCGCCAAATCTTGATATACAAGCCCAGTTAGACACAAAACCAATTGAAATTACTTTTGTTTTAAGCACACTTCCCCGTCTTGATATACAAGTTCAGTTGGACAGAGCCTTACCTGTGGGGGAAAATGTCGCCATTTCCTGCAGGAGGTGACCATCATGTACCGCAAAAGAATCCTCAATGGTTCACGGATCCGTAAGATTCAAGGATCGTTCAGCTGGATTGACCATCGTTTCATCACCGGCGGGTTTCTTCAAGATCTGTCGGCTGTGGAGATCCTGCTCTACTTTTTTCTGGTGAGCGTTTCCGACCGGAACGGGATCAGTTTTTACCATGATGATAAGATATGCAGCCTGATCAAAATTGGTCTCACCTCACTGGGAGATGCAAGAGAGGGATTAATCGCCAAGTCTCTTTTGGCCTATGAGCATCCCATCTACCAGGTCCTTTCATTGCCGCCCGAGCCGGTAACACCCCTTGCACGGGAACAAATTATTCAACTGAAGCGTGAAAGAGTTTCTCAACACATGAAAAAGATCCGGGAGACACTACAATGAAAGAGGAACGCAACGTCAAATTGCCCGACATCTACGAGCAATACTTCCTCTATCTCGCACATACCCGAGAGATCTCTCAAGAGCAGATTACCAGCATAAGAAGGATCCTGGCCTCCCTTCATGATTATCTTGAAAACCATAAAATCAGCCTTGCCGCCTTGAAAATAGAACATCTTGATGCATTTATGAGCAAGTTCAAGGTAGCGAAGACAACACTACGGATCTACCGTTCTCATGTAAGAGGATTTCTGAAGTATTTGTATGCTGAAAGGAAGGTTATCGAGAAAGACCTTGCCTGCTTGCTCATAGGGCCACCACTATTTGCCCAGAAAAAGCCGCCTAAGTTTTTACGGTCGCAGGAGGTGAGGAGACTCTTTTCAAGCCTGGAACTCTCTACTTCTGTGGATATCCGGACGTACGCCATGATCCACCTGGCCTATAGCCTGGGGCTCAGACCCAAGGAAATCAGCAGAATCACCCTTGACCATATCTCCTTTACCAGGGGAGAACTCGCTATCAAAGAGAGAAAGACCACGACTCCAACGATATTGCCTTTACCCAAACAGACCGTTAAAGCCATCGCTGCTTATGTTTTCAAGGCCAGGCCTGAAACAGAGCACAGGCACATCTTTGTAAGGCATTGCAGACCTTATTTGCCCCTTCGGCCCGCGACATTGGCTCGCGCCATAGGAAAAGCCATGAAAAAGGGAGGCCTTTCTTCTACGGCCTACTGGCTCAGGCATACCTATGCTCAGAACCTGCTGGGAATGGGACGAGACATTTACGAGATCAAAGAAATGATGGGGCACCACAATATCCAATCCACGCAGAGGTATCTCTATATCGATACCGAACGAATGAGAAAGGTCCTGTTCAATGAAACCCTTTGAAAGCTTCCTGGCCCCGGAAATCAATGCGTTCCTTACATATCGCCAAAGCCTGGGGTACGCCCTCGATACCATAAGCCGTCATCTTCGCCTTTTCGATCGGTACGTTATAGAGAAAAATGCCGGATGGGACTCGTTTGAGCCCGGATTCTTCCTTGAGATGAGAAGCCATATCCACATCGACAAGAACTCTGTGAACGCCAATATCTGGGCAACACGCAACTTCTTCCAATTCCTGATACGACAGGGCCTTATGAAAGAAAACCCGCTTCAGGATATCCCGCTCCTTAAGAAAAACGCCATCGTACCTTTTATTTTTTCCCCCGAACAAACCGATCAGTTACTCTCGGCCATCTGCAAAAGGATACGGAAAACAAAACATTTTTTTCTCAGGGACCTAGCTTTCTACACGGTCGTTTTCCTGCTGGCTCGATGCGGCATGAGGATATCAGAACCCCTGAAACTGCAGCGTCACCACTATCGCCGGGATGATCGCACGCTTTACATTGAAAAGACCAAATTTTGTAAAGACAGGCTGATACCCATCCCAAGGGAGGTCGTTTGCGCAATAGAAAATTATCTCTCTGTTCGCAGATCCCTGCTTCTTGATGATGACAGTCCCTTTCTCCTGGTCCGTACGGATCAGAAACCTCTAACAGACTGGCAAGTCCGGAAGTTTTTTCATGCAGCTATGAAAGAGATCAGGCTTGATCAACCCAAGCGGGTGGTCGGAAATGTAAACTTTCTCCAGCCCACGCCGCATTCTCTCCGCCACAGCTTTGCCGTTTATACCCTGCTCAACATCAAAAAACGGGGAGGAGATCCCAAGCATGCTCTTCCCCTGCTGGCCGCTTATATGGGCCACAGCGAGTATAAATATACCAGTGTATATCTCAGGGTCGCCGATGCCGTCAGCCGAAAAAATCTGGTGGACTTTTCTCTTTGGCAGGTAAAGAAAGAATGAGATTGTCTCCCTGCATCCATCATTTCTTCGATCAGTATCTCCCTCATATCAAGGGGGTCAGTGAGCATACTCTTAAGGCTTACCGGGATGCCTTTAAACTCTTTCTCCCTTTTGCAGCAACATTTTACGGAATCAAAATCAGATCGCTCAGGGTAGAGCATCTCTCTTCGGATGTCATCATCGCTTTCCTTGAAGACCTCCAGAACGAGCGAAAAAATCTGGCCAAGACCCGCAATCAGAGGCTTGCAGCCCTCAAATCCTTTGCCAAAATGGTCCGCTTCAAGTACCCGGAACAACGCCACGTGGCAGATGCCATTCTCCATATCCCTCAGAAAAGGACGCAAAAGCCCCTTATCGGTTTCCTTTATCAGGATGAGATCTTAAAGGTCTTCCAGGCTGTTGAACTGAAAACAAAAGAGGGATTCCGGGATTATGCCCTCCTTCATCTGCTCTATGATTCCGGCGCCAGGGCCACTGAAATAGCCACTTTGAATCTGGACTACTTCGACCCCCAGAACCAAACTATGGCGATTCTGGGAAAGGCAGACCGATTTCGGCTTGTAAAAATCGAACCCAAAACCTGCCATCTCCTTCAGTTCTACATCAGAAGATACCGCATCTCTCCAAAACCGCCTTATCAAGACCGGCTTTTTATCAACCAGCGGGGGAAGGAACTCACTCGTCATGGCATCTACCGAATCTGCAAAAAATATCTCGAAAAAGCTCTGCCTCCCAAACGACTCATCCATATCAATCCTGTCCATTCCTTTCGTCACAGCCGGGCGGTCGACATGCACTACAGCGGCCATTCCATCACCGACATCAAAAACCATCTGGGACATGGCAGCATACAGTCCACTGACATTTATCTGCATTTGGATCTCAACCGAAGACGCAATATCCAAAAGCGATTTATCCGGTATATGCAATCGGTCTTGACTGACGATTCAAAGATAGAAGAGTTACTTCATTGGGAAAACGAGGGGGATTTAATGGATTGGCTCGATAGGTTATAGCGGGGGAATGCAAACAATAGCCCTTTACGGAGAGCTGCGAATAAGGTAAAAATATTATGTTGACAGTCGAAAAGGCCAGTTCCTCAAAATGCACGATAACCCATTGCTATTCTTGCTTATTTAGGATATCTCAAGCCGAACGATAAAAACAACACGTTTTCATATGGTTACGGCAACACACAACATAATGCAAGAAACATGCAGTCTTGGACCCGAAGAGCCCGCCACAATATCTTGTAACAGTCTCTGTATGAACGAGACCGCTATTTGCCTTGACTTTAAAAGCAACTTGTAGTTGTTTTAATGAGTTTTCCCTTCCATCTATTAACCTCTAAGTCGGGGAGAGGGGTTCTTCCATGGAGACACTCCTCAAAATGTGCTGACCTAGCTTCTGAGAGGATTCGTGTTCTATTGGGGGTTCTTGTGAGTCACCGTCCTTTTAAAATTGATCCAAAAAATCTATAAGGTAGGCCCTATTACACGAGCGAGAGGACATGGTATTTGGGTCCGGCGTTACACGCGCTGGCAATAGAAAGGTTTGGTAGAGGCATTGGGAGGTGTTGAGTTGGATTCTTCTTTATGTGAGCAGATCGTAGAGAACATGTCCCAGGTGATCGTGGGAAAACGGGATGGCATTGAACTGCTGCTGGTGGCCCTTCTTGCAGATGGCCATGCACTCATCGAGGATGTTCCTGGGGTAGGGAAAACCTTAATGGCCAAGTCCCTGGCGACGACTATTGGCGGAACATTTAAGAGGGTGCAATTTACCCCGGATCTGCTACCCTCGGATATCACCGGGTTTAACGTGTATAATCAGCAATCCGGCCACTTTATGTATCAATCAGGGCCGGTAATAACCAATATCCTGCTGGCTGACGAGATTAACCGTACTATTCCTCGGACCCAGTCCAGCCTGCTCGAGAGCATGGAAGAGCGACAGGTGACCGTGGATGGCAAGACCCATCCCCTGCCTCATCCTTTCTTCGTAATGGCCACCCAGAATCCAATTGAGCTGGAGGGAACCTTCCCCTTGCCCGAGGCACAGCTTGACAGGTTTCTGCTCAAACTGCGCCTCGGGTATCCCGAGAAGGAGGGGGAGATCTCGATGCTGGAACGCTTTCGAGAGAAAGACCCTTTAAAGAGCCTCAAGGCCGTGACGAGCCCCGAGCAGATCACCGAGCTGCAAGGCGTACGAAAGAAGATCCGAATCTCCCTTCCGGTAAGGGAATACATCGCGGATATCGTGAGGGCCACCCGTAGGAACAAGGCCTTGCGTTTTGGGGCAAGCCCGCGGGGTTCTCTCGGTCTGATGCGTACCGGTCAGGCACTGGCGGCAATTCGGGGGAGAGACTTTGTGTTGCCGGACGATATCAAGCACCTGGTTGTGCCCGTCCTTGCGCACCGATTGATCCTGACCGACGAGGAACGGTTGCGTGGGGGAACACCGGAGCACCTTCTTGAGGATATTCTACAGCAGATACCCGTACCTGCACCCACCGAATAGAAGTTTAACATGGAAACCCTGGAAAGCCGACCTTCCTCCATCTTTACTTTTCCGCTGGTGGAGTTTCTGGTAGGAGTCTGCCTCTTTATCGCGCTGCTGCATGGCCAACGGGATCTTACCTTGTTGGCTTTACTTCTTTTAGTGATCACGATCGGAGCAAGGGTCTGGAGCAGGCTAAGCCTTTCAAGGATTATGTACTCCTCGACGGTGGATAAACACAAGGTCTTTCCTGGCGAATCACTTACCCTGCATGTGAGCGTGCAAAACGCCAAGTTTTTGCCCGTGTGGCTCCAGATGAGCGTGCCCATGGAGAGCGCACTTCTCCCCTCCTCTCGGGAGGTGAGCTTCACCAGCGAGTGTGGATTACTCTGGTATCAGAAGGCGCGCTTCAACTGGGGGCTCGTTGCCCGGCGCAGAGGGGTATATCGTTTAGGCCAAGTCCATATGAACGTGGGCGATCTTCTCGGTTTCTTTCCCAGGGAGAAGAGGACAGAGGGTGATATTCACGTCATTGTGTATCCCAGGCTCGTACTGTTGAAGCCCTTTTCGCTGCCGAGGCGAGATTTCTTTGGCGTACCGGGGGCCAAAAGCCCGGTCCAGGATCCCATCTACATACTCGGGACCAGAGATTACCAGCACTGGCGGCCTGCCAGACACATTCATTGGAAGGCAAGCGCACGCCACAATCGGCTGCAGGAGAAGGTCTTTGAACCCTCGGAACAGGAAAAGCTATTACTGGCCGTTGAGCTGAGCCAATTCGAGAGAGACAACGCATCGGAGAGCTTCGAGCGCACCCTTGAGGTGGTGGGATCCCTGGCCGTTCAATCCCATCAGAGGGGCTACGCACTGGGGCTCGTGACCAACGGTGTTGTGGAGGGAGGGCCGTCTATCCTGCCAATGGGGAGAAGTCCTCAACAACTTCCCTCTATCCTGGAGATTCTCGCCAGGCTCAAGATGAGGGCCAATGGGAGACTCGTGGATACACTGTACCGAACCCTGGAATTACCCTGGGGCATGAGCTGTGTTCACTTCTCGTACGAGCAGGAGGAAGGAACACTGGTTACCGCACAATACTTTTCGCGAAGAAGGATACCCATGATATTCATAGTGTGCTCCTCTCGTGCACCGGGGGAGGAAGATGGGCATAAACTTAGGGGTAAGACGTATTGCGTGGATGAGATTCGCATTGAAGAGGCTCAGAAACGATGAGGAAGGATGGAGGAACTCCCTTGTTTTTGGCACACGGCGGGATGGAGCTGAGCTGGCTTTATGCGTGGGCCGCGTTTCTGATGACCTCTATAGTGCATCGACCTTTCCCATTGCCCGAGGCGATCGGGACATATGTTCTGGCGACAGCACTTACCCTGGCAGTGCGGGGAATGGGTTTGCGGGTGATCTCGGTATTGGGGCTCCAGATTCTGGGGTTTTTGCTCGCTGCCTCGAGGATAATATACATTTTCAACTACCGGGCATATCCCTATTTTGGCAAAGGGTGGCTCGCAGAGTTCCTAGGCAGAACGAGAGATCCAATGGAGTGGTTGATACTCGTGGTCATCTTGATCTTTGCGTTGCTTTTTTGGCTGGGAGGAGTGACCTTGGCCAGAAGGTCAACGGCGTACCACACCGTATGTGGCCGTTTCGATCTTGGTGTGGCAGCCTTCTTTTGTCTATTGCTAACAAAATTCTTGCTGCTTGTAAGAGGAGGGATTCAGGTGAGGGACCCCGCACCGGAACTCCTGCTGTTTCCATTTTTTATCTTCAGCCTTCTGGCCATCGGTCTGGCTAGAAGCAGCAGCAGTGTGCAGAGGGATTTCCTTGCGGGCTATAGGGGAGTTGGGGTGCTGGCCAGCTTCACTTTACTAGTCCTTGCCTTTGGGGCAGGCCTGGTATTGCTTTTCATGCCCTTCCTGAGTGCTGCTGCCGAGGTAGGCCATGGGGTATTGAAGTCGGCAGTCGGGCCCTTGGGCCCTATCCTGGCGCGAGTGTTGCGGTTTATCTTCGTTGGAGCCCGACGGCAGGAAGCGCCCACACCTTACTCACCTGGTGGGAATGAGTGGGATCTCATCTCTTCCGGCGAAAGTAGCTGGTGGAGTGAGCTGGTTGAGAGGGTCTTGGGGTGGGGGCTTTTAGGACTGGGTCTATTGATAGGGCTCATACTCTGTGCCCTTAGTACGTGGTACCTCCTGCGGTGGCTGAACTCAAGCACATCTAAACAAGAGAGAAAACCCATTCATTGGCAACGGGTGTTGTTGTGGGCTCAAAGGCTATGGATAGCCCTCGCTGTGGGCTTGCAAAGGGCGGTGCAATGGTTGAAGGGTTACCGGGATGCAGTTCAGATCTACCGTGCTCTTCTGAAGTGGGGGCGACGTAGCGGCCTGCCTCATCTTTTGAGCGAGACCCCTGTCGAGTATGGTTCCCGCCTGAGAATGCAGTTCCCGTCTCTCACTGGGGAGATAGGTCGGATAGTCGAGGCCTTTAACCTGGTGGTGTACGGAGAGGTAGCGCTCAATGATGACCAGATGACTCTGGCCAAGCTCTCCTGGAGAAGACTGCACAGCCCGCGATATTGGCCCGCTCGAGTGAAGTCTTGGTTTCTCCAAGCAAATGAGCCATTAAGTGCCAACGAAGTTCAACCCTCACTGCGGAACACAAAACGATTTTGAAGTGGGGCGGTCGATTTATCACAGCTCCAGGATACGACCGAAACTATGAGTGAAGCGTATCAAACGAGTGGAGCTATCTTGGAATTTATTTGGCAAAACAATCTGAGAGAACGGCTTCGCATATAACACAGAGTAGTAACGGCCTTGGTTTTTCTCTTTCTCGAATATCAATATGTTGTGTAGACCTAATGTCTCCTCAAAGTAATGAAAGAGGGACGTTGTTTCTGATTAAACTTGACAACCTGGATCAAAACGGATAAGGGCGTTTATATGCCAAGACAACCGAGACTCGATGCCCCTGGCACTTTGCACCATGTGATGGGCCGAGGCA
>CAZXCQ010000246.1:0-9482 GCA_964639275.1 uncultured Desulfobacteraceae bacterium | reverse complement strand
CGGCGAGGCGCACAATCGTAAATTAGGCCGATGATGCCCGTGAACGGTTACCAAAGATTTTTACATTGATGGCCATATCTTGGACAAAAACTATCTTATCTGGATTAGGCCCTTGCTGATAGATCCGAACCCGAAAATCCTTGGCCCAGCCCTGCGGATTCGCTTGGCCCTATTCTAAGACCATAGCTCCCAACGTATTTCAAGGCAAGAGGTTGTTCAAGGGTGACACCAAAATCCAATCCCCCCGGTTTCAAACGGCGAAAGTGTTACAAAGGGCCAAACTGTTCCTCTTTTTGCAGGTGACTATGGGGCACATATCTTCAGGGTTCCTGGTATAATTTCAGGTTGGCAAAAATAATGTGCATAATATATATATTTCATTATCGGACTGGGCAAATTTGAAGGACATTTTTGGCCCTTGGGGCGGTTGTGGGGATACAAATCTCTCGGTCTCTCCAAGAGAACCGGGAAAACGATTACCAGGCTGAGAAACGCGCCTTTTCTTTCTGTTATGGCCGACCTCAATAGGACCCACCAGAAGAGGAGGAGATTATGGTTGACCAATGGGACCGGTTTAAAAGGATAGATGAATTCCGCGGTTTGCGATATCGGCTGGAGCCGGACTACAAAAAACCGCTTCTCAAGGTGCCCGAAGAGATGATGCGGCGTATCAGGCGGCGCCTGACCTTTCTTTACGGGGAGGATCAATCAAATGAAATCTATCCCCAGGTAGAGCGGATCATGCGGATCCATTATGCGCACACCACCCCGGAAATCGTTGAAGCAGAGCGGAAGTTCGACCCTGCCCAACGCTTTACCGAACGTGACATTGTGCTTATTACCTATGGAGACCTTATCCTATCCGAGGGGAGGACACCGCTGCGTACACTCGTGGATTTTGCCGAGATGTTTTTCCAGGGCATCATCACGACACTGCATATTTTGCCCTTTTATCCCTACTCTTCGGATCGCGGGTTTTCCGTCATTTCGTATGCCGAAGTTGATCCCCATCTCGGAACATGGGACGAGATCGCCGAGCTGGCCTCTTCGTTCAGGCTCATGTTCGATGGGGTTCTGAACCATGCCTCATCCAAGAACAGGTTGTTTCAGAAATTTCTCGACGGCACGCCGGGTTTCCAGGACTACTTTATTCTATCCCCGTAGGTTTCTTGAATGGCCCGGATGAGGGAGGTGAGGGTTCGGTTTACCGGGGCGGGGATGCCAAGGGCCTCGGCTTCCCGCACGATGGCGCCATTGATAAACTCGACCTCCGTGACCCTGCGACCGAGTATATCCTGTAACATGGAGGCGATATTTTCCGAGGTTGCCTTGCAGACCTCCAGGACGCGTTTGAGGGGATCGGGATAGGGAAGCTCGACACCCCTTGCCTCAGCCACGGCCACGGCCTCAGCCACGGCCTCTTCCATGACACTCCTTGTCCCTTCGATCTCGGGCAACCGGCCATTCCTGAGTCTGGTGATGGCTGTCAGGGCGTTGATCCCCACGTTGACGATCAGTTTGCCCCAAATAAGGCTCTTTACCTCCTTTACGGCTCGCGTAGCAAAACCGGCACGACCAAAGGCCGAGACGATCTTTTTCGCAAGATGTCCTTCGGGGCCGATCACTGTCTCACCCTCCCCCGCATGCCTGACGCGACCTGGACCCAACAGGGTGGCGCCCTGGGCAGTCACTCCCCCGAGGATACCGTGACCTCCCAGTACCTCCTGGAGAGTTTCCAGGTTGCCGATGCCGTTTTGCAGGGTGAGGATATGGGTCTTGCTGCTGAGCCATGTTGCCAGGGTCTCGGCTGCCTTTCGAGTCTGGTTGGCCTTGACACAAATCAGGGCCACATCAGGTTCGCCGGAGATCCTTCCGGTCGTTGCGGGGACCTGGACACTGTATTGTCCGGATACACCCTCGACGGTGATCCCATACTCGTTTATGTGACTCGCCCGATCCGGTTTGTAATCGAGCAGTGTTACCCTATGACCGGCCTTGCTCAAACGCGCTGCAAAAAGACAGCCCATGGCGCCCGGGCCAACGACAAGAAGATTCAATTGTCCCCTCCTCTTTGTTAGGATTGAAGTGCCTAAAGTGATCTAAAATGATCTAAAGTGCCTAAATTCCAAATGTCCTCCATATAACTTCAGTTCATTTAAGAATTCAGGCACTTTTTGAGTCACAGCTTCTCTGCCTCCTCCGCCTTCATGGCAAAGGTGTGTTCGGGGCCGGGAAACGTGCCTTTTTCCACCTCTTCCCTGTACTGGATGAGGGCCTCTCTGATTTGCGGCGCCAGGTTGACATACTGTTTGACAAACCTTGGGGTAAACCGCTCAAAAAGGCCGACCACATCATGATAGACCAGGACCTGGCCGTCGCAATCCTTCCCTGCACCAATCCCGATGGTCGGGATATTCAGCTCTCTGGTGATCCTGGCAGCCACCAGATCGGGTATACACTCCATCACGATCATAAAGGCCCCTGCCTCTTCCAGGTCATTGGCGGATTTTAGAAGTTCCCTGGCGCCTTGCGCATCTTTTCCCTGGACCTTGAAACCGCTCAGCTTTGTGGCGGTCTGGGGGGTGAGACCGATGTGGGCACAGACCGGTATGCCCGCATCAACAATGGCCTTGACCACAGAACAGACCTCGCTCCCGCCCTCCAGCTTGACGCTGTCGCATCCGGCCTCCTTCATAAAACGGCCTGCATTTTCCACTGCCTTCTCCGCACTGATCTGGTAGGACATAAATGGCATATCACCGATCACAAAGGTGTTTTTCGCCCCCCTGGTAACCGTCTTGCAATGATGGAGCATCTCCTCCATGGTCACAGGGACGGTGGAGTCATACCCCAGCACCACCATGCCCAGAGAATCTCCCACCAGGATGGTATCGATCCCGGCCTGATCCACCAGACTGGCCGTTGGGTAGTCGTAGGCCGTCATCATGGTTATCTTTTTTCCCTGAATCTTCTTTCCCTTCAAATCCGCAATGGTGAGCTTTTTTTCTGCCATCGGTTTCTCCTCCTCGATTGATTTGGCAAAACAAAAGGGCCTTCCGGTGGAACCGAAAGGCCCTTTGATGATCATGGGGGATTTGTGTGCGTCTCCCCTGAAATTCTAAGCCATGCAACCGTCCCGGTCATCCCTTACCGGAGATCCAGGCGGTACCACCTAAAAGTAGTCATCTTCTTCGGGTATATCGCCCTGGGGGCCAGAAGATGGAGTTTCTATTGCAAAGAGCATCCAAATGATAGGTGTCTTCTGAGGAAGATCATCTTCATTTTCAGTGCGTCCTTGTAAGAAACTTATCAAACAAAAGACTCGATGTCAACAAAAATCGACACCTTTTATAGATTCCGGATAAAGACCTTGCAAAATGTCACCCCGCTTTGTATTTTTCATAACCTGCGAGGGAAACCGCCTTTTCGAACCAGCCTCCCGGCGGAACATAGGACATCCTTCAGGGCGAAATTCAGCGTATCCGGATTCTCAGGTCTTCCATGAAACTCGATCGCACACAACGTCACCGCGCCAAAAATCGTTTCGGCATCCTTCTCTCCTTTTTCCTGGCAGAGCTCCTGAGCACCCCCCTTTTTGAAGGCAGCAACGCAGCCGGGTATGCCGCCGATTTTTTCTTCTTTCTGGTTCTCGCTGCGGCTGCCTTTTCCATCCGAGAGAGCCGTTTTTTTAAACTGGCCATTGTCTTTGGCGCAGCCGCCATGGCCGGAGAAACCTCCAGCTTTATTATCGACCGTATCAGCCTCCTCATCGCCACCAATTTTGTCTCCTGTGCCTTTCTCGGTATCGTAACGCTGCAGATCGGCGTCAATGTGGCACAGCAGCGCGAGATCAGGGCGGACACCGTCATGGGAGGTCTGTGCGTTTACGTGCTGATGGGGATATTCTGGATGGTTCTGTACGTGAATCTGGAACTCCTCAGTCCCGGATCTTTCAACTTCGGTGTGCATGGGTCGAACCTGAGGATGGACGTCTTCTACAGCCTGCTCTTTTACTACAGCTACGTGACACTTCTGACCATCGGGTATGGCGACGTGGTGCCCATGTCCCACATGGCACAGACCCTGACAGTTCTGGAAGGGATCATCGGCCAGTTCTATCTTATCTTCTTCATGGCCTCCATTGTCGGGCTCTATATCTACCGCCGAGAGTCCGGCCCGCCGGACACCAAGAAGGAAGATTAAGCGTCAGAAATTCTTGACTTTGAGGCACCGCGTAAAAAGCCTTTCAAGGTCGGCCACAAGGCCCGCCCTGGCCCGGTTGAATAGGGTTCCCTTCGGGAAATTCAACAGGGCTGGCACGGCCACCTTCATTTCTTTCCTCCTTTTTCTGGTCTCTGATCTCCGACTTCTGGACCCGTCAGGGAAGGGACCCGTCATGCCGCCTTTAGCCTTACGCCTTTAGTCTTGTGCCTCTTACTAAGGTCGATGGCGATAAATATCTTGTGGATCTGGATGTACAGGCGGCTCAGTTATGGGAGAAGGAGTGGGGACCGAAAAAGGCTTAAACCGGATCCCAGAATGGTAGTAATCAGAATTTGTGCAGTTTGTCGAGAACGTCCCTCAATTTCTACTCAAAAACCTGCCGGATGTTGTGTTCTCGCCGGGCTTTACCATGTTTATTGACATTGCCCATTTAGGCCTTATGATGTGTTATCTGTTTGCCGCGCTGATCTTCGTGATTTTCAAGTCCAAATGGACCCGGGGATTGAGGATTGAACAGTGAAGATTGAAAACTGGGGATATCACACCATGGACTGTAAATATCATCCGGGCCGGCAGGCCCATGTTCAGTGTCAGAAGATGATGATCGGTTACTGCCAGGAATGCCTTGAAAACTGCGAGGCCTGCACCGACCCTTGCACCTACTGTAAATTCAGACCCCAGTGCATTATCTGGGAGATGTGTCGCAAAAGCCAAAAACGATATGAGCTTGAGAGAGAGGCCAAAGGGGCGAGCGTTTGATCCATCAGACGCCAGTGTAATGCCTGGCGTCGAAAATCCCTGGGCCTGCAGGATTCGCACATGGCTCCGACCGCTATCCCGATGACCCGCAGACATCTCATAAGGGCACTCTTTGAGTGGGGTAAATGGGTCTTTATGGCGAAGTTCTTTTTATGGCGGCTTCTTTTCAGACCTGCGAAGGCGGGGGCCAGCACAGAGGCGCCGGCTGAGAGGTTTAACGGTCTCAGTCTCCGGGAGATTGCCCGCAGAAAGCTCCATCATGGCAGTTCACGCTTCCTCAATCCCTTTGGGGAGGCAGGTCACAAGAATATATTGGAGATCCTCCACTGGAAACTGTTCAGAGAGAATCCTTTCAAAAAGGACTATGGACAGGAGCAGGTGGTCCCCGTCTCTATTGACTGGGAAGCGGTGCGACAGGAGCGCAGCCTTTCGATCACCTTTATCAAGCACGGCGGGCTCATGATCAAGGATCAGGATCAGTACATCCTTGTGGACCCTGTTTTTGGCGATATCTCCTGGTTCATCAAGGATTTCACTCCCATTGTCTCGGATATGACCCGGATGCCCCGGCCTGATCACGTACTGATCACTCATGGACATTACGACCACCTGGATACAGATACCCTGAGTTCCCTAAACAGCGATACCCACCTGATCACACCGCTGGGATACCATGATATCTTTGACGACCTGGGGATGAAACAGCGGGATGCACTGGACTGGTTTGATGCCTTTGACGACGGCAAACGGAAAATCACGCTCCTTCCCTGTAATCACTGGACCATGCGAAGCCCCTTGATTGGGCCCAACAGGTCCCTGTGGGGTTCATTTCTGATCGAGACGGCCAGTGGACCCACCGTCTACATCGGAGGTGATTCCGGATATTTCAGGGGGTTTTCCGAAATCGGGGCGTCTTTTCCCATCGACCTGGCCATCTTCAATCTCGGGGCCTATGAACCCCGCTGGTTCATGGCCCCGAGTCACATGAACCCGCAGGAAACCGTTCAGGCCTTTCAGGAACTGGGCGCCAAACGGCTTCTCATTGTCCACTGGGGGAACTTCCGTTTGGGCGATGAACCGGTCTATTATCCGCCGGTGCAATTGAAACAGGAACTGGACAGGGGAGGTCTCCTGGATCGGCTGGTGCACCTGAACCACGGAGAGACGTATCGGTGGGGAGCTTGAAACTGGAAACCGGATGCCGTCAGTGGCAGCTCACATGTTGGAATCTTTGTGCCTTGGTGTCGTTGTGCGGGACATTTTTTCGGGCTATGGATTGATGAGGGCTGTCCTTACGCCTTAGTGCCGCATTTCAAATCTTAATGCGGAAACAGGGCTTTTCACCCGCAATGGGTTCGAGGCCACCGAACCGATGATCTATTATCATTTCAAGGGGAAAGACGACCTGTTCACCCAGATCCTCGAGCGCGCTTCCAACAAATACTTTTCGCGGCTCAAGCGCCTCCAACATAAACTTTTAAAATAATGGGTTGTAGGTGAAATAGTAATATCATAGGTTGACATTATACTACAACATAGTTTAGTATATATGATTAATATACTAAAATATAATATGGTATCTCGATGAACAATGCTGAATTAATGGATATCCTTGAGTACTGGAATTTCTGGAGCCAGGATCGGTATACGGGCGTCTATCGGAAGACCTATACCGAGGAACTGTATCGTCAGAGGTCCCTGAAAGAGGTCTCTGTTGTCACCGGTGTGCGAAGGTCGGGCAAGTCAACAATTTTACTTCAAGTTCTTCAGAAACTGATCGACGCTGGGACACCGCGGAGCAATATCCTTTATGTGAATTTCGAAGAGCCCACCTTCATTTCGAACCTGACAACGGAATTCCTGCTGCGAATTCACGATGTGTATCTGGAGAGGTTCAATCCAGAAGGCAGGACATATGTTGTTTTCGACGAGGTTCAATTGGTGCCGGGGTGGGAAAGGTTCGTCCGCGGCCTCTACGACAGAGAAACGAACATTAAGTTCTATATAACGGGTTCATCCTCCAGACTTCTTTCAAAGGAATTCGGCACCTCTTTGACCGGAAGGATTGTATCCAACGAGGTTTTTCCACTGAGCTTTTTGGAATTCCTAGAATTTAGAGGCAAGGAAAACCTGATCCAGACAGCACGTGGAAAAGGGTCCCCGGCCCTGCGTAATTTGTTTAATGAATATCTACGATTCGGTGGTTTTCCTCAGGTGGTTCTGACCGAAGCGGAAAAAGACCGGATGCAGATCCTTAAAGACTACTACACCGCCGTCATCGAGAAGGATATCATTCAACGCTACGAGGTCAGAGACATCAAGAAGCTGAAGGAATTCTGTCTAAACCTGTACGCCAACGTGGCCGCGCATTTTTCAGGATATCAGGCGGAAAAGAGGCAAAAGATTTCTCAACCCACGGCCAACAAGTTTCTGGAATACGCACGCGAGGTCTTCTTGGTGCAGACAACTGACTATTTTTCTTATTCGTTTACCGAACAGAAATCCAATCCCTATAAAGTTTATGCTATCGACTCAGGGCTTTACAACGCCGTGTTATTTCGATTTTCTGAGAACATCGGCCGAATTTTCGAAAACGTGGTCTATCTGGAGTTGAGGGCCAAGGGAAACGATATTTTCTACTGGAAAAGTAAAGGTGAGGTCGATTTTCTCGTCAGAAAAGGAACCCGGATCGAGAGACTCATCAATGTTTGCTGGGACCTCCATGAAAAGAATGAAGGAAGAGAACTCTTAGGTCTTCGCGAAGCCATGGACCGATTCGATGTGGCCGATGCCCAGATCATTACCGCCGGATACGATGATCGACGCGAATCTAAAGGAAAAGTGATTGCCGTCAGAAATTTTTTCAACTGGATCAGGGAAAGCGATTGAGGAGATTCGAGCGCCTGATGAAGCCACAGCCTATCCGCAACCAGACAAGCAGCGCCTCTGGCTTACAGACTACCTGACAGTGTGTATCGAAAAGGGTGTCAGGGACGGTGAAAATGCTCAGCGAGCGCATTCCCCACAGCTTGCTGTGGGGTTCTTCAATTCCAGAACGTTTCCGTGTCACCGGCCGTCAACATCATCATTGCCCTTTTAAACGGCCTGATGCGTCAACGAAGCCTGGGACTCGAGAAGATTGAAGGGCTAAAGGAGGAGACCATCGCATTCTGTAGAAAAAGTCTGGTGCGGAGAGAATTGCAACTCATCATAAATACATACTGACAAAATAGAAAAGCATTAAATCATGGCCGTCCCACTCTCGTCTCACAATGCCACAGCAACTGATCTCTGATCTCCGACTTCTGGACCCGTCAGGGAAGGGAACAGTCACGCTCCCTGTAGCCTTACGCCTTACTCCTTTAGCCTTGTGCCTCTTACTAAGTTCGATGGCGATAAATATCTTGTTGATCTGGATGGACAGGCGGCTTAGTTATGGGAGAAGGAGTGGGGACTGAAGAAGGCTTAAACCGGTTCCCAGAATGGTAGTAATCAGAGTTTGTGGAATTTGTCGAGAACGTCCCTCAATTTCATGGGCGTACCTGCCCGCTCGTGCCGTGCATGGCAGGCGGGTCTAATCGTGCGATTCCTGGCGTGATCGATACGTTCTGTTGCAAGCCTTCAATGTCAAGTTATTTGATTACTTAAAGATGGCCCGCAAGAACGCATTCCCCCATCTTATCGGATCACCTCCCAATGTCCGCCCTTGGCAGGCCCAACTCGGCGGAGGATTTTCTTTTGTTTCAGCTTCGTCAGGTTTTTGTCAATTGCGGTGGTGCTAATGCCGATTGCCTGTGACATCGCGTTCTTGGATATGTGGGGTTCCTGTATAATCAGATGCAATATCCGTTTCTGGTTTTCTGTCAACTTTTCTGCCAACCTTTCCACCAACCGTCCTACCAACTCTTCCGAATCATCTCCTCGCCCTTTCTCAGAGTCTTCTTCCCATTTCTTCATAGCGAATTCGGACGATCTCTGGAAAGTTGCCCGAAAAAACAAATCGATTTCGAAGGTCGGTTCACTGAGCCCCGCCGCCAACATAGCCTCCTTCATCTTTTGGATTCCCATTCCAATTCGTTCAACCTTGTGCAGGCGGAAGAAGAGATCCGCGATCAGTTCATTTCGTCGGATCGAAACCGTGCCAAGGTCATGTAACGACAGGCCTTTTGGTAAGCCCCCAGGATTTATTATCTCCACCCGGTCGTCATAGACTTCCACACTGACCTGAGTGCCAGTTATGCTGTAGTCGCGGTGCATGAGCGCATTCACCAGGGCCTCGCGTAAAGCATCGAGCGGGATTTCATAAATATCCTCCCTATTAACACCGCGGATTTCGCTGCGGACGTTCAGGTGCTTCTTAAGAAAGGAAAGGGCCTCATTAAACTGAGTGAGAAGGTCATCCCGCACATCGCGGCGGTCGTAAATGTGCATTCTGCCCGTTCCCTTGTGAGCCTTATCAAGAAAATTGATGTAAGAAAGGAGGAAAAAATGCAAGATAT
>CAZXCQ010000245.1:0-9511 GCA_964639275.1 uncultured Desulfobacteraceae bacterium | reverse complement strand
TTCGTTACACCATCGAGAGGGAGACGTCGAGGAAGGCACTGCAAGAGGCCTACGATGGCCTGGAGGTGCGGGTCAAGGAGAAGACAGCGGATCTGGCCGAGGCCAACGTAAAACTGCGGCGGGAATCTGAAAAGGTCAAGCTGTTCGCCTATTCGGTCTCTCATGACCTCAAAAATCCGGCCATCAGCCTCTACGCGCTGGCGAAACGTCTTGTCGGGAATTATGGAGAGCTCTTGGATGAGAAGGGACGAACCTACTGCAGACATATCATGCAAGCGGCCCAACAGATCGCGACCCTTACTGAAAGGATCAATATGTTCATCTCCTCCAAAGAGGCGCCGATGAACATCGAAGAACTGGACCTTAAAGAGGCCCTGGAGTGCATCAGGGACGAGTTCTCAGAGCAGCTTCAATTGCGTCATGTCAAGTGGTCAGAGCCCGAACATCTCCCTGTCATTCGTGCCGACGGGGTATCCCTGAGGAGGGTCTTCAGAAACCTCGTGGATAACGCCTTGAAATACGGGGGAAGCGGGCTCAAGGAGATCAGGATCGGATTCAGGGAAACCGAGCTCTATTATATACTCTCGGTGAGCGATGACGGTATTGGCATCGGGACGGAAAACCCCGACAGGGTATTCGGACCTTTTAGGAGGATCGGGTCACGCCAGAAGACTGAGGGGTTAGGTCTTGGGCTGGCCATTGTGAAGGAGATTGCGGGTAGGCACAAAGGAGAGGTCTGGGCCGAACCGGGGCCCCTGGGGGGGGCCTGTATCTCTGTGTCCTTCTCCAAGGGGATTTAGGGACAGAGGGGACTGTCACGCGGGCCAGTGGGCCTGCACCACGGTCCCTTTTCCTTTTTCAGACCGGATCTCAAGGGTTCCGTTGGAGAGCTCGGCCCGTTCCCGCATGCCCTCGAGCCCCGTGCCGCCTCGGGAACCCCTTGAGAAACTGGGCTCGTCCGCATCAAATCCCCGGCCGTCATCCCTAATCATCAGTTCGATTCCGGCCCCTGTCTTGGTGAGTCTGAGCGTCACCTTGCCGGCCCCGCTGTGTTTTGAGACGTTATTAAGAGACTCCTGGGCGATCCGGTAGATAACGATCTTGAGGGGCTCCGGGATATCGCCCTCTCGGACCTCCAGTTGGTTGTCTATCCGGATACTAGCATAGATCTCCGCCCACTCCCGGGACAGTGAACTGAGTGCCGGGATGAGGCCCAGGTCGTCCAGGACCGACGGCCTCAGGCTGGATGACATGCGCTGGCTTTCCGCAATGGTCCCCCGGACCATCTCGATAATCTGTCCGAGGGGTATGCCCGCCGATCCTTCTCCGCGGCTCATGCTATCCTGCTTCTGCTCCAGTGCGTACCTGATGGCAGTCAGGCTGGAGCCTATACTGTCGTGTATTTCCCGGGCCAGGATCTTTCGCTCGTTCTCCTGGGTCTCTATAAGCCTCGCTGAGAGCTCTCGTAGGGCCTGTTCCGATTCCCGCAAGGCCCGAAGGGTCCTGGCCCGGTCAATGGTATAGCGGATACAGCGTTCGAGAAGGGTGGCGTCGATATCCCCTTTTTCCAGATAATCGGATGCGCCCCCTTTCATGGCCTGAAAGTCTATCTCATAGTCCCCTCTTCCAGTCAAAAGGATAACCGGCGCCGGATATCCCCGGTCCTGTAATACCCGCAGCAGTTCGAGCCCGTTCCGTTTACCCAGGCGGTAGTCTACCAAAAAGATGTCGTGATCCGGTTGGGAACTCTTTACAAGGGCTTGTTCATAATCCGATGCCCAGTCCAGGTCGTATTTCTGTCCCGGAATTTCAGAGAGCATGTCCCGGATAATCACATAGTCGTCCTCATCGTCCTCTACGAGAAGGATCTTTATCGCCCTATCGTCCATCATTCGCGATCTCCGGACCGAGAAGGATCTTTGAATATGCTACAGAGCTTATCCCGGTCTTTCAAGACTTCTTCTCTCAACTGCTAAACTCACTTGAGTCCCTTGAAACTGCTTTATGCTGACTCATTAACTCATTTTGTTCGGATTTTCAAGACTGTCTTATATATACGCAATGAATCAGGGAAAATCCGTCCCGCAAGAGCCATTCGGTCTCGAGCTCATGGCCGAGGGGCAGGTATCCAGGAGACTTTACCTCCACCTATTGGGATAATACACCTTCTTCCTGGAGGGGAGAAACGGGGTTGGGATGCAGGGTAACGGAAGGGCTTTTACTGCCCGGCCACTTGCTCATGGCAGAAACCTCCTGGACGGGAGTTCCACGGTGTCTATCCAGTATCGCACCAGAGACTCCACCACACGGACAAGGGCACTAAAAGTCTGTGGTTTCGTGATGTATGAATTGGCGCCCAGCTCATAACAGCGGCGAATATCCTCATCATCCCCTGAGGTAGTCAGGACGATGACGGGGATCTCGCGCATCTCCGGGTTTCCCTTGATCTCGCCCAGGGCCTCCCGGCCGTCCTTCCTCGGCATGTTCAGGTCCAGCAGGATGAGGCCCGGTTTCGGGTTTTTCTCGATGTCCGAGTACGGGCCCCGGTTCATGAGATAGTCGATCAGCTCTTCTCCGTCCATTAACTGGCGAAAATCGCTAACGATCCCGCATTCCTGCAAGGCGTCCCGGGTGAGATAGAAGTCATCGGAGTCGTCGTCCGCCATCAAGATCGTGATACGGCCGTCCTTCCTGCTCATGTATACCAACCCCCCTTCTTATTGAATGGAATGCCCATCACGTGCGGGATCTATTACTGCCCATGGCGGGCCAGCGTGTCGTAAATCCTGTTTTTCAATTGATCCGTGTAAATGTCCTTCACCACGTAGCCATCCGCTTGCGCGAGCCGGCTGTCATCCTTATAGCTGTCATAGGCGCTCACGATCAGGACGGGCAATCGCGGTTCTTCATTCTTGATATGGCTGAGCAAGCTCCACCCTTCGAAACCGTTCAGATATAGATCAAGGAGGACAATATCGGGCCTGGACGATCGGATAGATTCCATGGCTTCATCCTCCTCTGCCACCCATGTAATGCGATGCCCCTCATTACGCAGATCTTCCCAGAGGAGCTCTTTCAGGTATGGTTGATCATCCACGATCAGGATATGGGCCATCTCCTTCTCCTTGATATCCGAAGCTACACCCGGAATCGGCGATGCTGGTTGCTGGATGCTAGATGTTAGATGCTGGATAGCATCCAGAGACCAGCATCCAGTGACACTATTATTAGGTTTTGATTAAGTCTTGAGATCTCATCCTAGTTTTTTTTATCTTTTACCGGTTGGAAAAGAAGCTTGAGAAACCGTTTTATTTCAAACGGCTAAATCTTACGTTTTTTTCAATATAGGAGAGGGCCCATATTCCGTCTATCAGGAGAATACCTAATTCTTCTAGAATATTTCGGAAAGTTGAAAACCATTGGGCCTCAAGGGTCTCCAAAGGACGGCGCCTTTTTACAGGTGCTTGACCCCTGCGGGTTGTATCCTTGTGGTTGCTCTATACCATATCATGTGGAGGTGAGCGGTTGGGTTGAGGCAGGAAATATCTTAGAGATGGATCAGACGTTTCTTAATGGCGATCTTGGTCAACTGGGCCACGGAAGAGACGTTCAGTTTTTCCATGATGTTGTACTTGTGGGTCTCTACGGTCTTCGGGCTGATATACAAGCGCCCGGCGATCTCCTTTGGAGTCATGCCGTCGGCCAAGAGGACGAAGACCTCCTTTTCCCGGATGCTCAGTCTTGCAACTCCGTTCTGCACCTCTAAGGCCTTTGCGCCGTCTCCCAGCTCCAATTCCGCCATGTGATGCCTGAGGACCTCCTGCACCGACCCGCTGTAATAGGTCCCACCCTCGCGAACCGCATTGACGGCCAGAATCAGGTCTTCCATGGGTTCCCCCTTGAGCACATATCCGTTCACTCCCATTCGGAAAAGAGAGACAATGTATTCCCGATCCGAATACATGGTGTAGATGAGGACGCGGATCCCCTCGTTCCATTTCTTGATCTCGTGTGTGGCTGCCACGCCGTCCAGATGGGGCATTGAGATATCCATGATCACGATGTCGGGCCTGAGCGATTTGATCATTGGAACGGCCTTGAGACCATCCGTGGCCGACCCAACGATTTCGAGATCCGGTTCCCTTTTAAGGGCTGCTCGGATTCCCGCCAGTACAACGGCATGATCGTCAATGATCAAGATCTTTGTCTTGCCCGCCATACCCCTTCGCTCCTGTGCCCACGATCCTCAGACCGGTATCTCGGCCAGCACCTGGGTCCCCTTTCCCGACTGCGATTCGATACGAAAATCTCCGTCCACCTGTGCGGCCCTTTCATTCATAATCATTATCCCGAGGGTGTGATCTCGATCAGAGGATGCTGAAATCCCGGAGCATTCGAAACCGACGCCATCGTCTTCGATGGTCAATACCATACAATTCCCTCTCTTGATTAGGTTGACAAAGATGTTCTTTGCCCTTGCATGCCTCAGGGCATTTGTGAGCGACTCCTGGACAATCCGGTAAATGGTCAATTCCTTTCCAGCCTGAATCTGCCTGGGTAGACCCTTCACAAAAAAGTGGACCTTCGCGGCCGAGCTTTCTTCAATTTCTCGCAGGAGATTTCTGATGGCCGGGATCAGGCCGATGTGATCCAGGATGTCCGGTCTCAACCTGCGTGAAATGTCCCGCACATGTCCCGTTGATCCCTTGACCCGATTCAGTGCCTTGTCCAACCGATCTATCAGGGCCTCGGGGTCCCCTTCGGGATTGGCCTTGATCGATTCAAGATCAGAACTGATTGTGGTCAGCATCTGTCCGATTTCATCGTGCAGGGTCCTGGCCACCTCCTGGCGGTCCCTTTCCAATAACTCAACGAGCCTCCTGGACAGGACCCTGCGCCGCTCATACTCTTGGAGGAGTCTTTCCCCCTTGGCCTTCAGGTCCGCCTCGAATCGCCTGCGCGTGTCGATCTCCCTTCCTAGGCGCTTGTTCATTTCTTCCAGTTCCCGGGTCCGTTCATCCAAGGCCGCGGTGCGGTCCAAGACAAGTTGCTCAAGGCCTCTGGTAAACTGCTGCAATTGCTCCTCGGCACGCCGTCGGTTGGTCATATCAAAATTGACCCCGGCCACTCGGACCGGCTGACCCGCTTGATCGCGATATATCCGGCCGGATGTGGCCAGCCACCGGATCTCTCCATCCTCCCGGACGATCCTGAATTCGTCCCTGAACTCCCTCTTGGCCCGCAATGCCTCCCAAAAGTGCTCGCGGACCCGCCGAAGGTCATCCTTGTGGATGTACGTGAAGAAGGTCTCCCCGGTAACGACCGGCCCGCTCGGATCCCGACCGAGGAGATCGTAGAGACGACGGTTCCATACGATTTTGTCGGTCAAGAGATCGCGGTCCCAGGTCCCCAGCCCAGCCCCTTCTACGGCCAGCCGGAGGCGTTCCTCGCTCTCCCGGAGCTTCTCTTCGGCCTCTTTGTGGTCGGTGATATCGGTAAGGATTGTGCGTACCACCGAAAGGCCCTCCCTGGTCGTCGCAAACATGCTATTAAGGGATACGAAGGAGTTCCTCCCTTTTCTCATCATTTGCAGCTCGCAGATCAGGGGTCTTTTTTGTATGAAAAGGCGCCTCAAATGGAGGTACAGGATGTCCCGGTCTTTCTCGGCAACACAGGTGTATAAGGACTGACCGCAGAGCTCCGACCGGGTGCCGTCCAGCATCATAACAGCGGTGAGGTTGGCCTTCAGGATTTGCCCTTTTCTATCGAGAGTCAGATATCCCACTGGGGAATAGTCATAGAAATCCTGCAGTTCGTCGATCCTGTCCAGGAGGGCCTTGTTTGGCTGATCATTAGAACGGGGCCCCTCGGTCCTCTCGCAGTAAAATCTCTTCAATTCAACAATCCTTCTCTGTGATGTCTTTTAAGCCCAGAAGAATCATTGCCGGGTGCCAGTCTCCGCCTTCGACCCTTCGGCCCCTGAGGGACATCTTTTTCCGTCCGATCCCCGGAAAGTCGTGCTCCACTTCGTAGCCCTCGAATTCATGGTCCCCTTGGATGATTTTCATCAAGAACTGCCTCAACTCAGGAATGTCCCACTGACGTTCACCCAATTCAAAAACGGAGCGCCCTATGGTCTCGTTCGGTGACGTCTTGAAGGCCCGATAAAAGGCGCGGTTGGCCGAGAAAACCCTGTATTGGCCATCCAGGATCAGGACCGGCTCCCACAGGCTGGCCACGGCATTGTAAAAGAAACCTTGGACATCACGTTCCGTCATCTGCAATTTTCCCAGATCGGTCACATTCAGGAACGTGATGACAACCCCATCGATGATATTCTCCAGAGTCCGATAGGGAACGATCCGGATCACATAGCGTTTTCCATCCTTGCCCTTCGCGTTAATCTCCTTTCGGGTCAGCCTGTCCAGGGCCCCCCGGGCATCTTCGGCCAGTCTCTCATATTGCAGGACACTGGTGATATCGACGATATTGCGGCCGATATCCCGCTCCTCCTGGAGATTGAACACCTCTTTGGCTGCTGGTGTGAACCTTCGGACACGGAGATCGTTGTCCAGAAAGAGGGTCCCCACCTCGTTGGCGGCAAAGATGTTTTTCAGCTCGTCTTCCACCCTCATCAGATCCTGGTTCTTCTTGAAAAGCTCTGTGTTGACGGTCTCCAGTTCCTCATTGGTGCTCTGGAGCTCTTCCCTGGACGACTCCAGTTCCTCATTGGTACTCTGGAACTCCTCGTTGTTGGCCTGAAGCTCTTCGTTGGCCGACTTGAGCTCCTCATTGGATGTCTCCAGTTCCTCAATGGTGGCCTGAAGCTCCTGCCTGGTAATATGCAGCCTCTGTTCCAGGTCGGCGACCGCAGGGTCTTTGTCGTCCTCTTTTTCAGTGGATTCTCTTGCTGCTGGAATCGCTTCAGCCTTTTGTTCCTTGAATTCCAGGAGGGCAAACCTGATTTTTTTCTCCCTCGAAGGAATGGGGGTGAGGACCAGGTCAAGGGACAGAAAATCATCGTTGTGCCGGACCTGTACACCCTTGAGAGAGAGGGACTGTCTCTTCCTTTTCATTTCTTCCAGGGCCTGGGAAAGCCTGAAATGGAGTTCTCCGGAGACCATATTGAAGATGTTGAAATTGGCCTCTCCCGCAGGAAGTGAAAGGTATCTCCCTGGAGTCCCGTGAAAGTAAAGGATATTGGCCTCCGAATCCAGGAGCACGGCCGGCGATGAGTATTTCTCCACGATGGCGGCCTGGACCACCTCGCGAAGCTGTTCCAACCTGGGCTTCGGCGCCTTTAGCACCCGGCCTCCTGGCCGTAATTCGGGCTTGGCCTCTTCAGGCCTCGGAAACCCGGTCAGCCGCAAGAAATGCATGGGTTCAGGTCCTATGTCTAGGGATTGATAGATCTTTTGCTTCTTGTCCAGGGGCTTGAAAAGGTTGGCCGACTCCCCGACGCTCTCCGAGGTCCCGAGAAACAGGATTCCCCCGGGTCTCAATGCATAGTGAAGGATGGAGAGGACCTTCTCCTGCAAGGCCATGTTCATATAGATGAGCATGTTTCTGCAGCTGATCAGGTCCATGTTGGAGAAGGGCGGGTCCCGGGTCACATCGTGTACTGCAAAGACCATCATGTCCCGTATTTTGCTGTCTACGTGATATCGGACCCCCTTTTTGCTGAAAAAGCGCTTCAACCGCTCCTCGGATATGTCCGCGACAATGTTTTCCGGAAAAAAGCCGGTGCGGGCCGATTCAATGGCGTCGCTATTGATGTCTGACCCGAAGATCTTGATCTCCACGTACTTCCCCATCTCTTCCAGGGTCTCGAGCATTAAGATGGCGATCGAGTAAGCCTCCTCACCGGTGGCGCATCCAGGTACCCAGACTCGAAAGGTGGAGTCCGCCTCCTTTGTCCCCAGGAACGCCCCGATCCTCTCTTTGAGGGTCAGAAAGGCCCCTCTGTCCCGGAAGAAGCTGGTCACATCGATGGTCAGATCTTTGAAAAGACTGATCACTTCGGAATGACTCTGACGGAGAAACCGATGGTAGTCCCTGATGTCTTCGATCTGGTTCAGGGCCATGCGGCGCTGTATCCTTCGAATGACCGTGTTCCGCTTGTACTGGGAAAAGTCGTGTCCGGTATTGGTCCGGACGATCATCAGGATATTCCAGACATTCTGCTCGAATTCCTCTTCCGGCGATACCTCAGGCTCCTGGGCTATCAAGGGGTGTTCCACATAACGGAGAAGGTGTTCCGGCATCTCCTCTATAGGAAGGATGATATCGGCCAGACCCGAGTCGATCACGCTCTTGGGCATGCGGGGGTACTGGGCCTGTTCTTCCTCCTGAACCATGACCATGCCCCCTTCACCCTTGATGGCCTTTGCCCCCAGGGTGCCGTCATTGCTGGCCCCTGACAGGATGATGCACATGGCCTTGTCTTTCTGATCCTCGGCCAGGGAACGAAGAAAGGTATCGATGGGAAGACGTACCACCCCCTTTTCTCCGGGCTCCTGCAAATGGAGGACCTGGTCCTTTATGAAAATATCTTTTCCCGGGGGCTTGATGTAGACCTGATTGGGCTCAACCCTGACCCCGTCCTGGGCATCGTTGACCTTCATTTTGGTCTCTTTGGTGAGCAGGGAATTCATGAGGCTCTCGTGGTGGGGATCCAGGTGCTGGACGATCACAAAGGCCAGCCCGGTTCCTGTCGGCATATGGGCAAAAAAGGTCTCCAGGGCCTGCACGCCGCCAGCCGAGGCCCCGATTCCCACGATGGGAAAGCCTCCTTTCTTTGTCTCAGCCGCCTTGTCACCCTTCGCGGCCTCGTCGGGGCCCTTTTTCAGAACAGGCCTTTTCCGTCTTTTCTCTTTGACCTTCACTTCGGATTTCTCGGATTCAGCCCCTTTCTCCTTCTTAGGCATGACAACCTCCTCCTTTCCGGTCCGCCCTTCCTTTTCGAGGTCTCTTGTCCAGGTATGGTTGATGGCTCGATCTGTATGGAAAAGTAGACCTTTTCGTCTGAATATACAAGGAAAAAATGGTGGGCAGAAGACGGAAGGCAGTGGGCGGTGGCCACCGAATGACAACCGAATGACGGCGGAGCCGAAGGATAGGAGGCAGGATCAAGAGGAATGATGACCAAAAGAATACACGCCTTCAAGATCGAATATACATGATCCCCCCCATTCACACGCGCAGCCTTTCATCCTATGCTACTGTGCACGTGAGCAGAGTTCTCCTTCTTTTTTCCTGAGGCGAGGCCTCTGCTCGGGGGGACTGAGGGGAGAAAGTGCGAAGCTGGAATTCGGAATTCGAAAAAAACTTTAATATTAAATAGACCAAATCAACCAAACAGACCAGACTGAAGGAGAAATGAGCATGGATATCCTCTTTACCCTTAAGATGGATGATGAGATCGTAAGATTCACACCGGACGGTCGGGTTTCAGTTATCGACGCCATCAGGGCCCTGGGCGGTCATGATGACTCGGTTGCCTTATGGGACT
>CAZXCQ010000244.1:0-9551 GCA_964639275.1 uncultured Desulfobacteraceae bacterium | reverse complement strand
GTATCCTTATGAAACTGTCAAATCAGATTAGGCCCATCAGCTACCTGAAGGCCCATGCCGCTGAAATCGTAAGGAACCTTTCCAAACAGAAGGAGCCACTCATCATCACCCAGAATGGCCAAGCCAAAGTGGTCATACAGGACATCGAAAGCTACGAGCAAACCCAGCAAACCATTTCTCTTTTGAAAATTTTGTCACTCGGAGTACGTCAGATTGAGGAAGGCAAGGTCTTACCCGCTGAGGAGGTGATAAAGAGTCTTCGCGAACGGCAGGAGGATCGCTGATGTCGTTCGCGGTTTTTTTTGACCAAAGACGCAGCACGTGATCTCAATGAGCTTTACGATTACATCGCTGTACATGATTCACCTCGAAAAGCAGACTATGTTTTAAAACAGATTGAAACAACCTTCTATACATTATCTGAATTTCCCGAGCGGGGTGTCTATCCAAAAGAACTGCTGCAGTTAGGGATTCGAGAATACCGCGAGATTTTTTTCAAACCTTATCGTATCATTTACCGAGTCATGGATAAGAACGTCTATGTTCTTCTGATTGTGGATGGACGTCGTGACATGCAATCCCTGCTGCAGCGAAGATTATTAGGCGCGTAATCAAGTGTGGCGGATGAGAGGGCCATATGGGTGGAATGAGGGACATCTTCTCAATTTTTCAATTTACACCTTATTCCAGGCTGCATCTTTTAAATCACCCATCGATGCCATGAGAGGGAACTTTTCTCCTGCCAAATCTGGGAACCATCTAACAGTGGTCTCCTCGAGTTCTCAAAGGATCGGCAGCGGTATTCACAATGGGAGTATTAAGGCCGGAAGCGCTATGGTTTAAGGATTTTGAACAACCTGGTCACATCTAACCCCGTTTACCTTTCACGCGAGCGGCGGGATTTCACAAGCTCAACCCGCGCGGATGACGGGGGCAGGGACGTGATTCCCAATTGGGGGCTGGACGAATACTCCGGAGAAGGAAAGAAAGCCAGCAAGTAGGAATGGACGGGCAGTATCGCGGTAGGGAGCAGGCTCTCTGTTGAGGAAGTGAAAGCACTAGTGGGGTTTCGAGCCAAAGGGAGAGATCACAGAAGACGGCGGGGATGTCAGGTCCGCGAAGGCCCCGCTTTCTATAACGCTCTTTTCAAAGCTGAAAAGAGGATATCGGCCCCGAAAACATCTATCTTTGGAAGGTTAAAGCTTAAGAATCAACTAAATACCTTCGCCCGACCTCACGCGATAGGGGAAAGAAAGGAGATCGAAGTCATGCAATTCTGTTTACACAAGCGATTGTCTTTCTTGATCATCGTCCTTATTGTGCTCTGTTTCTTTTGTGTGACTCCTGGGATGGCGTCGGAGGAGGGAAGTCAACCCAACTTCAGGTTTTACAGGAAAGCCCGGGTCGTTGACGGTAAGACATCAGAGGCAATCCAGTTTGCACGGGAGGTCACAAAGTATCTAAACACCAAGTATCCGGAAAGATCCGTTCACGTCTATGTCGAGAAATCCGGCACTGCCACGACAATCCATTGGTTTGCTGACTACGAGAGTCTCGACACCCTTAAGCGGATACGGTCGGAGATTCTTTCAGACAAACAATACTTTGCTCTCCTTAAAAAGGCAGATGGTCTCTTCGTCCAAGACAGTCTTCGCGATACCTTGCTGACGTCCATTGCAGCCTTCGCACAAAAGAAGACGGTTGCCGATAGGAGCTTTACGATAGCTGCGCCTTCGGGCAAAACAGCGTCTGTTGATAAACCGAAAAAGGCGTCACGCTCGGCTGAAGTTGTTGTGGCCTGGCGTGCCATCGCAGCGCACGACCCGGACGAAAGAGTTCGCAACCCCGATTATCTCGCCGAAAAGTTTATCGGCCCAGGATTCCTTGAAACGATCGGGCTCAGTTCGGATTTTGAGCTCTCCAGGAAGTTGCTCAAAGCAAGGGGGATCTTTACGTATTACTATGTTAATGCGCGCACCCATTACATAGACACCATCCTAAAGAAAATGGCATCTGAAGGGGTAAAGCAGGTGGTCATTCTGGGCGCGGGGTACGACAGCCGGGCCTACCGTTTTAGAAAGATTTTTCCGGACCTGAAATTTTTAGAGGTGGATCTGCCTGCCACACAGGCGCAAAAGAAAGAACGATTAACGGAAATATTCGGTTCCCCACCCGACTGGGTTGCCTACGCCCCGATAGATTTCAATACCCAGCGCCTTGAAGATGTCTTGAAAGAAGCGGGCTATGACTCGACCAAAAAGACCTTCTTTGTATGGGAGGGTGTCACATATTTTATCACGGAGGGGGGCGTCGACAGCACACTCCGCTTTATTGCTCAACATTCGGCACCTGGCAGCTCGGTGGTATTCGATTATATGCATCGATCGGTGATCGATGGAGATTTCAGCGAATACCCGGAAGCCCGGAAGCTGTTCGCGGTAATGGCAAAGAAGGGAGAGCCTTACATTTTCGGTATTCCGGAAGGGGAGGCGGAGGGCTTTGTCAATCAAAGGGGGCTTGAGGTGCTATCCGATCTTGGCGCTGATGAGCTGACAAAGCGCTATCTTCTTCCCAGCGATGGTACCGCCGACGCCCCCACGGCCCGCTTCGTTCGGATCATACACGCTGCGGTGCCCGGTCACTAAAAGAGAAGGACCTAGAGGCAAAAACTCCTTAATCACTTGTTGATATCGGGATGAAATGAAAAACAGATGCGAATGGTGCGGGAGCGATCCCCTCTACATTGCGTACCATGATGACGAATGGGGAGTTCCTGTCCATGATGATCGACACCTATTCGAAATGTTGATTCTGGAGGGGACACAGGCTGGCCTGAGCTGGTTGACCATCCTTAAGAAACGGGAGAATTACCGGAAGGCCTTTCATTGGTTTGACTTTGAGAAGATCGCCAAATATTCCCAACGTGACATCGAACGTCTGCTGGGCGATTCAGGTATTGTTCGCAATCGCCTCAAGATAGAATCGGTCATCAAAAATGCGCGCGGTGTCCTGGAAATAAAGGGGGAATTTGGGACACTGGACTTGTTTCTCTGGCGCTATGTCGATGGTATTCCAGTGCAAAACCACTGGAAATCCATAGCGGAAGTTCCAACGCGGACGGCTCAGTCCGACGCAATGAGCAGGGATTTGAAGCGACGGGGATTCAATTTCGTGGGTTCAACGATCTGCAATGCTTTTATGCAGGCCGTCGGCATGGTAAATGACCACACAGTAAATTGCTTCCGACATAAGGAAGTCAGGGATATTGCCCAACATGTCAAATCCAGCGGACGTGGTAACCCTCGCCGCTGATTCCCGGTGATGTGAATATGCTATTCACCCACTGTCTTTCGCTCTGGGGAGTTAAAGGCCACGACCACCACTGCCTCTTTATTCCCGATATTTGTGGCTTGATGCCCTTTACCTTCCGGCAGGACAATACAATCTCCTTGGCCTAGCCTGACCGTGCCGCCCTCTGGAAGCGTGTGCTCAATCTGCCCGGATATCACATAGAGGATTTCATCACAATTGGGATGATGATGGGGGGGATTGCTCTGGCCGGGTCTAAGGGTCACCCTGCCAAAGGTCATATGCTGGCTGGTGCCGGCCGCACCGCTGACCAACCACTGTAAACTGCCCCAAGGGGTCTCGGTTACTTCGGTACTTTCTCCACGAATGACCTGGGTGCGCATAACATATTCTCCTCAGCGTTATTTTGTGCAACTCGAACTGCGGCGCATGTTTACGGAAATGGATCGAAACGAACTTCGATCGGTAGCGCTTGGGAGCACAAGAATCAGAGGTCAGGACTACACACGGACTTGGGGGACGCGGACTGGGGGACATCCTTGAAGCTTATGGATTATTCACCTGCCCTCTCGGGCATCTTGAATATGGTGAGTATTGAGACCCCACCACAGGCCGGGATACCGTTTTCTCTTTCAATGAGGGTGTGTTTAAAAAGACCCATTCAGGTTTTCTTTACCTTATTCTCGAGTCTTTTCAGTGCCGCCTCCAGGGCTTCGGTATCCAGGGGTTTGTTAAAGAACTCACTGGCCTCGAGATCAAAGGCCCTTTTGGCCAGATCCTTGTCCCCGTGTCCGGTGATGACGATCACTTCGGTTTCAGGACGAATTGCCTTGATTTTTTTGAGGATCATAAAACCGTCCTTCCCGGGCATCTTTATGTCGGTCAATACGATGGGAGGGGTCTCCCTTTCAAAGATCTCAATCCCGGCGGCCGCGCTCTCGGCCATCAATACCGTATAGCCGCAGGCCTCCAGGAAGAGTTTTAGCATTTGAAGAGTGGGCATTTCATCGTCGATGACCAATATCTTTTTCATCTCAAGACTCCTGACCCGGCAGTATTTTAGCCCTTTGAGACCCGGGGAATGGGAATTCCGAACCCCCATTCCCCTGTCTCAGTTCTAATTTTGAAAAAAGCTAAATTGATACCTAACCCGAAATCTGACGCATATCCATGCAACTTTACATCACGCCTTTTGAGGAATGGGAAGGCGGAGTCGAAACCGGGTCTCCGTGCCGTGCCGGCTGTCTACATCAATGGTTCCCGCAAAATCCCTGACAATACTGTAGGTGATTGAGAGCCCCAGCCCCATACCTTTCCCCACTTCCTTTGTCGTATAAAAGGGTTCGAATATCTTTGCGATGTTTTCTTGCGGTATCCCGACACCCGTATCGGATATGGTAAATACCACGAAGTCCTTCTGCGTTGATGTGAAGAGGGTGATGATATCCTCGCCGGAGTCGTCTTCGGAACGGTCCTTGTGCTCGATCGCGTCCCTTGCGTTGGTGACAAGGTTAAAGATGACCTGTTCGATACGGTTCTTGTTGGCCAGAACCGGCGGGATGGTCTCGTCAAGATCATAGACGACCTTGATGTTCTGGAGAGTCAACTGCTGTCCGATGATGCTCATCACATCTTCGATGCTCCTGTTGATGCTCACCATTTCCTTTCTGAAGTCGGGCTTGCGCCCGAATTCCCGGAGGCTCCGGATAATTTCAGATGCCCTCGCAACCTGGGTGGTCACGGCGGTTACCACCTGAAGCAATTCCTCGGGGGATATCGGTTTTCGCTGCTCAATCCTTTTTCGCAGAAAGTCATTTCCGATCTTTATGGCGTTGAGCGGCTGGTTAAGCTCATGGGCTATCCCTGCCGACATCTCCCCCAGGGTCGTCATCTTGCTCGCCTGAAATAGCTGTGCATCTTTCTCGATGATCTCGGTGATGTCCGATGCCGCCAGGATAATGGCCGGTCTGCCCTGATAACTGGTCGGGCAGGCCTTTACCTCCACATAAAAGGGTTCGCCGCCTTTGCGGTACTGCCTGATTCTCTGGCTGAATACCCGATTCTCGGGCCAGCTTTTCGCATCGAGCAGCGGGGAGGGTTCATCCTCGTGTTCGAGGCTTCCCAGTTCTTTAAAGTTACGGCCCACCAGTTCCTCTTTGGAATACCCGTAGGTCTCTTCGGCGGTCGGGCTCACGTCCAGGATGGTAAGGGTTTCCCGGTCAAGAACAAAGATCGGGTTTGGGCCGCTGATAAAGAGAGATCTGTACTTTTCCTCTGATTCGTGAAGCGCCTCTTCAGCCCGTTTTCGTTCGGTGACGTCCAGAAAAGAACCGGTCACAAATTCGACCTTTCCGTCCTCGTCACAGACGATCTTGCTGGAGCCCTCAACCCAGACGATTTTTCCGTCTTTTCTCCTTACCCGGTATTCGCGGATATAGGTCTTATCGGACCTCAGGGCCTCCACGAATTTTTGGCGCACATAGGGCCGATCCTCTTCAACGATAATATCGAACCAGTTCATTTGCCTGGTGTTGAACAACTCCCTGTTGAATCCTGTCAGGGCCTCTATCTTGTTATCAAAAAGATCCAGGGTGCCATCGCCATATCCCCTGAAGACAATGTTCGGGATATTGTCGATCAGGAATCGATAGTTCTCTTCGCTTTCGGCCAGTGCCTTTTCAGATCGCTTTTTCTCTGTGACATCCATGGCGATGCACAGAAAACCGTAAAGGACGCCATCCGGGTCTCTTAGGGCGCTGATGGAGAGTACAACGGGAAAGCGGGTTCCATCCTTTCTGATGTAGGTCCATTCCTGTTGCTCTTTGCATCCCTGTCTTGCGTATTCCAGAAAAACCTCATGCCCCGTTATCCTGTAACCGGAATCGGCGCTGAGGGCTTCGCCATGGGCCTTTAGTTCAGAGCTTGAGAGAAATATCTCGACGGTTTCTTTCCCGATGACTTCTTCGGCACGGTATCCCAGAAGATTTTCGGCGCCGGTATTAAACACCGTGATGACCCCTCGAAGGTCGGTGGCAATGATGGCGATCTGGGTGGCGGAGTCGAGGACGGCCTTTCTCTGGGCATTGGCATCCTGAAACCGCCGGAGAACCCTCTCTGTCTCTTCAAACTGCTTTACCACCAGGCTTGCCGTAATTTCGGCGGCTTCTCTGGCAACACGGATCTCCTCGCGCAGGGTCGCATTTTCTTCCAGAAGCTCCCCAATGCGGTGGGAGATCACGGCGTCTGATCGTTTTGGAAGGTGTTGTGCTATCATTTTTTTGGCTTCCTCCCCCGGTAATATTCTATCCTCTTTCAAAATTGACACTTGGACAGGGGAATGGGGGTTCCGGAATTCCCATTGCCCGGGTTTCGATAAGCTAAATTGACACCTTCCCCCTGCAGTTGAATGGTCACCACCGTGAACCCCCGGGGAGACTAAGAAAGCCTGACAGGTGACCACCGGCGACGGCCGTCGATCACATGCACACAACATACCAAGCAGGGATCAAATGAACGAATGATATGTTCTATTTCTACAGGATTCTCCGGGTCTTTTATCTCGGTTCCCACAAGCGCCTCCTCCCAGGGTCCCCTTACCCCGTTGAGGTCTTGCGGGGAGGCATTCCAGGCCGTCGGGGTGATGATCTGATATCGAGAGATTTTTCCGTCTTCAAGCTCTACCCAATGCCCCAGAGCCCCACGATGGGCATGGATCAGGCCAAAACCCCGGCCATTTTCTACTGGTTCGTTATCCCTATAGAAATCTTCACCACTGGGCAAGATTTCCTTGAGCCAGCAATCAAGCGCTGCCAGGATGTAGGCGGGTCTTGTCAGGCGTGCCAACTGACGGACAAAGACATTTGGACCTTCAGTGCCCAGAAGTCCCACAAAAAGGGGATGGCCGGCCATGACCATTTCCGCGAGAGGGCCCGTTTCGGCGGGGTATCCATCATACCGCGGGGCCTTCGCCCAGGTGTAAGTCTTGCCATCCATGTGGGGAACCCCGATCTCTGTAACCCCTTCAAAGGGATGGCGAGGACCTTCAGGGTCGTCAAAATGCGAACAGGTGACGTCCTCTGTAATCTTTTGCTGAGAAAAGGGGTGTCTGGTCGTGCTCCGGACAAAACCCGAAGGAAAAAGGTGATCGCCGCCGGCCGTGCCTGCAACGCTCGTCTGCCTGGGCATTTCAAGGGCGCCGAAACTGATAAAATTCCCGTGCCCTCTTCCGAGATGCTGGAGTCCGGCCTCTCTTGAAAACTGGACAAAAAAACCGAGTTCCCCTTCTTGATGGGCGCGATCTTCATCGAGCCATGCATCCAGGTCCTCGGGGCTTTTTACATGGTTCCACCGCTCCAGGGTACACCCCAGAACGCGTTTCTCATACCACCGACGAAAATTTGAGAGCAGGCTGCGGCACTGATTGATGTCGTTCAACCCGGGCACCGAAACGACCCCGCCGGGAACCATAAAAGAGGAATGCGGCCACTGCCCGCCCAGTATGGCAATAATTTCAAGGAGTCTTTTTGTCTCACGGATCGTGTGCCCGGCGGTTTCTCCCCTGAGCGGCTGGTATCGCCTCACGGCTTCTTCGAAAAGCGGATGATCCCTGTAGACCGGTCCGGTAAAGTCGGGCATAAAGAGCAGAAACGTATGGCGCATGTCGTTTTGGATCTGTTCGGCCATCAGGGTGGTGTTTCTTACCCGTTTGGCGTCATCCGGTACATCGACCTGAAAGATCATATCGAGGGCTTTGGCTGCCGCCTTTAGATGGGCCGTGCTGCAAATTCCGCATATCCGCGGCGTAATTACCAATCCGTCCAGAGGCGCTCGTCCTTTTAGAAGGTTTTCAAAGCCCCGGTACATGGTCCCGACGCTCCTGGCCTCAGAAACAATCCGGTTGTCGATTTCCAGACGGATTTCAAGATCACCTTCAACCCGGTTGAGGGGAAGGACCTGGATCTTATCTCCGCTCATCTTAACCTCTCAAATAAAGACATTACCCACTCAGAAACCACGGCGCAACTATTCAGGTTGTGAAGTTCACGGTTTAGGGTTCGGGGTTGGCTGTTTTGTAAAGATCGCTCCGAACTTCTGTGCAAGTGCCTCCGGCAGAACCCGATGCAGCGTTCGAATCTATATTCCGGATTTGCGTTTAATGAGCCTTTTGGGCGCTGCTGCTGCGGCCATTCCTTTGTAGGCCATATAATGGGCCCTGCTGACACCTGCCGGAAGTTCGATGGGGATTCCCTCGATGTTGCGTGTCTTGAAGAAAGGATAGTGCTGGGGAAAATCGGGTCGTGTACAGCCAAAACAGGGAACGCCCACCCTGGTCTTGGACGAACGCCGGTTCCAGAGGTGCTTGTTGCAGGGGCCGGTAACGAGAGGGCCGTGGCAGCCCATATAGAAAAAGAGACACCCTTTTTCTCCGAATCGTTTCTCTTCCACCCGGTACTCGTGGTATTCGTTCCTGGTGCACCCCTGATGTACCATGATACGGTACCAGTCAAGGGGGGAGTGCTGTTCGTTGAATTCCATCGGTGTTTCGTTGACCAACGCCGAAAAAGTACCGGCGAGCACGTCACAATGACACGGGCAACCCGGCAGATTAATCACAGGAAGCCCGCCCTTGCTCTTGTACCCCACGCCGAGGAAACCCCCGAATTCATATTTGTGAAAGTGCAAACCGGTGGCTTCTGTTTCCCGGTCCGCTCCAAATCCGCCAAAACTGGCGCATGTGCCAACGGCAATAACATGGGAGGCCTTTGATGCAAGGGCCCTTATGAGGTCCTTTTTGGGTCTGCCAAAAATCGTGTCGGCCAGACCCGTCCCGGAAGGACCCTGGATAATTGCCCCCTCAACGCACAGGATATCGAGAGGTTGTTCATCCTGGAGAATGCGTTGATTCAGGCTCTTTAGGGTCTTCGCATCCATGTTTGACAGGGATGGGTGCCAGAGGAGTTCGAGTTGGAGCATTTCAAGAAACTCAATCAGGTCGGGTGACTCCGCGCTAAGTAGCGACCATGTATCACCGCCGCACCCCCCACCTTGAATCCAGTATAAAGTCCTGGGCATATTTTTACTCCCCTTTACTACTGTTGTTCTGTTGTCATTCCCGCGAAGAGCCGGAAGCCATTCAAAACCCCGTATCAATCTAGCTTTCTTCAAATTTGATTAATTCGTAAAAAGTCGTCACCCCGTTGAAGCTTGTGCCGGACTCGATCCGGTAAACGGGGTCCAGGGGT
>CAZXCQ010000243.1:0-9588 GCA_964639275.1 uncultured Desulfobacteraceae bacterium | reverse complement strand
GGCATGACGGAATGTGAAATACGGCGGTCTCTGTAAGTTTCGTTGTAGGATTAAAAAGGCAAAAGTGATACGTAAAATGAATAGCGATGTTCCGGTTCGGGAGGGTTATTTGAGGGAATATGATGTCGTTGTGATCGGTGCGGGTATCATTGGCTCTATGATCGCCCGGGAGCTTTCCCGGTTTCAGATCAGGGGAGCGCTTCTGGACAAAGCGCCCTTCCCCGGATTTGGCGTCACAAAATCCGGGATGGCGCAGATACACTCCACCGATTTCTGCCCTCCGGGGACGTTAAAGGGCCGATTATGTCTGGATGCGCCCTTAAGGTTCAAGAGACTTGCGGATCAACTGGATGTCACCTACCGGGAGGTGGATGAACTCTGGGTGGCACTGGAGCCGTCTCAGATAGCCAACATTGAGGCCGCCAGGGAACGTGGGGAAGGACATGGGGCAACCGGTTATGAAATCATCGGCCCGGAGAGGATCCGGGAGTTGGAGCCCCATGTGACCAAAAAGGCCGTGGCCGCCCTCTACATTCGTGGTCTCGGCGTCATTCACCCTCCTGAATGGTCTTTTGCACTCACAGAAAACGCCGTGCAAAACGGCTTTCAACTCCATCTCAACACCGCTGTCCTGGGTATTCAAAAGAGAGAGGATGAGAGCTACCGGGTTGAGACCTCAAACGGTCCTTTTGAAACGAGATTCATCATCAATGCGGCCGGGCTTTTTGCGGATGAGATTGCCTGGATGGTTCAAGATCACCATATCGGTCTCACCCTCAGAAAAGGCTCAATCGCCATCCTTGATCAATCGGCTTCGCATCTTGTCCGTCACATGATGTTTGGGACATTTTCCGAGGGTCACAGCCAGAATGTCGCCCCCACGGCCCACGGCAATCTCATCGTGGGTATTCACTACACAAAGCCCAAAAACAAAGACGATACAGGCGTAAGCCGAGAAGGACTCAGGGAGATCATGAAGCTGGGCAAAGAGCTTGTCCCTGCCTTATCAGAGAGGGACATCATTACCAGTTTTGCGGGGATCCTGGCCGGGAACACCATGACAAGCAACGGTGATTTCTATATCGCGCCTTCGGAACACGCACCCCGGGTTATCCATATAATCGCCGGCGCCCCTGGCCTCACGGCCGCCCCGGGGATTGCAGAACTGGTAGTCAAGATGCTCTTTGATGCAGGGATGGACATGGCGGAAAAAAAGACCTTCCAGGAGATGCGGACAGGGTGGCCTCGATTCTCCGCGGCAATCCCAGAAAACCAGGAAGCCATGATCGCATCCAATCCAAGATACGGCCACATTGTCTGTCGTTGCGAACGGGTCTCCGAGGGCGAGGTGACAGAGGCCATCGATCGGGGGGCTGATACCCTGGATGCGGTCAAACATGTGACCCGGGCGGGCATGGGGCGTTGTCAGGGGGGATTTTGCGGGCCGGTGGTCCTGGGGCTCTTATCCAAGGGGCTTGCAGTACCGAGAAGCCGGGTTACAAAGAAAGGGAACGGGTCCTTTGTGGTTGCCGGGCCAATGGCGGAACAGGAAGGCAAGGGCTGAGTATCTGTAAGGTTACCAGGAGGAATTGGGTGTGAAATATCGTGACAAATTCATCTTAAGGCTGGATGATGGTCGGAACGAGCCCATCAAGGACCTTGAACATGCCTCGCGCATCGTGCTCGTGGACGGTGAACGAGTGGGAGCAGAGGATATTACCTTTGCCTATTGCAGTTTTGCTCCCATGATGTCCTTTCACAAGAAGCATGTTCACAAAGATGCAGAAGAGGTGATGTATATCCTCTCCGGCAGGTTAATAGGGGGGGTCGAGGACCAGGAGTTCGAAATCGCAAAGGGGGACACCATCTGGGTCCCCAGGGGGGTAGTACACTGGGCCTACAACCCCTTTGAAGAGCCGTGTGATTTTGTCTTCCTTTATACCCGGAATTCCCTCGGGGCTGCCGGCTACGAGATCGTTGAGTGATGCAGGGGACCAAGAAAATATCGACCCCTCATTAAGGCAGTGTGAAGCTCCCTGGGGTCCCGCCACCGGGTGGGAGAGAAGGGGTTCGGTGGGCATCTTCAAATCGTCGCGTGGAAAACAAGGGGAGAACCATTCGGATACCATGGAAAAGAGATCAGCGGATAAGACCGTTTTGCTGATTGCCACATTCGACACCAAGGAAGAAGAAGCCGTCTTCTTAAAAGGACGCATCGAAGCCCGGGGGATAGGCGTCCTTACCATGGATGCGGGTATCCTCGCCCCGCCGCGTCTGCCGGTGGACATCGATCAAACCGAGGTCGCCGGTCGCGGGGGCATGCCGTTGCCCCAGGTGGTATCCACCGGAGACAAGGGGAAATGTATCCTCAACATGATTCAAGGGGCGAAGATCATCTGCAAAGAACGCTATGAGCAAGGGCTTTTCCAGGGCGTGATCGGCATCGGGGGTGCCCAGGGGACAGATATCGGTTGCGCGGCCATGCGGGCGCTTCCCACAGGGGTGCCAAAGCTGATGGTCTCCACAGTTGCCTCTGGCCGCGCCACCTTTGGCCCATATGTGGGAACCAGGGACATCACCATGATGCACTCGGTTGCAGATATGCAGGGGTTGAACTTCCTGACCAGACGCATATTGGACAATGCAGCCGGTGCCATCTGCGGCATGCTCACGGGCCTTGGGGAAGAGGCCTCCAGAGCGCAGGGAATCCCGGTGGCGTTGTCCATGCTGGGGACGACCACCCCGGGTGCCTTACGGTGCAAGGAACATCTGGAGCGAACCGGGTTTGAGGTGGTGACATTCCATCAGAACGGGACGGGTGGGATTGCCATGGAGGACATGATCCGTGAAGGAAGCTTCTGCGGGGTCCTTGACCTGAACCTCCATGAGATTGGTGACCGTTTTGTGGGTGGATTGCACGGCGCCATTCGGGAAGACCGACTGGAGGCCGCGGGTGAGGTGGGGATCCCTCAGGTTGTTGCCCCCGGGAGCATCAACTATGTGGTCCTGGGCCCCCTCGAGAGCCTTTCACCGGAGATGAGAGCCAGAAAACTCATTGTACACAACCCCAATCTCACACTGGTTCGGCTGAGCACCGACGAACTTCGACACGTGGGCAAGCTGGTGGCTGAAAAACTCAACCGGGCCAAGGGGCCGACCCGGGTGTTTATTCCCTTAAAGGGCTTTTCCTATCCGGATCAGAAAGATTTGCCGCATTGGGACCCGGAGGGCAACCAGGTCTTTATCGAAGCATTAAAGACGCATCTGGCTCCGGGCATACCGCTGACCGAATTGGCTGCCCATATCAATGCCCCGGAATTCATCGATCCGGTTGTGGAGGAGTTTATATCCATGATGAAAGGCCATGGACATCTGGATGTGTGACAGAGAGGGGGAGGCCATGTGCAAACGCCTTGATGAGAGGGTGGCCATTGTCACCGGAGCCGGCCGGGGGATGGGGCTTGCCATTGCCAAGGCCCTCCATCAGGAGGGGGCCCGTGTGGTCATCGTGGACCTTGACGGTGACTCGGCGGTTGAGGCCGCACGCAGACTGTCAAATGACAGCGACCGGGTGACGGGCCGATCGGTTGATGTGACCGATAAGACCCGGGTCCACGATCTCGTTCAGGAGATCGCGGGCCTATGGGGCCGGATTGATATCCTCGTAAACAACGCGGGAGGGGCCCTCCATACCCCTCATCTTCTCCAGGAGATAGCGGAAAAGGACTGGAACCTTGTGGTGGATGTCAACCTGAAAGGGACCTTTTTCTGCTGCCAGGCGGTGATGCCGGTGATGGAGAGGCAGGGGGGCGGGGCTATTGTAAATATCTCCGCCCTCGCCGGTCACTGGCGGGCCTCGTTGGCAGGGGTTCAATACACCGCTGCCAAGGCAGGGGTCGAGGGGTTGACCAGACAGCTCGCCTATGACTGGGGGAAGGCCTCAATACGCGTCAACGCGGTGGCACCCACGGTGACCCTGACCGGCGAGAGGGTTCAATCCCTGTGGGAGCAAAAAAGCGAGCAGGAAAAGAAAAAGGTCCTCTTGGCCATACCGCTCGGCAGGCTGGGGACACCCGAGGAGGTGGCTTCGGTGGTCGTGTTTCTGGCATCCGACGAATCGAGTTATATCACGGGGATCACAATCGATGTGAACGGGGGCCGATACCTTCGCTAGGGCCCTGAGGGAATTAAGAGGAGTGGATATTGACGCAAAGCAAACGCGTATTGCTTCCCCAGCCCATTGAAACCGAGGGGGTGGATCTCTTGAGGCAGGCGGGTCTTGAGGTCCTGCTCTCCCCGGACCCGAACCCCGA
This sequence comes from uncultured Desulfobacteraceae bacterium, assembly GCA_964639275.1. Classification (GTDB taxonomy): domain Bacteria; phylum Desulfobacterota; class DSM-4660; order Desulfatiglandales; family Desulfatiglandaceae; genus CAZXCQ01. Next base: position 5,275 of record CAZXCQ010000243.1, on the reverse strand, counting down.
TGTTGTTCGCCCCCTGATGGCCGGGGCCCACGGGATCATCCTGAGGACCGGGATAAAGATAACAGAGCAACTGCTTTCGTCTGCAGACGAGCTCTGCATCATTTCCCGTACGGGCGCCGGGCTGGATAATGTGGACGTGGAGGCGGCCACCAAAAAAGGAGTTATCATCACATCCAATGTGGGGGTGAATACCAGCAGCGTTGTGGAGCATGTCCTCTCTTTTATGCTGGCCCTCTCCAAACAACTCTTTGTGATGGACAGGGCGGTGCGCGATGACAACTTCGCCATCCGCTTTAACAATCTCCCAAGAGATCTAAGGGGAAAGACCCTGGGTCTGGTGGGGTTTGGTCGTATCGGCTCTGAGGTCGGCCGGGTATGCCACCAAATGCTGAAGATGAAGGTCTTGGCCTTTGATCCTTTCCTCCCTGACCCTGCAAAGGAGGACTACAAAGACTGGGTGAGCTTTGTGGATATCAAGGCCCTGTTCTCGGAATCGGATGTGATATCCGTTCATGTCCCATTGACCGCTGATACCCATCATCTGGTTGGCGAGCGGGAGTTTTCGTGGATAAAACCCGGGGCGTTTCTGATCAATACCTCCCGGGGCGGGGTAATTGACGAACCCGCAATGATCGAGGCCCTAAAGGAGAAGAAGATAGCCGGAGCGGGTCTTGACGTCTTTAGCAACGAGCCCATCCCCATGGATAACCCTTTGCTAAAACTGGAGAACGTGATTTTGACCCCACACGCGGCGGCCCTTACAAGGGAATGCGTGATCAGGATGGCCACCGAGGCGGCCCAGTGTGTGGTGGATCTCTTTAACGGTCTGGAGCCTCCAAATGTGGCCAACCGGGAGGTGCTGGGCTCCAAACGGTGGAAACACCTCACTCCCCGGGAAGGCCATTTGAACCATTAAAGGACCGTGACCTCGAGGGGAGGCGCTATCCGGGGGAAAGGCGTGGCATGTGGGGAAAAAAGACCCTATGCCGCGGGAGGTGCCATTCAAAACGTCTGGTTTTTGTGTCAATTTAGCCATTTTCAAAACTGGCACTCGCGCAGGGCAATGGGGGTTCGGAATCCCCATTGCCCTGCTTTCAAACGGCTAAAGTGTTACTGGTTTTTGAAAAATTTCATTTGGAGGTAAAGATCATGAAAGGGAAAATAGCCGGGATATTTGCACCCATTACAACGCCTTTTGTCGATGAAGAGGTCTCTATCGATGATCTCAAGGAAAACATCCGAAAATACAGCCAGACCCCGTTGTCCGGTTTTTTTGTGCTGGGAAGCAACGGTGAAAGCAAGAGCCTCACCGAAGCGGAAAAGCTGAGCATCCTCGAGATGGTCCTTCAAGAGAAGGCCGAACACCAGCGGGTCATGGCCGGCGCCGGTTATGAATCCACAAGGCAGACCATTGCCTTTTCAAAAAAGGCCCAATCTCTCGGTGCGGATTTTGTATCTCTGGTAACGCCATCGTATTTTAAAAAGGGGCTTACCGATGAGGCGATGATCGGTTACTACTCGGACGTGGCAGAGGCCCTTTCCATCCCGGTTCTCATTTACAATGCGCCCGGCTTTACCGGAATGACCCTCTCTCCCAGGGTCATCGAGACCCTCTCAGGGCATCCCAACGTGGCCGGTATGAAGGACACATCGCCTGATGGCATGGCCCGATATCTGGCGGTGTGTGGAGAGGATTTTGACATCCTGGCCGGAACCGTCAATACCCTTTTTATCGCCCTGGCCCTCGGGGCCTCCGGCGGGGTGGTCTCCCTTGCAGACGCCTATCCCGACCCATGTTGTCAGCTCTATGAGAAGGCAAGGGAGGGCGATAGAGAAGCGGCCCTCAAGCTCCACCTGACCCTCTTCCGTCTCAACCAATCGGTGTCAGGGAAATTCGGGGTCGCTGGAGTCAAATACGCCATGGACGTGGCCGGTTTCTACGGGGGTCCCCCTCGCCTGCCCCTGCTCCCATTGAAGCCGGCTGAAAAGGAATCCATTGAAAAGGCCATTTCAGTTGCAGGACTGGCCTAGGGCGAGGGGCAGATCACGACTACAGGATGGGACCGATAAATACGTCAAAGATCTCCAGATCCTCTGTCACATCAAATAACCGGTGCGACACCCCCGGCGGGATGTTAAAGACCACGCCTTTTTTGACTTTAAAGTCGCCCAGGCCATTGATCCACAACTTGCCTTTTCCCGAAAGGGGGACGATGATATCCTGGACGGCATGGGTGTGTTCCGGGAGGCCTTCGCCCTTTGGAACCCTGGCAAAGATGCAGGTCCCATCCACATTGTCATCTTTCTTCGACACGATAAAGGCCAGTCCCACATTTGTGTTTGCGGGATGAGGTTTCCAATCCAGATCCTTTGACTCCTTGATGATGGAGTTGCGCATATCTTCGGTTGCAGCCTTCCTCTCCCTGGTCAACTCCCATCCTCCGATCTTGTCCGATGTCATCTGTTCCTCCTTTCTTCAGGTCCAGGGATAATCTGAGTATTCAAACCATGGGCCTTTGGTATCAATATTAGCTCTTTCTAAAATCGATACTTAGACAGGGGGATGGGGGTTCGGAACCCCCATCCCCCGGATTTCACATAACTAAAGTGTTACGGCCTTTGAGTTCATGGACGGTTATGAAGTGTCTATATATTGCAATCCGATACCCTTTACAATATGATATTGATCCAGCGCAACACTTCAGCCCTTTGAAACGAGGGTAAGGGGGACGCAGAATCCTCACTGTCCGGGTTTCAAAGGGCAAAAGGTGTTACATTAAACCTAATGGGAGGAGAAATGATGAGTGAGAAGAAGTCTGGTCGATTCGTTCCTTTTTTTGAAAACACTTCAGTTGGGAGGATGAAAGAGAAAATCTGGAATATGTCAGACAAAGAGGTCGATAGGTGCCTCAGGGAGGAATATGAGATCCCTTCGCCCGGAGAGATGGACAAACCGGGGTGTTATATCCAAAACACCGCCCGGGCCGACCTGGTCAAGAGGCGCCGGAAAAATGATGTGGTGATCATTCCTGTTGGATCCACAGAATGCCACGGTGACCACCTGGTGGGCGGCCACGACACCCTTCAGGTCACCCGTATCGCCGAAGCCGTCCGCCGCAAGACCGCCAAGATGGGCGCGCCGGTAAACATCGCGTACCCGATCAATTATGGGTGTCACCCCCCCTGGCACCAGGGAATGTTCGGCACCGTTATGGTCAACGATGAGGCCTTTGAACAAAGCATTATGCATATCATGTATGGCCTGTGGAATGACGGATTTCGTAAACAGATATGGTTTAACAACCATGCCCAGCAAAATGAGATTGAAAAGGCCATAAAGCGTTTTATGAATACCTATCAACTCCCGGGCTTCTATGTGGCGCCTGAGCTTCAGCGGGCGGTCCGTGAATTCTTTGACACAAAGGAACATGGCGGGAAATTCGATACCCGATTTGTTCATGCAGACGAGGCCGAGACCTCCATGGGCCTCCTCCTGTTCCCTGAGATGGTCAAGATGGAGCATGCCGTGGACACCGGCCCCATGCCGGATTACAAGTACTTCCCCGATGGCCACTTTGACCTGTCATCTGAAGATCTGTTGCGACCCAATACCTATCGGACCCGCGCAGGAGATCTCCCGCTGGAGATCGTCGCCACCCCCGAGGGGATCGTGGGTAAGGCCACCCTGGGAGATGCGGATAAGGCCAAATGGCCGATCCTGGCTGTCTGCGAATATCTCGTTCTTCTCCAAAAAGAGATCCTGGAGACATGGCCGGTAGGGACCGTCCCTGAACCCGAGAAGACCACATTTCGAACCAATGAGGAGATGGAGCCCTATCTCAGGGAACCGGGCAGCAAGGGGTGGAAATCGGTCTATTCTTTACGCAGGATTGGACCCTATTGAGGATCAAGCCGGAGTAAGGCCCGGCGGTATCAATATTGACGGTTTCACAAAGACCCATTTAGGCCACTTTCTTGTCATTCCCGCGGGGCCTGGCTCAACCCGTCTGGCAAACGGGGAGTGCACTTCCAGATCGATGCAAAGTGACCACCGGTCGCGAACACCCTTCCACAGAGGCGCTCCGTCTCAGGAAAGCCCGCAACTGCCCTAAAGTCATCCAGGTATGGTTTTATGTCTTTCTGCGTGCAATGTGCAGGCAGACGCATCCGTCATTTTGGCCAAGGACGGATCGTTACGTGCGCGTAGGTGCCATATGGTGGTCCCTAAGATCTATCTTGACAATCGAAAAGACGTAAAATATAGATAGGCTACCGGTCGGCAGGGAGGTATTCATGGGCAAAAGAGAGGAAATCTATGAAAAGGCTCTGGAATTGTTCATAGAAGAGGGGTATAATAATACACCCTTATCCCGTATCGCCAAGGCGCTGAATCTCACCAAGGCCGGTCTCTATCACTATTTCCCGAGTAAAGAGGAGTTATTGTTTTTTATCCATGAGTATAAGCTAAAGAGGGATTTTATTCCCATTCTTGATGCCGCAGAGAAAATAGCGGATCCTGAAGAACGTATCGCCTTTTTCTTAAGAAACTATATAGAAAAGGCCCTAACCAAAGATAGCTCACCAAAAGTCCTTGTCCACGAAGTCAAGAAACTGAAGCCTGAACACCAGGAAAAGATAAATAAGACCTGGAGACGGGCTCTTGATCTCATCCGCAATGCCATTTCCGAGTTGGAAGTCTCCGGAAAGATCATAAAAATAAATAAGACCTTCGCAGCCTTTGCCGCAATAGGGATGTGCAGTTGGACATTCTACTGGTTTGACTATGAACGGAAGGAATCCGGCCGGGAATTATCGGAAGCTTATGTCAATATCTTTTTTAATGGGCTTCTCAAAGGTGAATGAAGGAGGACACCTTTTTTCAGACTTCCCCGTGAAATGACTATCTGTTTCTCAATACAAATCCAAAATTCAGAATTGATGGCTTGGTAAAAACCCAGAAATCACGTCACTCCCGCGTAGGCGAAAGGTTATACCATATTAAAATTACCGGACTCCCGCCTTCGCGGGAATGACACAAAAGTGCTGTCGATGGATCTTTGTGAATAATCGGAATTGCTCTGCCAGAAATCCAATCCAGAAAAACGGTGGATTGATAAAGAGATTTGTTGACCATCAAACGGCTGTATCGCGTAGGCTTGTACGCTTCTTAGGAAAGCGACCTACGAAAAGAGGCAGATAACCGTAACATCTCAAAGAACAGGGGGAAAGGGGGGGGCATGGGGGTCTTTTTTTCTTCCACATGCCTCTAATAGGG
>CAZXCQ010000242.1:0-9594 GCA_964639275.1 uncultured Desulfobacteraceae bacterium | reverse complement strand
AAGGGATCGAGGAAGATGCCTATGAGGGGTACCTGAACAGGTCGAGAGAAAAGGTGGACGTCTTTGAGGCAGCCAGGAGCTGGACCGCGCAGATCGTGGATGAGATCATCGAACCCAAGAACACCAGGAAGAAGATCATCGAGGCCCTTGAGGTCACCAGGAACAAGCGGGAAAGGCTGCCAGCCAGGGCCAAACACCACGGAACGCCGCCGACATAAGGGCTGGATCCAAAAATAGGCCCTTGACAAAGGAAAAACGTTTCTCTAATGTCTTGGTTGTTTCTTTGGACAAAGCCGACCACAACTACCAAAGGGGTATCGTCATTGAGCATAATACACCCGCTCTCTCATGCACATCCGGCCCTGTCTTGCTCCTTTTTTGTAATCCCGAATAACTCCCGCCCAAATATCCCGCAAGCTGGATCAACATCTTCAGAACACTCATTTTTTGTCCGGGGCCTGAAGGAGGCCCTTTCAATAACCAGTGCCTTGGAAAACAGTAAACTGACTTAAAAGGAGGTGAGAAAAAGAGCAACAAAGGCGTTTGTCCATCTTTTATCGAGGGTAAGGTTCCTGGTGTTGGGCCTTTCCTTTATCAAGGAGGAGCAGTCATGAAGCAGAGAGCATTCTTGGTTTTGGCATTTGTTCTGGCCCTGGTTTTCTTTTTTTCCGGTCCAGTCTTGGCCAAAGAGGTCATTACCCTTTCCCAGTTTCCCATGAGCGGTCCGGTGGGATCCCTGCCTGAATTCGGCTGGGGGTTTATCGATGGAATGAACTGGGTAAACAGCGAGGGAGGGGGTGTCAACGGCAAGAAGATCAAATGGTTTCTGGAAGATTTCCGCTATAACCCCACGGTTGAGGTGGCCAATTTCAACAAGTACACCGCAGAATACAAACCAGACGAATTCCTCATGGCCACCGGATATATCACCGGGGGCCTCAAGCCCTTGATTGAAAAGGTCAACGTAGAGGAAAAGATCCCGTGGCTGGACGGTTCATACTCCACAGAGATCTTTGGAGAAGAAGGGGGGCCATCAAAGTATCCCTATTATTATTCCCTTGGCGCCACATATGGGAATCAGATAAAGGTCCTCCTGAAGTGGATCAAGGAGAATCACAAGGGCAAAGGCAAGCCAAGGGTGGCCTTTGTTTACAGCCCGACGGCCTGGGGGAGGGATGGTATCCCCGAGGGGATCGCCTATGCCAAGAAACTGGGCTTTGATGTCGTTGCCGAGATCGAGTATCCCTATACCGCCACCTCGGCCACCAACGAATGCATGCAGCTCCGCAAGGCCAAGGCCCAGTATGTGATCTATCATGGTTTTTCGGGCGCTGGCGCCTATACGGCCATCTTTTTTAAGACTGCCAAGAAGATCATCCCCAAGGCCCAGCTCATGGGAACCCATTACACCACCGGCAGATTTCCGATCCTGGTCGCCCAGGAGGCCTATGACGGTTACATTGGAGTCGCCACAAGGCCTTTCTGCGATGCCGTCCCCCGGTCAAAGACGCCCATGGACAATCCCATGGTAAAACTTGCCCATGAATTTGCCAAAAAGTATCGGCCCGAGGAATACAAAAAGGGTCTAAAGGGAGGGGGAATCAAGGATATGTTTCTCTACATGGAGGGGTTCACCTATGCCCTTATGCTCCAGAAGGCCCTGACAGAAGCCGATAACGCCGGCGAACTCACCCGCGAAGGGGTCAAAAAGGCCCTTGATAACATGGTCTGGGATTTCAAAGGCATGTTTGGCGGAAAGACATTCGCCTACAAATCCCACACCGTCCCCATGTTGCGGATCTTCAAGGCCAAGGTCAAAATGGTCAAGATGGGTAACAAAAAGGTCCCCACAGGAGGCGTTTATCCCATCAGCGACTGGATCAATACCGACGAGATCAAGTGGTAGAGAAGACGCATCCCGCACCTGCATGCGTGCGGGATGCGTCTTTGATTGATTGGCCGAGACGGTCTGACTCTTAAATCTTCTAGAAAATTGAATAACCTCGTATTTTGTTCTCAAAGACCGGAGATCGCCCTCTCATTGCGCCTGTCTTCCCTTCCCCGGCACAAGAGAGGCGGGATCCATGACAAGGGGGAGAGCGATTCACATACCAGTGAGGTCATCATGATCGATCTTATTCAAACCCTGGGCTCCGGGATATTGGTGGGGCTGGTCTATGCCCTTCTGGGGCTTTGTATTGTTATCATATTCAAGGCCTCAGAGGCATTCAACTTTGCCATCGGAGAGTTCCTGATCATCGGTTCATTTCTCTTTTATATCGTCTTTTTTAATGACACGCTCACCTGGTACAGGGCCCTTCCTTTGGGAGTGCTGATCTTTCTGTTTTTCTCTTACGTCCTGTTTTTCGACATAAATGCCCGCTTCCTGGTTGCCATTCCCTCAGGGCTTGTGGCCGGTTTCTTGGTCTTTTGTGTCCTCTATTTTGGTCTAAGTTTCCCCTCACTTTTTGCCAATGCTCTGCTTCGGTTCATCATTGCCCTCTGCCTGGGGTTGTTGGCCGCAGGGTTTGTGGGATCCATGGTGGAGCGACTCACCATCAAGCCTTTGCTGGGGCGATCTCCCATCTCAATGACCATCGTAACCCTCGGACTCGGCTTTTTTTTGAGGGGTTGCATACAGCTGATCTGGGGATCACACACCTATCCTTTTTTCCTCGAGCTGCCCGACATTACGTTAGAAATCGGAGACTTTCTCTTTCTATCAAATCCGATCTGGGCCGGGATTCTGTCCGTATTGACCTTTGGGCTCGTCATCGTCTTTCTCTTTCGCACCCGCTGGGGTCTGGCCATCCGTGCCACCTCTGAAGACCAGGCCAAGGCCATGGCCTTCGGCATCAACGCCCGCTTTATCCTGTTGATTGTCTGGGCGATCAGCGCGCTCTGCATCGCCGTGGCAGGGATCATGATATCCAACTTTGGTGCCCTTCAGGTCGGCATGTGGCATGTGGGCCTTCGGGCCCTACCCGTGGTGCTTATTGGCGGGATGGATAGCATTGGCGGGGCACTGGTGGGCGGGGTCATTGTGGGTATGTGTGAGGCGCTCGCTGGCGCCTACATAGAGCCTTTGGGCCTGGTCGGGTTTAAGGATGTAGCCCCTTACTTCTTGCTGCTGATCGTGCTTTTTATCCGTCCTTACGGCCTCTTTGGGACCGTCCGCATCGAAAGGGTCTGAGAATGCTTAGTATTGAAAACCTCCGGGTGGTCTATCACGATGTCATCTCGGTTTTGAATGGGATCTCCCTTGATGTGAAGGACGGCGAGGTCCTGATCATCATCGGGGCCAACGGAGCGGGAAAGACCACGCTGCTGCGCTCTGTCTCCGGGATGATCGATTTCTACGATGGGGATATCATCGAGGGAGACATCAAGATGAACGGGACCTCTATCAAGGGGCTCGATGCCACCGATATCATGAAACGATATGGCGTTACCTATGTCATGGAGGATCGCCCGGTCTTCTGGTATCTCACTATCGAAGAGAACCTGGGGGCCGCCTCCTTTGCCCGGTGGGACAATAAGGTAAAGGCCGACATGGAAGAGGTCTTTGACTATTTCCCGGTGCTCCGTACCATGAAGACCAAGCGAGCCGGTTATGCCTCAGGGGGGGAGCAACAGATGCTGGCCATCGGCATGGCGCTTATGACCAGGCCAAAGATGTTGCTGTTGGACGAACCCTCTCTGGGGTTGGCCCCCCTGATCACCGAAGAACTCTTTGGCATCATACAGAGATTGAACGAGGCCGGAATCACCATCGTCCTTGTGGAGCAAAATGCCCATGCCGCATTAAACATCGGCACCCGTGGTTATGTGGTGGAGACAGGGCGAATCGTCCTCGACGGCACCGCCCAGGAGCTTCTGGCCAACGAAGATGTGCGGGAGTTCTACCTGGGTTCCGGAAAAAGGGAGCGGAAAAGTTACAAGGACGCCAAGCGGTATAAGAGAAGAAAGCGATGGCTATGACACAGGCAGATAAGCAGGTGCTGTTGACCATAAGAGACCTCCAGCTCTCTTTTGGGGGAGTACAGGTGCTGACAGGGATCAACCTGTCTGTAAAGGAGGGGGTGATATTCTCCATTATCGGGCCCAATGGAGCCGGAAAGACCAGCCTCCTCAACTGTATCAACATGCATTACAGACCTCAACAGGGGGAGATCACGTTTCGGGAAACGCCGCTAAATAACCTCAAGCCCCACGCTGTGGCCACCCTGGGGATAGCCCGGACCTTTCAGAAGGTGGAGCTCTTTCAGGGGATGACCGTATTGGACAATATCAAGCTGGGCCGTCATTTTCTCATGAAATCCTCCTTGCTGGGGAGTTTTTTTCGGCTTCCCAATATTGTGCGCGACGAGATGAAGCACCGCAAAGAGATCGAGGAGCAGATCATCGATTTCATGGGCCTTTCGAGCTTTCGTTACTCACCCGTCGGGATCCTCCCGCTTGGGGTTCGGAAGCGTGTCGATATGGCTCGCGCACTGGCCATGCGCCCAAAACTGCTCCTCCTCGATGAGATCATGTCAGGCATGGCCGTGGAAGAGAAAGAGGACGTGGCCAGCTATATCCTGGATGTCCAGCGTGATCTGGAGGTGACCATCATCTGGATCGAACACGACCTGGCCGCCGTTATGGACCTCTCCGATCGGGTCTGCGTCCTCAATTTCGGAACAAAGATCGCCGAAGGCACGCCCGAGGAGGTCCAACAAGATCCAAAGGTCATCGAGGCCTATCTGGGCAGAGAGAAGAGGGGGTAGGGGGTATGCTCGGCGAAAATCTGATTGGTCTCATTGTCAAAAACGCCCAGGAGATGCCCGACGAAGTGGCCATGCGGGAGAAGCGATACGGTGTCTGGAGCCCCATGACATGGCGCGAGTTCCAGCAAAGTGTCCAGCGGTTTGCCCTGGGTCTCCAGGCGCTGGGGTTGAGGCCCCGGGATACCCTCGCCATTATCGGGGACAACAAGCCGGAATGGATCATCGCCGAGTTCGGGAGTATGGTTGCCGGCGGAATCCCGACGGGTGCCTATCCAGACAGCCTGGCCGAGGAGATGGAGTACCTGATCTCCTATTCAGATGCCCGGTTTCTGGTGGTTCGCGACCAGGAGCAGGTGGACAAGATCCTCATCATATGGGACGGGCTCAAGGACAAGGTCGAGAAGGTGATTGTCTGGGACTCACGGGGCATGAGTCACTACTACCAGGAATATCCCTTTCTGGTCCGTTTTGAAAATGTCCTTGAAATCGGAGCCAAGGCGGAGACAGGACAGGAAGATTTTATCTTGAAGAGGGCCGAAGAGATAGACCCGGCCCAGCCTGCCATCATGCTGACCACTTCTGGGACCACGGCAAAACCAAAGCTCTCGGTGCTGAGCCATGAAAACCTCATATTTGCCTCCAACAGCTACGGGAAGGTGGTGGAGATGAAGCGGGGGGACGAACTCCTCTCCGCTGCCCCGCTGTCGTGGATCGGTGAGCAGCTCTATAACGTCACCCGGTTTCTGACGGTAGGGGCCCATTACAATTTCCCCGAAGAGACCGAGACACTGCGGAAGGATCTCCTTGAGCTCCAGCCCTATTATTTTGGCGGGACCCCCATCGTCTGGGAGTTTATCATCTCCATCATCCAGGCCGCCATGGATAACGCCGATGCGGTCAAGCGCTATTTCTATAACAAGGCCATCGGGACCGCCCTCAAATGCACGGATGCCGAGCTGGCGGGGAAAGATCCGGGCAAATGGAACCGGTTTCTGCACCATCTCCTTACCTTTCTCGTCCTCAGACCCCTCAAGAACAAGGTGGGGCTTGGACGGGTCAGGATGGCTGTCACAGGGGGGGGCGCCATCTCCCCGGAGGTCTTTAAGTATTTTAAGGCCCTGGGCCTGGATCTCCGCCAGGTCTTTGGCCAGTCCGAATGCGCTGGAATCGCCACCACCCATTGGGGGGACGATGTGAGACCCGAGACCGTGGGTGTCCCCATCCCGGAGGTTGAGATCAAGCTATCCGAAGAGGGCGAGATCCTTGTGCGGGGAAAGAATACCCACCTGGGATATTACAAAAATGAAGCAGCCACGAGGGAGGGATTCACCGAGGACGGTTTTCTTCGAACCGGCGATGCCGGGTATTTTGGCGAGGATGGTCATCTCTATGTCTTTGATCGCGCCAAGGACATCATGACCCTTGCCGATGGCACGCGCTTTGCCCCTCAGGACATAGAGACCCGGCTGAAATTTAGCCCTTACATCCTTGAGGCGGTGGTGTGCGGCGGGGATCGGTCTTATGTAACGGCCATCGTCAGCATTGACCTGGAGAACGTGGGAAACTGGGCCAAGAAGAGGGGGATATCCTATACGACCATCCAGGATCTGTCACAGCGGCACGAGGTCTATGAACTGGTGCGAAATGAGATTGCAAAGATCTGTGAACGGTTCCCGGAGAACATCCGGATCAGGCGGTTCGCCATCCTTCTCAAGGAGCTTCATCCCGACGACGGAGAGTTGACAAGGACCCGAAAGGTGAGGCGGGCATTTGTCAATGAGAGATACCAGGCCCTGATTGAAGACCTGTACGAGTCAAAGCCGCAGCATGACCTGGACATCGAGATCCGTTATGAAGATGGTCGGATTTCAAAGTTCAGCGGGACCGTGGCAATAGAGGAGGTCATTTAGTGCGATCAATATCGGAACTCTACAGTGACTACTTTTCTTCTACCGCTGTATTCAGTTATCGAGAAGATGAAAGGATCTTTCGCACCCGGTTTATGCGGGCGTGGTTTGTGATCTTTCTGGCCCTCGTGGGCCTGATGTATGTGGGATCCCTCTTTGGTATCGGTGCAAACGAATACCACTATTTTATCATGGACCTGATCCTGATCAACCTCATCGCTGCCATCGGCCTCCAGCTCCTGATCGGGTTTACCGGGCTCCTCTCCCTCGGTCATGCCGCCTTTTTGGGAGTGGGGGCTTACACCTCAGCCCTCTTGATCACAGAGTTCGACTGCCCTTTTGTGCTCTCCATATTGATTGCCGGTCTGATAGCCGCCCTTTTCGGAATAATTGTGGGCATCCCCTCGCTCCGTATCAAGGGTTTCTATCTTATGGTGGCCACCCTGGCCTTTCAGTTTGTGATCGAATATATGATCATACACTGGGAGGGTGTGACGCGGGGGATCAGGGGGATTGAGCTTCCCACCCCGCACCTGTTTGGGATCTCTCTTGCAAAAAACCAGTACTATTTCCTCTTTCTCTTTGTCCTTACGGTAATCATGATGTGGGGGGGCAAAAACCTGATCCGCTCAAAGATCGGCCGCGCCTTTATCGCCATACGCGACAACGATGTCTCTGCCGAGATCATCGGCATATCGATCTTCCGCTACAAGCTGCTCTCCTTTGCCATCAGCGCCTTTTTTGCCGGTATCGCCGGCGCGCTTTTTGCCGGACTGCTCAGGACAGCAATCCCCGAAGACTATACCTTCCTGCACTCTATCCTATTCCTCGCCATGGTACTGGCCGGGGGGCTGGGGAGACTGGTGGGTACAGTCTTTGGCGTTATCTTTATTACCCTCGTTCCTGTCTTGCTGGATCTCCTTGTCAGCTTTATCGCCAATGTCTATGATCCCAACTTCACGGTCTATCTGGGGCCAATGAAAGAGCTGGTCTTCGGCGGGCTTATCATTCTCTTTATCATCTTAGAACCCGAGGGGCTTGTGGGGGTATGGATCCGGATAAGAGATTACTTCAGGATCTGGCCCCTGCCTTATGTTTCGGAGTAAACCTTGACCGATGATTCGTTGAACCATTTGAGTAAGGGGGGAATAAGCTATCATGGGAATCCGTGACTTTACCATCTATGACGTTATCTGCCGGAATGCCCAGTATTACGGAGATCATGAATGTCTTGTCTTTAATGATACCCGGCTGACCCACAGGCAGTTTAAGGATAAATGCGACAGACTGGCGGCGGGTCTCATCAGGGAAGGCGTAGAGATGGGCGACAGGCTGGGGGTGGTATCGCACAACTGCGATGAGTTCTTGATCCTCTACGGGGCGGTGGCCAAGATCGGGGCCATCCTCCTACCCGTAAACTGGCGGTTTCAACAAAATGAGGTCGAATATGTCCTCAATGATTGCACCCCCGGGTTTGTCTTTGCCGGCCCTGAATACCGAAAAACGGTTCAGGAGGCCGCCGGCAAGGTCGAATCGATCAAAAGATGTTATACCATTGGCGGAGGAGATGTGCCCGAAGGGTTCTATCCCTTTGAAGAACTTTACTCGGCAGAGGGGGCCGCGGCCGGATTTGACATCGGGGGAGACTCTGGATTTGTCATCATCCATACTGCGGCAGTGGAGGGTCAACCCAGGGGGGCCTTACTGAGCCAGTCCAACATCGTCTATAGCAACATACAGATGATGGCCCTCAACGCCCTGGGACCGCAGGCGTGCCACATATGTATTCTCCCCCTATTTCACATCGCGGCACTTTCAATGTCAATGGGCATGATGCATGCGGGCGGAAAAAACGTCATTATGGAACGCTTTGATCCGGAACTGGCGCTTCGATTGATTCAAGATGAGAAAGGGACCGATTTTTTCCACTTCCCGCCAATCTTGACCATGATGATCGAGAAATATGAGAAATCGGGAGGGGCATACGATCTGTCAAGCCTGCGACGCGTGGGGGGACTCGACAGCCCGGATAACCTCAAGCGTTTTAAGGCGTTTGCCCCCAATGTGACCTTCGGAACCGGATTCGCTCAGACAGAGGCGCTCCCGGTTACCCGCGGTTTCATGGATGAAAGGCCGGGGAGCGCGGGCAAGCCAACGCCACTGGCAAGGGTTGCCCTTTTTGACGACTACGACAACGAGGTCCCGGTAGGAACGCCGGGGGAGATCTGCGTCCGCTCTCCCGTGGTCTTTCTGGGGTATTGGGGCCGTGATGAAGACACGGCCTATACCTTTAGAAACGGCTGGCACCATACCGGAGATATCGGTCGATTCGACGAGGACGGCTATCTCTGGTACGTAAAACGAAAGGCTGAGAAGGAGCTCATAAAGCCCGGGGGGGAGAATGTATACCCCGCTGAAGTGGAAAAGACGATCCTTGCGCACGGGGGCATTGCCGAGGTCAGCGTTATCGGCGTGCCGGATGAGCAGTGGGGAGAGGCCATCAAGGCCATATGTGTCCTGAAAAAGGGGGCGTCTTTAGAGCCCCAGGAACTCATCGATTTTGTGGCATCCCGGATCGCCAGATACAAAAAACCCAAACATGTGGTGTTTGTAGATTCCTTGCCAAAGACAGAGGGTGGAGAGGTGGACCGCGATCAGATAAAAAAGGACCATGGTGCAAAATACTGACCCTCATTCGTTACGTCACACCCAAATAGGCATTGTCAAGTCGCACGGTCAATTTTGCAGAAAGCTAAGTGGATACTTCCATTTTTGTCTGTTTAAAGTCTCATAGGTCTCGCTTTTTTTCTTCTGCCTCCTGTTTCCGCTTACAGGTGATGCACATGGTGGTTACAGGACGAGCCTTTAATCGCGCTTTGGATATCTCTTTTCCGCACTCTTCGCAAATTCCGTAGGTG
>CAZXCQ010000241.1:0-9748 GCA_964639275.1 uncultured Desulfobacteraceae bacterium | reverse complement strand
CATCCATCGGGGTGCAAGCCTCTTGCATGAATGATTCCGGCGAAAGCCATTCGGCCCTGAGACATGTCGACGAGCTCATGTCGAGTCGCTCATGGCCGAAGGGCCGGAATCCAGTATTTTCCATTGGTTACGGAGACTCTGGACTCCGGTTTTCACCGGAGTGACGACTTTTTGCGAGACCATCAAACTTGATTAAGTCGCAAAAAGTCAAAAAACCTCTTTTTCCGTGGTTCCGGCCTGCCTGTGCCTGTACGCACGTAGAGAGGCGAATCCCGGATCAGAGCCTGTCTCGGGCGGGATCCGGGGCAGACCCCGGAATCCCCATTTCCCGGGTTTCAAAAAGCCAAAATGCTGTTTTTTGAGAAGTCACAGAGAGGGTAGGCCAAAGGGGTTCAAAAACCGGGAATCGTTCTGATCCCCTGCCATATGAAAGCCATGACAGATTTTGAGACAGTTGATCAGGAGTTTCTTCGGAAGCGCGCTGCCCTAAAGTGGGGCCGGTGGGAAGAAGATGTGATCTCGCTTTCGGTGGCTGACATCGATTTCCGGGCACCGGATGAGATCAAGGAGGCCATCATCCGCGCGGTTCATGAAGATCGAACACCCTATGGCCCCTATGATGGAGATCCGGATGTCCTGGAAGTCATCTGTGAAAAGCTCAACCGGGTCAACCATATCCCTGCGGGTCCCGAAGACGCCCACATGATCCCGGGAACCATGTTGGCCATTTTTCTGGCCTGTTACTATGCCCTGAGACCGGGTGACGAGGCTGTGATATGTCCGGGGCCGGTTTATCCGCCATTTATGGAAAACATTTACAATGCCCAGGCGATCCCGGTCTTCTGTCCGATCGATTTTCAGGATGACATGAAGCTAAATCTGAAAGATCTCAGACGGCGGATATCCCCGAAGACACGGCTTTTGATGGTCGCAAATCCACACAACCCCACTGGAAGGGTCTTTACAAGAGAGGAATTGACGGGCATCGGCCAAATTGCAAAAGATAACGACCTTTTGATCTTCTCAGACGAGCTCTATGAAGACATGATTTATGACGGCAGGCATATCAGCATTGCATCGCTGAGCCCGGATCTCTTTGAACGGACGATCACTGTCTTTGGGTTTAGCAAGGCCTTTGCCATACCGGGCTATCGAATTGCCTACCTCGTCTGTCGTGGAAGGCACATGCAGGAACTCAAGAAACGGCTCCACGGCATGATCGTTCACGCAGACACCCTGGCCCAGGCAGCTGCCAAAGCTGCCCTTGTCCATAGCGATCTTTGGCTCAGGGGACTGATGATCCATCTCCGGAAGATGCGGGACTACGCCATAGCCCGGTTGACCAAAATCCCGGGGGTTTGGTGTCCGGTTCCCCAGGCAACTCCGTTTCTGTTTCCGGATATATCCTCTTTTGGAAAGACAAGCGAGGAAATGACCGAATACCTTCGGAAAGAGGCGCGGGTCATTGTCCAGAGTGGTGCCAATTTTGGCCCACCTGGAGAAGGCCATATCCGCATCAATTTCGCCACGAGCCCTTCTGTGCTGAAAGAGGCCCTTGATAGAATAGAGCAGGCGCTTCTCAAAATCAGGGGCACTTGATCCAAGTTTTCAATTTCCCCGATCCTCGGCACTAAACCCCTATGGGTGGAAGCTCAGGGGGAGAAAAAACAATGCCATTTCAGGAGGAGGAGGCCATGAAGGCTTCCATGATTCAGGAGGAACTGGAACGTCGTATCCTGCATGGGCTTTCCTGTGAATGGGAAGAGTCCTGCTGGATTCTAGACGCCTCCAAAAGGGAGAAATTCCGGAGACCCCTGTTCAGCCTCCGGGATATGAATGGCAAGTGGGGATATTGGTCTCGAGAGCACAATGAGATATGCCTGAATCGTGATCTTGTGCTCAATCATTCGTGGGACGCCGTGCGTGAGATTCTCCTCCATGAAATGGCCCATCAGTTTGCTGAACAGGTCCTCGACGTCCGCAATGAACCTCCCCACGGGCCAGCGTTCAAGAGGGCCTGTTATTTTCTGAGGGCCGACCCAAAGGCTTCGGGGGATTACAGGCCATTGGATGAGATGATTTTACACGATTCCACCGGTCCTGAAGACAAGATCATGGGACAAATCAAAAAGCTTATGGCCCTCGCCCAGAGCAAGAACCAGCATGAAGCCGAGGCAGCCATGGCAAAGGCCCATGAGTTTATCGAAAAATACAATGTGGATCTTCTCGCCAGAAACAAAGATCGCCATTTTGTCAGCATCTTTGCTGGGAGCCCTGCCCTTCGTCACTTCCGCGAAGACTATCATCTTTCGGCCTTATTACAGGACTTTTATTTTGTCTATGGAATCTGGATTCCTGCCTATGTGGTGGAAAAGGGCAAGATGGGCCGTGTACTGGAGATCAGTGGAACCCTAAAAAATGTAAGAATAGCCAGTTATGTCCATGACTTTGTCAGGCGGTTTATCGACTCCCAATGGCATGCCTACAACAAAGACAAGGGGTTGAATCGATTTCGCAAGACCGACTTTGCCGTCGGCATCATAGAAGGGTTTCGTTCAAAACTGAGGCTGCAGAGCGAGGAGAGAAAAGAGACCAGGGGTAAGCTTGCGCTGATCAAGATCCAGGACCCCTTATTGCAAAAACATATGGATTATAGATATCCGCGCACGACCAGCATAAGGGGCAAGGCCTTGAGAAATGACCAGCAGGTATGGAAAGACGGGATAACTGCGGGAAAAGAGCTCGTCATTTTTAAAGGGATCACAAAGAAAGGGACAGAGACAAGGCTCCTGAACTAGGACATTTGTATCATCCCGTATTTCGCAAGTGTCTTTACGGACGGCCCGAGCGTACTGGCTACCTCAAGGATTTTCCTTCACCCAATCGGTGAACGAATTTTGTCTACGGAGCCCCAAATAGCAGGGCTTCCTCAAATATACTTGCGAAATTCGGGATCATATAGGTTTTTTTGTAACCTTTTGGCTTTTTGAAACCAGGGGAATGGGGGTTCCAATTTTGAAGAAATTTGTCCACAATGGGGCCTTACCGGATTAGACATGGGGCATCGTCTTTGTCTTTTCTTCCCAGAACTCCCGTTCCTGTTCCCTCCAGTGTGTGCCATGAAATCTCTTGTCATAGAAACTGCCTAGCCTCTCGAACCACCTCTCCCATGGGCTCTTTTTCTTTTCTATTGCCTCAAGCACATCGGCAATAAACAGATCGATTTTGTCTATTTCATCTTTGGGGGCGTAGTAGTGAGCCCCCTCTTTAGCGGATCTCTTTAGATTCTCTTCGGATAAGCCATGTGCGGTGAGCATAAGGGCGGGGATATTCTGTTTGTTGGCAATTGAAAGGAGTTCAAACCCTTTTACGCCCATAATATCCAGGACTGCGATGTCGTAAGATTCGCTTTCAAGGAGTCTTTTGCCTTCCTCAAAAGAGGTGGCGGTATCTATCCGACACATATCCAAAAGCTCGACCAGTTGTTCAAGGACATCCGTTTCATCATCCACAATAAGGACCTTTTTCCCTTTTAGAAATTTGTCCGGATCCATTTGCCTTTCTCCTTTACAAAGATTATGACGTCCGTGTAAACCCGAAATGATTCAAAACCCGTAATTGATTGACAATCGGTTGCCTCTGGGCCAAGAAGTATAGGAGACAAATGCCTGCTGTGTCAACCGAAAAGGGGGCATCTGACTTGAACCCTTCCAAGAGGATGTGATATAGGTCACTCATTCTAGAGATAGAGTCAGGGGGCGAGCAAGTATGTCAGACGCCTTGGAAAGGATGGCATATAGCGTCCGCAACGCACCGGCTGTTCTTGAGGAGACCAGGACCCGGACCGGGCGCAAGACGATCGGTCTTTTTCACCCTGTGGTTCCTGAGGAACTCATATACGCGGCAGGACTTCACCCCGTTCGGATTTACCCGCACTTTGATGAATTGATAACGGTGGCTGATTCTCATCTCCAGTCCTACCTCTGTTCTTATCTGAGGGCCAGTTGGGACCAGATACTCAAGGGAAAATACCCGTACCTCGATGGCGCTATCATCCCCAGGAGCTGTGAGGCGGTCACATTTCTTTATCAAACCTGGAAGAGGCACAACCCGTTCCGGTTTATCGACTATCTGAATGTGCCGTGGAAGAGAAGCGCCAACGCCGTCTGGTTTTTTGTGAGAGAACTTGAAAGGGTCAAAAAAAACCTCGAACGCTTTACGGGAGAAGAGATTTCAGCTGCCTCCTTAAATGAGGCCATCGAGGTTTACAACAGACACAGAGGGCTCTTGAGAAAGGCCTATGATTTGAGAAAGGCCGAATCGCCACCCATTTCCGGATTCGAGGCCGTCATCATGGTGATGTCCGGCCTGGTCCTTGATAAACAAGAGCACAATCAACTGATGGCGCAGCTCTTGACCGAAGTTGGCCACAGACCCCCATCGCCGGCCGGGGATGCCAGGCTCCTCATATCAGGGGGCTGTGTGATCAATACGCGACTCTGGGAAATGGTCGCGTCCTGCGGGGGTTCGATTGTTGCCGACGATGTCAACAATGGGTCAAGGTCGTTTTGGCACGTCGTGGAGGAGGGGAAATATCCTCTGGAGTCTCTGGCCAGGGCTTATACCCGGACTCCCTGCGGGTTCAATACCGCCATTGGGGAGAGATTTGCATCTGTTTCGAAAATGATAGCCGAATATAGGGTTGATGGCGTGATATTTGCCATCAACAAGAACTGCGAATCAGAGGGATTTGTCTATCCGGAACTGGACAAAAGGATCAGGGAGAGGTTCAAGATACCCACCCTGCACCTGGAGACCGACTACTTAATGAATATGGCGTCGTTACGGACAAGGATAGAGGCGTTTTTGGAGATCCTAAGGGCTGACGGGGTCTAGAGAAATGGCGGATGGGAAAAAGAGAGAACGACCGGCCTTTAACAGGGATATTGCCGCGAGCATAGCCGGGCATTACAGCGACGTCCAGACCCATAGGCCCATGGCCTATGCGCTCATGTCCTCAAATCCTCTCATAGAGGTGGCCTACGCCGCCGGTATTCAGCTCGCATTCCCGGAAAACTATGCCTGCGTGTGTGCTGCTAGACATGCATCCGGGGAGTATTGTAAAAGGGCCGAATCGCACCACTATGCCCAGGACCTGTGCTCCTATTGCCGGAACCATCTCGGTTACCTTTACACCGGCGGTGAAAGTCTTCCAATGGGGGGCATAGGGCAGCCGGACTTGCTCCTTATCACCAGCAGCGCCTGCACACACTATTTCAAATGGTGGGACGCCCTTCACGAGATATACGGCAAGCCGGTTGTCTTTGTGAATACCCCGCGGGTGATGGAGCCCGAAGCAATGCCAGATTTCTATGTGGATTACGCCCAAAAAGAGATCGAAGAGGCCATTGCCGAGGTCGAAAAGATCCTGGGGTCAAAGATCAGCCATGAGAAGCTGGCAGAGGTGGTGGCGCTGAGTGACCAGGTCGTGGACTACTGGCAGAGACTGCTGGAGCTGCAAAAGACCGTGCCGGCGCCCATTGGGTTGTCTGACCTTACCAATGCACTCTTTGTCCTGATCGTCCTGACAGGCACCCCGCAAGGTGCAGAGCTCATGAAGAAGATCTACCATGAGACGGCACAGCGTGCAGCCGAAAAAAAGGGGGTTCTTACTATGGAGGAAGAGAGACACCGCCTTTTGTGGATGAATATCCCCTTCTGGTACAATCTAAAGATCTTGGGTTACTTTGAAGACAGGGGTTGTGTCTTTCCCATAAGCGACTACAGCCAATACGTATGGGGCACCACAAGGATGGATAGCAATCGGCCTTTGGAGGGTCTGGCACGCAAGGCCCTTGGGGGTGAACTCAATACCAGTGTGGATGCCCACATCGACAGGCTTCTCGAAGATATCAGGGCGTATCGTATTGATGGGGTCATCGCCCATTCGAACAGAAGTTGCCGTGTCCTATCGGTGGGGGCACTGGATGCGGTGGAGGCGATACGGGAAAAACTCAAGATCCCGGCACTCATACTGGACGGCGATCATGCCGATGAGAGGGTCTACTCAGAGGCTGAGGTCATGCGCAGGATCGACACGTTCCTGGAGATGCTGGGGTGAGATCCCCAAAGATGCGGATCGGTCTCTCGCCTTTCTTTGAGGCAGGCGAACCAAAGGGGGTATCCCAAAAGGCGATGGGGGGGTGTTATTATGCAAAAGGAATGGCCACCTGAGTATGACCCGACCTACCTGCCTCCATCCGATTCGAAATACTGGAGCAGGGATCTGGAGACGATGGATCCCGAAGAGAGGGAACAAACCGTCATTCTGCCCAAGCTCCAGGCCCAGCTTGACTATGCTTATAAACGCTCTCCCTTTTACCGGAGAAAGTGGGACAAGGCCGGGATAAGCCCCCGGGAGATTCGGTCATTAGAAGACTTTGAACAGATCCCCTTTGTAACCAAGGAAGAGATTCGCCAGGATCAACTGGAACACCCGCCCTTCGGGAGTAACCTGTGCATCTCGAAAAATGAGCTTGCCAGGGTCCACGGGACCTCCGGGACAACCGGAAAACCCACCGCATTCGGTATCAGCAAGGGAGACATGAGGCGGATAGCCGAGGCCCACGCCAGAGTCATGTGGGGTTTCGGGATGCGTCCCGAAGACACTGTCTTCATCGGTTCCTTCTTTAGCCTCTACCTGGGAAGCTGGGGGGCGCTGGCAGGATCGGAACGCCTCGGTGCCGCGGCCTTTCCGTTTGGTGCCGGTGTTCCCGGTCAAACCGAAAGGGCCATTGAATGGATCAAAGAGGTAAGACCCACTGTCTTTTACGGTACTCCTTCCTACAGCCTCTATCTCGCGGAAAAGGCCAGAGCCAGAGGAATTGATCCATGCGAGGATTTCAATTTCCGGATCCTCTTCTTCTCCGGTGAGCCCGGTGCGGGTGTGCCCTCCACAAAAAGACGTATCGAAGAGATCTACGGGGCGATCTGTATCGATTCGGGCTCAACGGCCGAGATGTCGCCGTGGATGACAAACTGCGAATGTGAATACCGGCAGGGGATGCATCTGTGGCAGGATATCGTCTATGCCGAAGTGGTTCACCAGGAAACAAAAAAGCGGCGGCCTCACGGTACCGAAGGGGTCACCGTGTATACACACCTCGAACGCTCATCACAACCCATGATACGTTTTTGGGCCGGCGATATCACCCGATGGATCAACGATCCCTGCCCCTGTGGCCGGACCTATCCGAGGCTGCCCCTGGGTGTTTACGGCCGGGCGGACGACATGTTTGTCGTCAGGGGAGAGAACGTATATCCCAGCGCCATAGAAGATGCCATCCGGGGGATCAAGGGATTTGGCGACGAATTCCGCATTATTATCACCCGCGAAAAGAGCATGGACGAGTTGATTGTCCAGGCCGAACCTGCCCCCGACCTGGCCTCCCGGCTCGTTCCCGACCTGTCGAGCACACTTGAGGCCGCCCTAAAGACGCGGGGGCTGAGGACCAATGTGCAGATCCTCAGACCGGGCACCCTGGAAAGAACCGAATTTAAGGCCCGGAGAGTCATCGACCGCCGCGACCTCTATGAAAAGATCACAAGGGATGCGCCCGAAAAGGGCGGCTGATCGCTGTTTATTCTGACCAATGTATCAATTTAGCTTTCTGCAAAATTGACAGTGGCACAGGGGTATATGGGGGTTCGGAATCCCCATATAACCCGGGTTTCAAAACGTACTACTGACCAATGGGTTTGAGACGATTATGAGGGGGTTTTGGGCATGCACAAGAAGGGAGTTTTTATCATTATGGCAAAGGTCAAACCTGAAGACGAAGAGGCCTTTAACCGCTGGTACAATGAGGAGCATATGCCACGGGCGCTCGAAAGGTTTCCCGGTGTGCTGAGCGGCCGTCGTTATCAGATCCTGGAGGGCGAAGACGAATATCGGTTTCTCACCCTTTATGAGTTTGAGACCTATGAAGCAATGCATGCTGCTCTACATTCCGATATATTGACACAGCTGATCAAGGAATACGATGAGGCCTTTGGCGAAGGTCGGCGAAAAAGACTCATGGGAGTTCAGCTCAAGGCCCTAACCGTCGGATGACCGGCCTAGTCCTTGCCCGGGGAGGGCCGAGACCCTGCGGGCCAGGAGACGCCAGTGATATCCTCTTTAAGCCTGAGCGCATTTAAGATCCGAGGTATTCCGCATAACGCGCCAGGCCGGCCATAACAACCGCCGCATCTTCCGGGCTCGAATAGCAGACATAACCCCTCTGCCCCAGCATGAGGGCCATCCGGTTCTCCAGGTTTTCCACTGAGAAGGGAGATTCGGAGGCGATGATGACCGGTTTCTGATAATGAGCAGCCAGCCCCATAAACTGATCAAAGACCTTACCGATGGCCTCCAACAGGACCTGGGCCTGTTTCTCAACGGCCTGCGCGCCGGCAGACGGTGGGACCGGTCGAAAGGGTAAGGCGGGCATGATTCCCAGCAGGAGAACGCCATCAAGCGCCGGGCATCGAAGGAGACACTCCAGGGATCTCCCAAGGTGATCAGGCTTAAGACCCGCCACCAGATCTACCGGGTTGCTGCGACTCCACCATGCTGGAAGAAAGGCATCCAGTTGCGTGATGGTCTCCTCTGATAGGGCGGGCACCTCCAGTCCTGCCCGGGCACTGGCGTCTGCAGCCAGGACCCCCCATCCGCCACCCGCCGTGAGTATGCCCACGCGCCTTCCAGCGGGCAGGGGTTGTCCCACAAACCCAGCCGCAATATTCGTCAGGTCATCGATATTTCCGGCGCGGATGACCCCCGCCTGTCTGCATGCCCCTTCAAAGGCAAGATCAGCGCCCGCCAGGGCGGCGGTATGTGATCTTGCAGCCCTGGCGCCGACCCCGGTGACCCCCGCCTTGAGCATGACGATCGGTTTTTTCCGGGTCAGCTCTCTGGCGGCGGCAAAAAACCGCCGACCGTCCCGGAATCCTTCGATATAGCTGAGGATGACCCGGGTCTCCGGGTCCTCTGAAAGATATGCATAATAGTCCTCGCAGTGCAGGTCGGCCTCATTGCCGCTGCTGACAAAGCGGCTGATCCCAAAACCCCTCTTGACCCCCCGCCGGGCGATTGAGGTGGCCACGTTTCCGCTTTGCGCCACCACAGCCATGGGGCCGGGTGGGAAAAAGATCGGCGGCATTGCGACATGGAGTCGCTCTGGCGGGCTCATGATCCCGTTGCAGTTGGGTCCCACCAGTATCATGCCCCCTTTATGGGCCTGATTGACCGTGTCCCGCTCAAGTCTCTGACCCACGGCGCCCACTTCAGCAAATCCCGCCGTGATAACAACACCTGCCTGGACCCCTTTGGCCACACACTCGCCGATTACGGACGGAACGGCCTGGGGCGGCACGACGATCACCGCCAGATCCGGGACATCCGGGATATCCGCAATCCTCTGGTATGCCCGCAACCCCTGGACCTGAGATTCGGATGGGTTTATGGGATAGATGGTTCCCCCAAAACCGCCGTTTATAAGATTGGCCAGTATAATAAAGCCCCATTTCCCGGGCTTATTGGAGGCCCCAAAAAAGGCCACCGATCTCGGGTGAAACAGCTTTCTGAGTTTTTCTTTTTTTCCCACCACCGAAAACATCTCCTTTCCTAACCAAAACGTAACATCTCAATAAGCAGGGGGAGGACACCTGGATTCCGGCTGGAGTTTATCCCGCACTTGATACGGGG
>CAZXCQ010000240.1:0-9780 GCA_964639275.1 uncultured Desulfobacteraceae bacterium | reverse complement strand
GATGATGAGAGGGTCAAGGGGGCAATAAAGGCAGCAGCGGCCTTCCCGGGGGGGATTGCCGGCTATACGGAAGTGTGTGGGGGCATGATCGGTGAGGAGAGGTCGCTGGAAAGGCAGCCAGGCTGGCTGCCGAGGTAATCTTGGGGCTCACAGGATAGCATGGGCGTACCCTGTCCTTTGTTGCTACGGGGTGCAGGAAACAGCTTGTCTCCTGTAGTATCCGGGCAATCCCTTAAAAAATGGATATGGAACCGCTGTGGAGGCCGCAGTTGCGATGGCTACGGATTTTTTGTCTTTGTCTTGGCGAAGGTAGCAAGTATCTCGTTGTATGCTGCAAGCGCCTCCCTGGATGAAAGGATGCTTACATGATTTTCGTCGTAGCCGTAAACCTGCACAGCTTCTTTCTGAGCCCTCTTGTCCAACTGGCTCTTTAGGGTTATTGTCCCGTCTGTATTTTCTCCAATCTTTATTATGGCATCATCGCGATAGGCGAAAAACAGGTGAAATTGGATGGTGGACGGTACTTTCTGCCGGAAAAGCTCTGCTATGAACTTGCTGCGGCTGGCCACGTCCTTCCAGCAGGGGACTATGACCGGGGCGCTTTCAACGGCTGATTGTGCGGCTTCACTCCCGCCGTAGGGTGTCGAAAAGGAGATGTAGAGGATATCATTATTCTTGTGCGGTATGTATTTGTTGATCGCTGACCTGACGACCAATCCGCCCATGCTGTGGGCTGTGATAACGAGCTTTTTCAGCCTGTCAAGGTCATAGCAAAGAAAGAACCTGTAAAAGGCCTCAGATGTTTTTTCCAGGCTCTGACCTGAGGGATAATAAAAAAACCACGGTTGGTAGATCTTCCTGTCGATTCCTTCAGCAAAAGATCTCCATTCCCTGGGGGTCCCCCCGACGCCATGGACAAAGATTATCGGGATACGCTCTTTGTCCCATGGCTCATCAAAATAGAGTATCTGGCCTGCCTTTTTCAGAAAAGCGGGCGTTGAATACACCCCGAGTTTTGCGACTTCAGGGGAGAAGACCGGGTCATCGAGGTCTTTTACATATGAGTCTTTGCCAGCCACCTTTATTCTGACAGGGGAATCCCATACCTCGGGACTGTCGAAAGAAATCTCAAGGTCAACCCCTTCAAGGATCCCACCCCTATATTTGTCAGGGTTTACTGCCAGGCCTTCCCGGCCGCTGTATCTTCCTACAAGTTCATCCTGTTCAAAGACTGAATCATTATCAAGGTCTGCAAACACCACGATGCTGAACCGGCCTTTGGGGAGATATAGGTAATATGAATTGTGGAACCATGACAACTGCTGTGAGTCAACCAGTTCATTATCTAAAAAATCATCAGAGAAAGCTGCGATCATACAGGGGATTTTTGTCAGTTTTTCAATATCATTGCTCTTGATGTATCCGCTCACATAGCTGCATTTTTCAGGAGAGATGTTTTTGATCCGTTCGTGGGACGGGCTGACTTCGTGCATGATTTCTCCCGTCCATTTTGTCGCCCACATATCCATGTAACCGCATCCGCAGAGGAGAACGGTTATTACTATTAGAGCTGAAACCCTTATTTTCATCGCAAAGGCGTGACCCTCTTTCTGCTGGAACTGGGCTCTATCAAAAATCAGACTCATTGGCTTGTTTCCAGATTATAGGGCTCAAATGGCACATTCGTTGGAGATGGTACGCCACCCCAGGCTGTTGAAATTGGAGGTCGATGTGTGAATCTGCTACCCTTGAGATTTATTGGAACATCTAAACACATTTGCAACTATTTTGCAGCCGGCGATTACCATGTTACCACACCATGATCTGTTATCGTTCTTGACAAGAAATACAGGCCCCCAACCGAAAACCTGG
The DNA here is from genome assembly GCA_964639275.1 of uncultured Desulfobacteraceae bacterium. Classification (GTDB taxonomy): domain Bacteria; phylum Desulfobacterota; class DSM-4660; order Desulfatiglandales; family Desulfatiglandaceae; genus CAZXCQ01. The sequence goes on along the minus strand of CAZXCQ010000240.1, from coordinate 7,908 downwards.
CTGCAGCCGGGGGCGAGGCAGAATCCATTAGCCCCCCGGGTTTTGAAAAGTTACGGTTGAAATAAAAATGAGTTAAGAAACGCTGACATTAACGACTAGAAATTACTTCAAGTCAATGAGAATCGACTTCCGGAACCATGTTGGGATCAATAATGAAAAGGGTCTTTGAGGAACTCCCGGCGTCTCCCCGTGATTCCCGGCAAATCATCAGGCGCCCCAGTCCTCCATCATCAGCTGAAAGGTCTGTTCCCCGGCCTTGAGCACCCCTAAATATCCGCCTCCCGGGCTGCCCCAGGCGCTTGCAAGGTACAGGCCGTTGATAGGGGTCCTGTTTTTGATCCGGTTCATGAATGCATTATCCATTGACTGCTCAAATCCATAGATAGCCCCTTCGGAGTTCCCCGTGTATCGCCAGCAGGTAAGTGGGCTCCCTGCCTCTTTGACCTCGATCATAGATCGAAGCCCTGGAACGACCTGCTCCTCAGCGCGCCTGATTAAAATATTTGTCCACCGCTCCTTTTCCTTATTGTAGGCCTGTTTTTTGCCCACCCTGTAATCCGCCTCAAATCTTCGCCACGGTTCATAGCCTGAGAGGCAGAGGAGCGTCATGGTTGAGGTGCCGGGTGCAGAGTAACCTTTATAAAGGGTGTCGTAAAGGGTTACGCCGAATCCGGATTTTTCCACATCCCCGTTCAGGCAGAAAAGATAATCGGCCTCAGGCCCTTGACCCGACCCGACGCTTGTGCTGTACCATGGAATCTTTCCCCGTAACTCTTGGTTCAACCCCAGCCACACAATAAAACAAGAAATGCTCGGTCTGTAAGAGGAAAGCCTTTTAAAGTATTTTTCGGGTACCACCTGGGGCGAGAGCATATCCTTGAAAGTTGTAAGTGCACTCGCATTGCTCACAACAGCCCTTGCCGGGAAGACATCGCCCGAAGCTGTTTTAACCCCCCTGACCGCCCCATTTTCCACGATGATTTCCTTTGCCTCTGTTTCATAGAGGACCTTTCCGCCTGCTTTTTCAATGGTTTCGACCAGCAGGTCACTCAAGGCCTGGGACCTGTCCTTGATATAATAGGAGCCGTTTTTGAGGTATCCGCCGGTTGCTATTGAGTAATAAAAACCGGAGAGCTTTGAAGGCGGGAGACCATAGTACCCCCACATGGCTGAGAGCACATCCCTTGCCGCCTGTTCCTTTACATATTTATCCATGAGTTCGGCCAGGGTCTTGTTCCTGACCGCCCACATCTTGGCATATTGTATGGGAAAAATGGGTTTGAGCACAGTCTTCAGAAATTTCGATTGCTCCCCGTATTTCTGTGTCTCATCAAAGATTCCCATGACCTCTTGAACAAATCCCCGAATCCCATCCGCCGCGTGGGGGAATTGATCGCTGAGTGCCTGAATAAAGGCCTCGGGGTTTCGCTGGGGGAAGGAAAACACCTTATCACCTATCTTGACCCTGTAGACATCGGGTAGCTCTACCAAATGGAGTTTATCCATGATGCCGAGATTACCGAGCATACGGCCAGTGGAATCCCCTTTTATTGCTGTACCTTCCAGAGAAACCTCGAAACGGAATTTTCCTCCTGCACGGTCAAAAGCAGTGGCATACCCTCCAGGGATCTCATGCTTTTCAAGTACGGTTACAGGAACACCCTGCCTGGCCAGGTGGGCTGCACAACAGAGCCCTCCAAGGCCCGAACCGATAACCACGGTGGGATAGTCCCCCTTTGGCCCCATCTTGGCCGCACACCTGGAAATACCCCGCCAGTCAAGGGCCACGCAGGCAGCTGACATGGCAGCGAGGGTCAAGAAATTTCGCCTGGATATTTTTTTGTTAAACATCCTGCATCCCTCCTCTGTTTCGGAAATTGGTTTTGTGGGTTTAGTATGGCTTTCTTCAAAACCGGACCCCCATTCCCCTGTCTAAGCTCAAAACTCAGGAGAAAGCTAGATTGATACCCCAATCCAACGACAGTTGTCAATTTGGGTAGGAAATGCCCATCACCGGGTGTCCTGGCGCGGATCGGAGTCCTCAAAGGTGGGCATTTACCTTATCTCACGCCTTTTCGGTTGATCTTTATTATCTTGAAGCATATATATGAACGCTCCTCATCGCTTACTATACCAAGGGTTCGTTCAAAAATAACTTAACATTTTCCCATCTCTGCTTTGGGCCATCTTCGGTCGCCGCTCAATGGTGAAGTTCTCGAAATAGTTCACTATTCCTGTGGCTTCACTCAATCACGGCAACCAAATCTGACCCAAATCTGAGCGTCAATTCTGCTCAGTTACTTTTGAACAAGCCCTAAGACAGTGATAGGAACAAATTTTCCTCGAGGGGTTTATCTGAGGCCCGCATCATGAATGCCTGCTTAAGAATAGTCCACTTCTGAAAATGGGGAAGAGCATGAAATTGTCGCAGTTGATAGATTTTGGGCCTATCCAGAATATGGTTGAGGCAAATTATAGGGGAGGCGGGTTGCCCATTGGAATTACAGACCCTTATGATGGCGAGGTATTTGCAGCCGCTGGGTGGCAGGAAATCTGCACAAAATTTCATCGCGTTAATCCTATAAGCAAGCAGCGGTGTATTGAGAGCGGCAGACATCTTTCAAATCGCATCAAGGATGGGAAGCCTTATAGACACAGATGCCGGAACGGGTTATGGGACATAGGAATTCCTATTGTAGTCGATGGGGTACACCTTGGGACCATCATCTTAGGACAGTTTTTTTTCAAAGATGAGGTTCCGGATCGTGAATTCTTCATTCATCAGGCCGAGGAGCTGGGTTATGATATTGCGACCTATCTTGATGCCTTTGACCGAGTACCCGTTTTCGACAGCGAAAGGGTCGGAAATATCCTGGAGTACAATTCAGCCATTGCGCAGTTCATCGGAGACCTTGCCTTTAAGAACAAAAGGTTAAAGCAGGAACTCGAAGAGCGCAGACAGGGGGAAGAGGAGGTGGAAAGACTAAATGCTGAGTTGGAAAACCGTATAGAACAGCGGACCTCCGAGTTAGTGAAAACCAACAAGCAACTTGGTGCTGAAATTGAAGAGCGCATGCAGAAAGAGGAGGCGCTAAAGACCTCATAGGGGAGCCATTATCCCTGGTTGTCCATCCTGATGATCTCCAAATGGTGGCTGACTTCGCATCACGAAGACAGAAGGGAGAATCGGTTCCCTCAAAATATGAATTCAAGGGCATTCGAAGAGACGGGGAGCCCGTTAATATTGAGGTTTCTGTTACAAGAACCACCTATGGTGCAGAAGCCGTTTCTCTGGCCTATTTGAGAGACATCACGGACCGAAAGCGGGCCGAGGAGGAACGAGAGAATCTGATTCGTGAACTTCGAAATGCCTTGGCAAAAGTCAAGACACTAAGCGGTCTGCCCCCGATCTGTGCCTCCTGCAAGAAGATCCGCGATGACAAAGGGTATTGGAGTCAAATTGAAACCTATATCCATGATCACTCGGGGGCAGATTTCACCCACAGCATTTGTCCGGATTGTTCAAGAAAGCTTTATCCTGAATTTCACAAAGATGATTAACCCAGAAGCATTCCAGAGGTACAGCATAACTATCGCACATACTGAAACATGATCAATTCCTAAGAACCGTTCGCGACAGTTACTCTCGCGAAGGCTGGAGTCCAGAAGTGGTTGATTTCCCTGGATTCTTGCCTTCACGGGAATGACAAAACCTCGAAATGCCCTGCCGCCCGCACAGAGCCTGCCCCTGGCTTGAACAGGGGCGGGCAGCGTGCCCTGACTTACTGAATAAGATGCGATCCGACGAAGTAAAATGAAGTCAGGGCTCTAATTCCCCTGAATACCTAGGACATTCTTCGGATCATAGGGACGTACCCTCTTGTCCTTTATGGTCTCAGCCATCTTTACGCCCAGATTATAGGCCTCCTGGAGTTGTTCTTCTGTGAGTTCTCTGAACAAAAACGATTTGGACCATTCTTCGCCTTGAAGCTCTTTGGTAAAGACAGCTCCGGCATAGATGTCGCCAATGCACTCACCATTAAAAAACACCGCACTTTCTTTCATCCATGGTGTTCCCAGGTCACAATACTCTCTCAGCTCGATCGGCACCCCCCCTGCGCTTACAATAGTGGCTACCGCTCTCGCCTTGGCGGTCAACCGAGGTTCAGGACAGCCCTTGAGCCCCATGAATTCACCCGTGGGACGACAAAGTCTAAAAGCTATGCGCTCAGTAAAGGCCATCATTAGCCCTGTAACAAATCCACAATGAACTGGAGACGCCATAATGACTCCATCGGCGTCTCGGATTTTCTCCAGAATTTCTCCAACGTCATCTTTGATCGTGCAAGGCGCTATTTCAGATTCCAGATCCTTGTAGCATGTCAGGCAGTTTTTGCAGAATTGGATATCTTTGTCGCGAAGCAAGATCATTTCGGTTTCAGCGCCAACAGAAGCCGCTCCTTTCAACGCGCTTTGGGTCAGGCGGGTGGTTGTCCCTGTGGGACGATAGGTTGCGTTTAGAGCCAAGACTTTCATATCACCCTCCTATTCGTTTTTTAAATCGCCATTCCCCAGATTTCAAAAGGCTAAGGTGTCACCTTCCTCCTTTTCTAGGGCAAAGTCTCCAGTGGGGTTCACGTTTAGACCGCTCTAACCACGCGCACCACGCTTGGTCGTCAGGCCAACCTATCACCATTTGGGGGATTTTTCAACGCCCGGATGATCGCTAATAAGTCTTGCAGAGCCCCGGGGGCTTTTCGGGATTCCCTCTGCCGGGAATGCCCCTCAGACGCGGCTTAATGAAGTTGCAGAAGCCTTACGCAAAACGGGACTCAAATAAAAACCGGGGCTGAAGCCGCGAACGCTTCGCCCCGATTTCTCCGCGGGCCTTCCATAGAAAAAGAGGGCACCCAACACGATTCCAGAAACAAATTGCCTGTTCTTCACCCCATTTCAGAGATCAGTGTTCCGCCTGCTGACCAGCTGTCCTTTGGCATAGGCTCGAACACGACCCAAATGTTCTCTTTGGGGACTTCGGTCGCCTTGTGAATGACCTCAGTGATTCCCTCGGCGATTTCCGACCGGACTTCCTTTGGTTGCGGAAAACTCGTCACACGGACAAAGGGCATATCCCTCACCTCCTTTCACCCTATTCTGGGCATGGCGTTTTGGTCGAACCGACGGTTCTCCAAATCCCAGATACCTATACAACCCCTACGCCACAAAATCAAGCCTAGAATTTGCGGTCTCGACACCTCTGTCTCAGGAAACCCGTTGGCCATGATCGCCATTTGTACTCTTCAGGAGTCCAGAAGTGGTCTATTTCCCTGGATTCCCTTCTTCGGTGGAATGACGAAAGCGGACAATTTTTGACTCTTACGAATTAGTCAGATTTCCATTGACAGAAACCCAAAACCAACATATAAAAGCTTGTTGATATGTTTATTTATGACCTCCGCTTCTCTGGCACGTGCCTGAGAGGGGAACAATCTTGACGGCTCATAGAACCGGGAGGATCAATTGCAGCGAGCAGGATTAAGGGATGTGCCCAAAAGGGATATGAGACTTGACTCACTGGCCTTTTTGTCCAGAAGCCTTTCGGACGAGAACCGTTTGCGGATTTTGATATGTGTGAGTAAAGGAAAAAAGTCTGTGTCTCGGATCGTTGAGGAACTGGGGCTTTCTCAACCCCTTGTCTCACATCATCTTAAGGAGTTAAAGCGGTCTCTTTTGGTGAATGTGGAGCGAAGCGGCCCTTTTATCTACTACGAGATATCTGACAAGAGGGTCATTGATATCCTCGAGGCATTGAATCAACTGGCAACAGACCTCTTGGCCAGAAGAGAAACATTTTAGTCTGAGGAGATAGTGTTAAATGAGCATAGAGAAGATTCAAGAATCGCTGGATCAGATGGAGCCTGAAGAGGCCGTGTCTGCGCTTTCAATTGTCGTGAAAAGGCAGCTCCCTCTTGTGGAAGAAGATAAGCGAATCAAGTTCGTGTTGGACCTGGTGGGAGAACCTTCTGACGAAAAGCTAGCCAGCCTGGTCCACCTCTGACTGGCCACCTGCATGGACGAAGGTGTCGATCCAACGCAGATGTGCCAGAGTCTTGTGGACAAGGTGGCCCAATCGAGACAGCTTGCGGCCGTGGCGGATCCGTCGGTTCTGGCCCTTTTTGACGACTGGTTGGAGGAGCTGGAAGATGAGGTCCTGTCCTGGGTGCGGAATACGGATTCGCTTGACCCGTCCAAACTCGCCGAGGACCTGGGGCTTTCCCGCTCGGGTGCCAACTTCCTTATCACAAAGCTCAAAAAAGAAGGTAAGTTATAGATGGCAGCCCTTTCAGGGTGGCATTAACTAATTGATATTAAATAGTATTTACTTCTCTCAATAGTTCTGTTTCTTAAACCCAACTGAATTCGCGAGCTGTTTTTCTATTGGTCTCTTGAACCACTGAGACACAAACATTCAATTTTGGTGAATTCGTAGAAAGTCAGAATTTGCCTTGTTTGTCATTCCGGACTTGATTTAGCCTGCCCCGTACTAGATACGGGGGAATCCAGTATTTTCAACTAGTCCTGGATTCCGGCCCCTCGGCCATGAGCGTGGATTATCTTCCCCCGGATCAGTTTCTGAGCCGGATGGCGGAGGCAGTGAAACCTCCTTTTCAAGGGGCAACCGACAACTAGCAACGCACTCATCAGGAGGGAGTGAAATGTTAAAAATCAGGTTTTTTCTTAACGAGCCCAGGGGAAAGCCATGAGAGCATTTTCTGAAGATAATGCCCAGGCTGGGTGAGACGTATGACATTGAGATGGAGACCATTTCCAAACCAAGAGAAGAATACAATACCGACGAGTATTTTGAGCTGGATTTGCCCGTTGCCCCGGCGGTCATGGTAGGGGAGGAGATTGTGGTGGAGGGATCGGACATCTCAGAGGAGAAACTGGAAGGGGCTATATGTAAACACCTGGGGCTCCCGCCTTCCGAGCCCAAGAAAAAAGGGGTCCTCAACCGTCTTCTAAAAAGGTAAGTCTTTTGGGACAAAAAGGGAGAAGAGATGGCATTTATCGAAAAATTTCTGGGAAAACGGGTCGAGATCCCTGAGGACCTTTTCTATCTAACCAGACAGGGTCTTTGGGCAAAACCAGATGGCGTGGAAATCATCTTTGGACTGAGCCACCCGGCGCTGGTCTTGGCCGGCGGTCTCATTGACCTGGAGTGGCTTGTGCCGCAAGGTTACTCAGTGAGAGAGGGCGAGACAATACTTTTCGCTATTACCGGCAAGATCCTCTACATCGATTCCCCCATCAAGGGGACTATTCGTTTCAACACCGAGGTCAAAGCGTCGCCCGAGATGATTTCGAGATATCCATATGACCAAGGATGGCTGTTTACCATAAGACCCCATCTGGAAACCGCAAGCGTACTGGAGGGTCTGGCAGATGCGGCAGAGTATATTGAATCCCTCAAGGGCACGGAAGGAGACAAGAACCCCGAGGGTCTAAAAGGGGGGGTGTCGGGAATTTGCAAGGCGGTCTACAGCGGTATTCGAGAACAAAGAATCTAGGGCCTCTACCCTCCATATCCGTTGCGGTGTCGAGTCTCAACACCACGGATGGACAAGAGGTCTCACAGGGAGGGCTAATTATGACCGTTCAAGGAGTGATGGTGGAAATCGTTGCAAAGAAAAAGGGATGCATGCTTTGCGATCTGGCAATTGGAATCCTCGAAGAGATCTCCCCCGAATTTGACGCGGGTATGCTGAGATGGGATGTGGTGGATGTGGGCGACCGGGAGGGCTTGCGAAGGTTTGATGAATTGACAAGACAATGCGGCAGAAGGCCGGCAGTGCCTTCAATCGTTATCAATGACAGGATAGCCTTTGATAACATCCCTGACTTTGA
>CAZXCQ010000239.1:0-9801 GCA_964639275.1 uncultured Desulfobacteraceae bacterium | reverse complement strand
GAACACATGTCCCATGAAGAATCCGGGCGTACCCTCGGAACCGGGTTTTCCTACCAGTCCAGCGGCATCATGATGTGCGATCACGGGCCGACACACATTGACTCTGTCAGCCATCTGTCCACTGATCCGGACGCGCCCTCTGTGGACGAAATTCCTTTAGAGCACTGCATTACATCGGCGATCTGCATCGATGTGAGCGACGTGCCCCCGCAGACCCAGTTTGGGCCCGAAAAGATCGAGTCCGAGCTCAAACGCTGGAATCTGGATATTCGCGAAGGGGACACGGTGTTGTTTTACACCGGCCATTACGACAACTATTACGGAAAGCCCGAATACGCCTCGCACCAGCCCGGCCTGACCAGAGAGGCCACCGAATATATCATTGACAAGGGTGTGGTCAATTTTGGGGTGGATAACACCAGCCCGGACATGTTTCTGGATAAGACCTATCCATGTCATATGGTCTGCCGCGAGCGCCGGGTCACCCACATGGAAAATCTGTGCAACCTGGATCAACTGGTGGGGAAGCGCTTTACCTTTATTGCCCTGCCACTCAGGATCCGTAAGGGAACCGGTTCCCCCCTGCGGGCGATCGCAATCCTTGAGGAAGAGCCGGTGGATTGGGATCTGAGTTCCTAGGCCTGTTGCCGAAAAAATGCGGGAAGGTCCTCCTCCTTTTTTCCCTGGTACATGCAGTGTCTGGGTTCTGCTTCAGAAAACTGCTCCTCGGGTGATAAAAGCGTGCTTGGGCTTGTTGGCAGGCAATTGATGCATAACGATTTTTTTGTTCGAAGGGACGGCTCCCCCTTTATGGATCCGATCAATTCAACGGCCTGATCCAGTCTCTCTTTTTCCCCTTCGGCGACCAGGGCCACCGACCCCTCTGATCCGCCCACGCCACCGCCTCCAATGTGAATTGCATCCAGATCAAAAAGGATGCGGAAGGCCTCTATCTCGGTGATGACCTTTGCATTTACGAGGGGGATCATCCCTATCCTGATCCCCATGCAATAGTACAAGGTGTCTTGACCCAGGTGCTGAGCAGCCTGTTTCACCGAAGGGACCAGTTTTTCAAGCCCCACCGGGACAACCAGCTGGATGCCCCTGGCACTGAGAATCCCATAGGCAAAACCAATGGTCCCGGCCGAAGGATGGGCCACAAATACCCCGGCGTTTCCATCGGGGTCCACGGCGTTTGCCCCTTTGATAAATATTGATCCTGCATCAAAGTCCTTGAGGGTCTCTTCCATGGTCAGTTCGGGCGGAACCTGTTTTCCATTCTGGAGCACGATCATGGGCGGCTTTTCCTCTGCCTGGGTAATACAGAGGACCCGGTTGATGACAAGACCGGAAAGATATTTATCCGGCGCCGGACACTCGCCAAGGATTTCCTGGGCCACCCGTACGTTGGTGGAACCATGACCGATCAAGATCATTCCTTTTTCTTTGGCCTTTACGACCTCTGGCAACTCAGCCACAGCTTTGGCAATAAATCGTTTGGATTCAGAGGGGGTGAACACAAATAAGGCGCGCATTTCAGTCTCCTTTCTCATAGTCCCTTCTTCTCTAATATCGGAACGTCAACAGTATCTACGGAAGAGGAGGGAACTGTTAATGTCCATAGATCAAGCGACGGGGTGTTCTGCGCGTCGTTGACGGCAGATTGAAGCATCCTATGTTCCAGATCCATGTCCAGTCAAGTCATTTGTCTATTCTTGACATAAGGAGAGGGATAAGGGATACTCCAAAAAAACTTTTCGGCTACGAGACATACTCCCATTATCTGAGGGCGTGTAACACGACAAACGGCTCAGGCCAGACGACCAGGACCAATGGGGGTGGGACGGATCGATAATATGAGAAGGAGGAGCCAAGATGATCGACTTTAGCCTCACAAGCGACCAAAAACGACTGCGCGAACTGGCCAGGGACTTCTCGGCGAAGGAAATCAGGCCTGTCGCTCTTGACTATGATCGGGATGGAACCTATCCAGAGGCCATCATGAAAAAGGCCCATGAACTCGGCCTCATGTATACCAATATACCCGAGGAATACGGCGGTTCGGGAATGGACTACGTGACCCACTATATCGTCACAGAGGCCCTCAACTATGATTGCTGTGGAATCGGACAGATGATCGGCATATCGCATCTGTCCACCGGTGCCATCCTTCTGGGGGGGACGGAGGGGCAAAAGAAAATGTTTCTGGGGCGTATGACCCAAAGGCACCGGAGCGGGTGCTATTGTCTGACAGAGCCGGAGGCAGGGTCTGACGCGGGTTCAATGCGGACAACGGCCAAGAAGACGGGTGATGGCTATGTCATCAATGGCTCCAAGTGTTACATCACCAACGGCAAGGATTCGGATCTGCTGTGCCTGTTTGCCACGACGGACAGGGCCCTGGGAACCAAGGGGATCTGTTGCTTTGCCGTGCCCCGTGACACACCGGGTGTATCCGTAGGCAGGGTGGAGGACAAGATGGGACACCGCGCCCTGATCGTGGCGGAGATATTCTTTGAGAATGTGGAAGTGGGGAGGGAAAACCTGATCGGTGAGGAGGGGCAGGGATTCAAGCTGGCCATGATGGCCCTTGACAGGGGGCGGGTCAATATCATGGCGGTTTGCACTGCGATCTCCCAGAAGGCCTTTGACGAGGCATCCAACTGGGCACGCGAACGGCAACAGTTTGGCCAGCCGATTGGTAATTTCCAGGCAATCCAGTTTATGCTTGCCGACATGTACGCCTTGATCCTGGCCACAAGGGCCATGTATCTCCAGACGGGCTGGATGCTTGATCAGAATATACGGTGTACTGTCGAGGCAGCCAGCGGGAAGTTTTTTGCCACGGATGCGGCCATGAAGGTCACCACCGACGCGGTCCAGATCCTGGGAGGCTCGGGCTACATGAAAGGGACCGTGGTGGAAAAGCTCATGCGGGATGCAAAGCTTACACAGATCTTTGAAGGGACCAATCAGATCAATCGCATGGTGTCGGGCCGGGGTATCTTGAGCAAACAATGTCACGTGTTCTAATCCGACCATCCAGCCATATCCGCAAAGGAGAGTCTATATGACACTCAAGACAGGACGCGAATATATCGATTCCATCCGATCTTTGGGGCTTGAGGCCCATGTGATGGGGGAGAAAAGAGGAGATCTCCCGGACCATCCGTTGATCGACCCATCCATCACCGCGGTGGCGGTCACATTTGATTGTGCCCATTCGGATGATGATGAGACCAAAAGGCTTTTCCGGGTTAGCTCCTCGCTCTCCGGGGAAGAGATCAACCGCTTTTCTCATCTTCACCAGAGCACCCAGGACCTGATGGACAAGGTGGTCATGCAACGGCACTGTGGAAATGCCACAGGCTGCTGTTTTCAGCGTTGCGTGGGGCTGGACGCAGCCAATGCCGTCTTTAGCGTTACCCATGAATGCGACCAGGAGCACGGTACCCCCTATCACCAGCGTTTTAAGGACTACTGGCGGAGGGTGCAACTGGAGGACCTGGTCGTGGATGGGGCCATGACCGACCCGAAGGGGGACAGGGGGAAACGGCCCAAAGACCAGGTTGATCCCGATCTCTTCCTCCGGGTGGTAGAGAGAAAATCGGATGGCGTTGTGGTGCGGGGGGCCAAATTTCACCAGACCGGGATGTTAAACTCCCACGAGATTATCGTGATGCCGACCATGACCATGAGGCCAGGGGAAGAGGACTGGGCCATCTGTTTTGCCGTCCCAACAAATACGACGGGGATTCGATATATCTATGGCCGGCAGACAAGCGATACCCGCAAGCTGGAGAAAACCCGGATGGATGTAGGCAATCCCTCCTTTGGCGGCCAGGAGGTGATGACCGTCTTTGACAATGTCTTTGTCCCTGAGGAACGGATCTTTATGGATGGAGAAGTGAACTTCTCCGGAAGACTCGTGGAGCGCTTTGCCGCCTATCATCGCCAGAGCTATGGGGGGTGCAAGGTGGGGGTCGGTGACGTCCTCATCGGCGCAACAGCCCTTATCGCCCGGATGAACGGCGTTGAAAATGCCTCCCACATCAAGGACAAGATCGTGGAGATGATCCACCTCAATGAGACCATGTTTGCATGCGGTATCGCCTGTTCGGCCAGGGGACACCGGACCCTGGCGGGCAATTATGAGATCGACATGCTTTTGGCCAATGTGTGCAAGCTAAACGTGACCCGTTTTCCATATGAACTGGCACGGCTGGCCACGGACATCGCCGGCGGGCTTTTGGGCACCATGCCCTCTGCGGGAGACCTGGAAGATCCAACCACAGGCCCCTATATCCGGAAATACCTTAGCGCGGCCGGGGGGGTGGATGTGGTGGACAGGATGAAGGTCCTGCGTCTGATCGAAAACCTTGTTGCCGGGGCCGGGTCCGTGGCCTACCTGATCGAGTCGATGCACGGGGCCGGGCCACCGGCGGCCCAACGGATCATGATTGGTCGCCAGGGAAACCTGGAGGAAAAGATCAAAAAGGCCAAGCGCATTTTGAATATGCAATAGAAGACCGCCAGAAGGCCCGGAGCGGTCTATTCCAGGAGCCCGGCAGCCAGGGCCACGAGTCTTACCAGGTTTACAATTTGGAGCCCGTTTTGCCCTTTCTGATTTATCGATTGAGTCAACGTGTTTGTGCAACGGGGGCATCCGGTTGCCAGGATGGATGCGCCTGTGGCCCGCGCCTCCTCAAGTCTTAGAAGGGCGACCGCACGGGCAAGGTCCGGCCGATTCACTGCCAGCATCCCGCCGGCACCGCAACAATTGGCCAGTTTTTTGGTGCTATCCATCTCTTTGAGATCCTCATCCAGGATGGCGGCGAGGATCTTTCTGGGGGAATCCGCGTCTTCGCAATAACGGGCCAGCGCACACGGGTCATGAAAGGTCACGGGGGCACATATCTTGTTTTCGACCTTGATCCGGCCCGACGTGATCCACTCTGCCAGCAGGCTTATGGCAGAGATAACCTTGATGCCTTTTAGATCGCCACCAAAACGTCCGTTCCGGGTCAGCAACATCCGATAGCAATCCGCATCCAGGACAACGACCGTCGATGCCCCCGAGGCCCTGATCCTGCCCGCGACAACCACAGAGAACTCCTTTGCCCCCTCAAGATCACCCAGCTGGTAAAGGGGCCATCCACAACAGGGTTCTTCTGCCAGGACCTTGAATCCCTCCCCCACGAGATTGAATATCTTGCCTATCTCTACCAGGGCGCTGCTTTCAGGACCCCGGGTGCCACATCCGCCAAAAAGCAACACCTCCGCATCCGGCTCTGTGTTTACCCCCTGCCTTGAAAGGATCTCTTCGGGACGAGAACCCGCGTTTTTTTCTGAACGTAACCTTTCGATAAATTTGACGGCCGTCTCTGGCGCCAATCCACGCTCATAGATCTTTGCTCGCGCATCCAGGACCAGCTCTTCGTGGTCATAATTTCCCACACACCATTGTTGAAGCAACCCGTCATTCAGGGTGGTATACATGATCGCCGCGACGGTCTCGTCCCAGTCCAGGAGGCCTTGATCGATGGCTGACAGGATCGCCCCACGACCCCGGGGGGTGTACGATTCTCTGCAGACCAACCGTGCCACGCGATCCGCCACATGACACATGGGACAGTACCGACAGGCCCAAACCGTTTCAGCCCTTTCCTTCTCATTCAAAAACATCTCTTATCTTTCTCCCCCAATAGGATTTACGATTATCGATTTGCGCCTCGATGAAACAGAAAAAAACTATCAATTTAGTTTTCTTCAAGATTGATGGTTTCGTAAAAACCCATCAATGCCACTTTTCCGTCATTCCGGCCCCGTATCAAATACGGGATAAACTCCAGCCGGAATCCAGTTCTTTTAGGTATTTACAGGTTCCCTGGACCCCGTTTACCGGATCGAGTCCGGCACAAGCTTCAACGGGGTGACGACTTTTTACGAATTCATCAAGATTGTAACTTAGACAGGGCAATGGGGTTCAAAGTGCCAAAATGTTACAGATGTTATCTCCGGATAAATCCCAGCTTCCCCGGATTCATGATACCCTGTGGGTCCAGGAGATCCTTGATCCCCTGGAGCACTGGCCAGGCATTGCCGTATTGTTCGGGCATTAACCACCCGAGTTTAAATCCAATTCCATGGTGATCATTGAGGATGCCGCCATACTCAATGGAGGTGCGCGCCGCCTTGCCCCAGATCTGTGTGTGAAGCTGAAGCGCTTCATGGGGATCCTGCGGCGGTTTGTCAATGATAAACCGATCATAGACCATCACGCCCCACGGAAACCAGTGGGAGAAATGCCCGATGTAGGAGGCGCCCCAGTCTCTGAAACCCTCCTCAATGGCGCGCTTCTTTGCCATATAGATATCGTAGATCCGATCATAGGTGGCGGTGGTCTCGACGGTTCCAAACATCTTTGGCAACATCAAGTTGAGCGGCGGAAAATAGAAGTCATACCGGTGCTTCCACCAGTGTTCGCCGAGTTCGGGGCCCAGGTCCTCTCCGCCCAGATCCGTGCAAATCTCGTGGATCGATTTCATTTCCAGGTCAACAGATGCCTTGTCTCCGTCCGATCCGATGACCATGTAGGACCCCGACACCTCCAGGCCAAGGACGCGTTTTACGATCCGCTGGGTGGAATTCTCGTCATATAGACGCATCGTGCACGGTCTGAGACGCCGGGTCATGATGCGACGCCCAGCCTCCAGCCCCTTTCGGATGTCATCAAAGAGGTACGCGCGCCAGCGCCTCTGTTCCGGGATGGGGTCAAGCCGCAGGGTGATTTCGGTGATGATCCCGAGGGTCCCCTCGGAGCCGACAAAGAGCTGCAGCAGCCCTGGGCCGCATGCGTGGCTCGGGACCGGAAGGGTCCGGATCAGTTCGCCCGAAGGCAGGGCGATCTCCATGCTAATCACCATGTCCTCTGCCTTTCCGTATTTTGTAGAAAGCGTCCCCGAACCCCGGGCAGCCACATATCCGCCCACGGTCGCCCCATACTCCGAGGCGGGATAATGGGCCAGTGTAAGCCCCTGTTTGTTGACGAGCCATTCAAGGTGTTGACCGTTTACCCCCGGCTGGGTCGTAACAGTAAGAGATTCCTCATCGATCCGGATGATACGGTTCATCTTTTTGAGGTCGATGAGCATCCCGCCATACAGCGGCACCGTCCCGCCTTGGGAACCGGTTCCGCCCCCATAGGGGACCACCGAAATCCGATGACGTACAGCCAGTTTGAGAAGCCGGCAGATCTCCCCGGCAGACTCGGGAAAGACGATCCAGTCGGGTCCTGGTGGCCTCAGGCTTCGGTCCAACCACATCTGAGGAACCAGATAGGCGTCCAGCCCATAGGCCATCCGCTCTGCCTTATGAGTTGTGACATCGTCATTGCCGACGATGTCAATGATTTCATTCAGAATCACATCAAAGAGAAGGTCTGTTGACATCTGAGATTCCCTTCCTTTCCGGATACCCGGCCAGCCGTTCCCCTCCCGGGTCCTAAACCCGCTGGGTCCACTCGCGGTTTTTGACCTCGACCTTGACCTTCTCAAGGGCTTTGAGGGCCCGGCCCAGGTGTTCTCCAAAACGACGGTTGGCCTCATCGCCCTTTTCCTTGCTCGCGCGAAACGGGTTTCCGATCAGACCGGTATCGGAGAATTCCCGGTGCTCCATGGGAAAGACAAAGTAATTATAGCCTTCGAATTCGACACTCGGGGTCCCGTCCTTTTTGAGGAAGTCCTCCGGTAGAAACGGCGGGGTCTTTGTCCTCTCGCCCTTGATGGCCCGGTCCATCCGGACCAGTTTCTCGTTTACCGACATGACCTGAGACGTCTCCAGCTCACCGGCGTGCCACCCGGGGGTCTCCTCGGCCGGCCCCTCCAGGACATCTTCCACAATGCCGAGGTAATTCTCGGCATAGGGTTTGCAGACCCCGATCAGGGCGCCGGTATCGTATTTGAGGCTGCGCATCAACGGGTCAATGATCTTCATATTGGATGCATGACCCACAACAATGATGATCTTGTTAAACCCGTGGTGAATCAAACTCCGGCAGATATCATACATCATGTTTCGCCAGGTTTCTGCCCGCACCGTGCAGGTTCCAAGCCCCTGATTGGGCGGACCCATGTGATGGGGGCTGTACCCGACCCACAGCTGGGGGGTGTACAAAACCCGGGCATACTCGGCCGCAATCCGGGTGATCGCCTCACAATGGAGGCTGTCTGTGAGTAACGGGCAGTGATAGGAGTGCTGTTCCAGGCTGGCCACGGGCACCATCACGATGTCCTTGTGTTTTAGATATTCCTGGATATCCGGGTAGCACAGATGTCCCATGTTCCATGTTGAGAAGTTCAAGGCCATAGTCATTATCTCCTTTCCCTCGGTGGTTTTAAAGCCCCCTTTGCCATGACCACCTCGAATGTCTCAAAGACCCGGCTGGCAAAAGGCTCCTCATTGATATGCATTTCCTCTTCGATCACAGGGATGTCGGGTCTCAAGGACTCTTTGAGCGTTTCAAAGAAGGCCTGATCCCCCTCTGGATCGTATGTACTGCCACCTTCCAGCCCGCCGATACTCATCCCCCGTAAGGGGAGAACGACTGCCACCGGGCCCCTGGCGGCATTTACCTTCCCGGCCAGTCGCCGGCCGATCTCTTTCATCTCCTCAATGCTCGGTCGGATAAGCGTAAAGGCCGGGTTATGGTAATATTTCTTTCTCGCCCGCCACTTCTCGGGTACCGTGTCGGGCGGCCCCTGGGCAAAGAAGTCCTGGCAACCCGGGACAATGACCTGCGGAATACCCATTTTGCCCGCCGCCTCCAGCCGGTGGGGACCGGCATCATGAAACCCTCCGACCAGGTTGTCGGTCAGTTCGTTGGTGCAAAGATCCACCACGCCACAAAAAAAACTCCGGGAAATCATATCCTCCATGACCTGGCCACCGACGCCACTGGTATGAAAGATGATCGGTGCGTATCCAGCCTTCTCCAGCCTCTGGAAGATAAATCTCATGGCCCTATCCGTTGTCCCCAGTGTGGTGATGGGGACGAGGTTGTCTCCCCGGACTTCCATGGGCCGGTACTGTCGGACCATCCCGGAGATGGCGGCAGCTGCATTGTCAAATATGGACCGGCTGATATCATTGATGCCTGCGATGTCGAGAAGGGAATGCATCACCATGATGTCGCGAATACCCACAAAAGGTCCAAAAGACCGGACACCACTGGCCAGCGGGGTGATGATGACCTTTGGAAAGCCGGGGGGAAGCACCTGCATGGCAGCGGCGGCCATTACACTCCCCTCGGCCCCCCCAAGCGAGATGGCTCCGTGTATCCGGCCTTGGCGGAATAACCGCTCTGCAATGACCTTCGCCCCCTTGAGCATTTCATCCACTGCCTCACCCCTGCTGGGTTTTTTTCTGACTTCCGCCAAGGTGGTTCCGCCGGCCTCGGCTGTCTCGGATGCCGAGATGGTCGGTTTGATACCCTTAGGCTCACCAAGAATCCCCGTGTCCAGGGTAACCACGCCGAGGGCGTTTTCCTGGATTCGATTCCTCAGGTAGATGATCTCTGCGCTCTTGGTATCCATGGTGGCGATAACCAGTACCGCCTTTTTGTTTTCCCGACCACCCATTTATCCTTCCTCCAATCACCCGGCGAAATGAGAACCCGCCTTTCTCCTCCCACCATCGTATAACCCGGCCATTTTCTTCCGTCAAAAGACCTTGCTGCTCATCGTCGCACTTCTCTCTGGAATCCCCTGCCAGGGCAATGGTGATCCTGAAGCACCATTACCC
>CAZXCQ010000238.1:0-9805 GCA_964639275.1 uncultured Desulfobacteraceae bacterium | reverse complement strand
TCAATAAAGGCCTCTCTTTATTGAGGGTGGGGGTTCGTTTCAGGGAGAGATCCATTTGTCAAGAGTGGCGACCTGAAGTCTGGAACCGCAACAACATAAGTCTGAAAGGAGGTTGTCACTGTGGCAGAAGGAACGGTGAAGTGGTTTGACGAGCGCAAGGGCTACGGCTTCATTGAGCAAGAAGATGGTCCTGATGTATTTGTTCACCATACAGGGATCAACGGGGTCGGCTTCAAGTCACTCAATGAAGGCGAGAGAGTCACCTTTGACATTGAGCAAGGCAGAAAAGGCCCTGCCGCCGTAAATGTTACTGTAGTCTGATCACTTCTCTAAACAGAAAAAGGCATTCCGTCAAAATTTGATGGAATGCTTTTTTTGTGACATCTCAAACCCTGGTGCATGTCTTTATCAAAACTCGCACTTGGAAAGTCGGTTTCAGCAGACTAATAGCCATAGCCCCCGCTCTCTATTCGAACGAGCTGGCCGCTTTGAAACCTCAGATAATAGACAAATTGGCTCGGACCAAAATTATATGTCCACTCCTCACCAGGTACGGCTCCCTGTGCCAGGTACTCACGGTACTCTTCATGGCCCATCTCGGCCGGGTCCCGATAATAATAACCCGGGACACGGCTCGTCCTTTCCACGCTCGTGGGCTGACCGCATTTGTCCAGGACCACTGATTTGGTGTCTCCCACATATACGAGCCTGGCACTGCCAGGGCATCGGAGAGAATCCCGGGTCGTCCTGGGGGCAGAAAAAGCCGGATGACCGGAAAGTGTCATTAAGAGACAGACCAAGACGATCAGAAGGCCCTTAACACCCTTCACAAGGATCACCTCCCTTCAATCCGGAACAACTGCTGTTGATCTCTCCTTTTTTGTAACCGTTCACGGGTTCAGAGGTTCAAAGGTTGCATTGTCGCCACCGTGCGCCATTTTGTAAGCGGTTGGCGCTGAAAGACAGGCCGCTTCCAGATCCCAGGAAATCTAGAAAATGCTGCTTTGCTTGGTAATGATCTGGCAAAACGAGCATTTTTACGAGGACTTGGGGCCTTCGATTTTTCCTTGTCCCTAGCCCTGAACGTTGAACCGTGAACCTGTGAACGCTTACCCTTTTTTAGACGCACCGACCAAAATATTTGGACCTCTGCGGTTAGGTTTCCGGTTTCAGAAGTAGAGCCATTTATGATCAAGGTAGCTATAGGATTACTGCTTTACAATCTTCCCCATTAACCCACCGAGCCAGTCTTTGAATCTGTCAAAAAGTCCCGGGCCTTCAACGACAACTTTACACTCTGCTGTCTTGTCCGATTCCATGCTGGTAGCCCTGGCCGTATAGGTTCCCACAGGTATCGGCGGCTGCGTGATAATGATAATCGTTTCCATCTCCTCATTGGAACCCAGTTTTGCCCTCAATAACTCGCTAACCTTCACAAGTGTGCCGACTTCCGCCTTAAAGTACCCTGCCTTGTCCACGTCACCGTCGGCAATCGGGAGATTGACCCTTTCACCTCTTTTCTCCACCCCTAATAATTCCACAAACACCGAATCTCCGGGCTCAAACCCCTTTCCTCTAAACACAACGGGCGTATCCTTTAAGGTTGCAACCCCCAACCGGATGGTCTCGGGTTCCACTATCAGCTGTGGCCCCCTTATGTCGGGATTGAATTCCTTCGGAGTGGTGGCACAACCCATCAAAATGAAGGCAATAAGTACGGAAATCAACCCCCCCTTGAACCACGCCCCCTTGAAGCGACTCGTTTCCTTTGTAAGCATCCTTCAAACCTCCTGGTATTAGAATCTTGATGTCAATCTAGCCCTTTTCAAAATTGACACTTGGACCGGGCAATGGGGATTCGGAATCCCCATTGCCCGGGTTTCAAGCGGCTGAATTGTAACGAATTTTGATGGCTTCCCCCTGCCTTCGCAGGGACAGACCCCTCGGGAATGACGATGAGCGGTAGGTCCCGGCTATTCTCTGAGTTTCTTGATCAGCTGCTCCACATCGATGTCAGAGGTCATCCATTCAGATATACGCTCGATCTTGCCCCCTTCCTTGCATTGGGCGAGAAAGACCGTTCGAGTCCCTTGTCTCTTCTTCGGACCATAGGTGATCTTTGGACCGATCCCCTGGAAATCCTTCAGGCTGTCCATCGCCTTGACAAAATTCTCAACAGTGAGATCACGGCCGCACCTCTTGAGGCCTTCGACCATTGGCTCAACAAAATAGAATCCTGCATAGAAAAAGATGCCCCACCGGTCCTTTGGTGCAAATTCGTCATGGGCCTTTTTGTACTTGATCATGAGCGGGTCCTTGGAATCAGGCAGTTGTGCAAAGGTGACAAATATCACCCCTTCAAAAAGACCCTTGGTAATCTTGTACATTATTGGGATATCACTCAGTGTGCTTGTCGTCATCCACTGGGGTTTGAAGCCCATTTTGGCGGCGGTACCGAGTATGATGGCCCCGTGTTTGGGCAGTACCCACATGATAACGCAGTCGGGATTTGCCGCCTTTAGTTTCATGCAGTGCGAGCTAAGGTCGGTATCCAGGGGCTCGGCAGAGACAGCGGCAACGAGTTTCATACCCAGTTTGGCCAGGGCCGCTTCGGCCCCAAGGAGCCCCTCCTTTCCGTAATCGTCGTTCTGGTAAAAAAAGGCGATCCTCTTTTTGCCCAGTGTCTGAACAGCGTAATTGACCAGGATGCTGGCCTCGTCAAAATAGAGGGGGTAATCAGCCCAGAGGTATTTTGATGGAGGATAGGCCCAGTGGCTTGACCCTGTTGCGGGCCCCACCCAGGGCACCTTTTTTCGGTGGAGGTATTTCTTGACCGCCATACCGGTGGCGGTCCCCACACCAGAGGCCAGGGCGAAGATGCCTTTGTCTTCCACAAGTTCCTTGACTATGGCCTTTGTCCTGGGTGGCATATAACCATCATCTCTCAGGTAGTATTTGATCTTTCGTCCATGAATGCCTCCCTCGGCGTTAATCATGTCAAAATAACACCCGGTCCCCCGGGCCACCGCGCCCCAGAGGGCAGCCGGCCCTGTCTGCGGCCCATACTGCCCGATCCGGATCTCCGTATTACTAACCCCCCTCTCAGCAAATACCGGGAGAGCCATGACAATGGACAACATAAAAGCGCAGCCCATTATTAAAACCCAATTCTTCTTTTTCATTTTTGACCTCCATTTGTTGATCTGAATATATTGACTTGAGTCCCAGTTTAGCCCTTTTCAAAATTGACACTTGGAGAGGGCAATGGGGGTTCGGAATGCCCATTGCCCGGTTTTCAAAAGTTTAAAGTGTTACCAGGACTCCGGAGCCTGCCCCGGACCCCGATCCGGGGTTCACCGGGGTGACGCCCAAAATTCTCCCCTGCCGTCATTCGTTCCGGGCCTGCCCCGTGTTCCCATACATGCCTTCGATCAGGTCACTAAAGGCCTCGTTTATGTATCTCCGCTTGACCTTCATGGTCGGGGTGACCTCACCGTCCTCTTCATAGAGTTTCTTGGGCAGGATGACAAATTTCTTTACCTGTTCCACCCTGGCGAGTGTCTTGTTCACAGCGTCCACCTCACCCTGAATGAGCCTCCTGATCTCCGGGCTTTGGGTCAGGTCCCTGTACGTGGAAAACTGGATCTTGTTGTCCTGCGCATACTTTACCACATTATCCTCATCGATCAGGATCAGACTTGTCAAATATTTTCTTTTGTCCCCGATAACTGCGGCATCATTGATAAAAGGGCTGGCCTTTAGTTTGTTTTCAATATATTGCGGGGTAATGTTCTTGCCCCCTGCGGTGACGATGATATCCTTCTTGCGATCGGTTATCTTGAGATACCCGTCTTGATCCACTTCTCCCACATCGCCTGAGTACAGCCATCCGTCCTTCAGTGTCTCTGCCGTGTCTTCGGGGTTCTTATAGTAGCCCTTAAACACACCCGGGGACTTCACGAGTATCTCTCCGTCCTCCGCAATCCTGACCTCCACCCCCCGGAGGGGGGGGCCTACGGTTCCAAATTTCACTTTGCCGATCCTCGAGGCACAGGTCACCCCGGTCCCTTCTGTCTGCCCATAACCCTCAATGAGATTGACACCAACAGATTGGAAAAACTGAAGCACATCAGGCGCGATGGGCGCGGCACCCGAATAGGCCACCCGCAGCCGGTCAAAACCCAGCCTCTCTTTGAGCTTTCGAAAGACGGCAAAATAGGCAACCCAGTAGAGCGCCTCAAGATAAATGGGCACCGGTTTGAAGCCCATCTTCAGGTTGGCGCGAGCCTTTCCCAGTTTTAGGGCGATACCAAAGAGGAACTTCTTGAACCGGGTGGCATCGGACATCTTTATGGTTATGGCAGAGAGATACTTCTCCCAGATCCGGGGCACGGCATACCCCACTGTTGGAGATATCTCTCTCATGTTATCCGTCACGGTGTCCAGATTTTCTATAAAATTAACGGTGTATCCAAAGGTGATGTGCACAAAGACTGAAAAGAGGCGCTCAAAGATGTGACACAGGGGCAAAAAAGACATGACCTCATCCGTGTCATATACCGGATTATCCTTGGTGATGGCTTCTCCCATCCAGGTTACGTTTCTGTGGGTCAGCATGGCCCCCTTTGGAGGCCCCGTGGTACCCGAGGTATAGATAAGCACTGAGAGATCCTCGGGCGTCACCTCAAGCATGCGTGTTTCAAAAAGACTCCCGCGCGATTGTTCTTCGTCAGACGAGGAAAGCGGGCCAGGCGCCTTTTCTGCGACCTGCCGACCCAACTCCAGGATCTCATCGTAACTCATCACCATGGGATCGCTAAAATGCCGTAACCCCTCCAGGTCCCAGACAATCACCTTTTTTAACAAGGGTGCGTTGTCCCTGAAATGGAGCCACTTATCGAGCTGCTCCTCATTTTCCACAAAAAAAAATTTGGACTCAGAATTCTGGATCACATATTCCACCTGAGGCCAGGCGTTGGTCGAATAGATCCCTACTGAAACACCCCCGATACACTGGATTCCCATGTCTATGATGACCCATTCCGGGCAGTTGTCACCGATAATAGAGATGCAATCCCCTTTGTTCACACCCATTGATATCAGTGCCGAGCCCACCCATTTGACGAATTTGTAGTACTGGTTCCAGGAGATGTCGTGCCAGAGGCCATACTCCTTCTTTCTCATGGCGACTCGATCGCCATACCTTTTGACAGTCTGCTTAAATACCTGTGGCACAGTCTTCTGGACCATTTCTAGTTCCCTAAGAATCTATTGAGCTCGTAATACAAAGGCTGCACTCCATATTCCGAATTCCAAATTCCGCAATCCGCGATCCGAATTCCCTTATCTCCATCTCTTCTTCCTCTTCCAGCGCTGATATCCCTTTGCCGACTCTTCGGATCTCATCCCCATATAGAACTCCTGCACGTCCTTGTTTGCCATCAATTCCCTGGACTTCCCCTTCATTACGAACCTGCCGTTTTCAAGTATCAGGCCAATATCTGAGATGGCCAGGGCCATGCGGGCATTTTGTTCGACCAGGAGGATGGTGACCCCGTCTTTTTTGATGGACTGGATAATATCAAAGATCTCTCTAACCAGGATGGGGGAAAGCCCGAGTGAAGGCTCATCAAGAAGGAGGAGTCTGGGGCGGTTCATCAGTGCCCGGCCAATAGCCAGCATCTGTTGCTCTCCCCCCGAGAGCGTCCCGGCCCACTGGGTCTCTCTTTCTTTGAGGATGGGGAAGTAGCCGTAGATCTGTTCAAGATCCCTTTTTATGGCTGCGCGATCCCTCCTGATATATGCGCCCATAAAGAGATTCTCCCTGACACTCAGCTCCTCAAAGACCTCCCTGCCTTCAGGCACATAGGAAAGGCCCATCCTGACAATGGCCTCAGGGTCTTTCCCGTCAATCCTTTTCCCCAAAAATTCTATGGTTCCCTTTTCCGGCTGATCATCCAGGAGGCCCATAACCGTCCTTAGTATGGTCGTTTTCCCGGCCCCGTTATTGCCCAGGATAGCGGTGATGGTTCCCTCATCCACAGTGAGGGATACCCCTCTCAGGGCATAGATCAGGGTGTAGAAGGTCTCGATGTTCTTGATCTCAAGCAGCGTGCTCAATGACCTCATCCTCCCCCAGGTAGGCCTTTAGGACCTCGGGGTGTCTCTGGATCTCTTCCGGGATTCCTTCGGTGATGGGCCTGCCAAAGTTGATGGCCAGGATACGGTCCGATATATCCATCACCATCTTCATGTCGTGTTCAATCAGGAGGATAGTCACCCCAAGCTCATCCTGGATATCCTTGATCCAGAATATCAGATCTTGTTTCTCTTCTGAATTCATCCCTGCCGAGGGCTCGTCCAGCAAAAGGAGCTTGGGCTCAAGGGCCAGGGCCCTACCCACTTCTATCAACTTCTGGGTACCGTAAGGGAGGCTGCCGACAAACTGATTTCGGGCCGATTGCAGATCCAGGAGGTCAATGATCTTTTCAACCCTCTCCCTGTGCCTGATCTCTTCCTGCGCCGCCTTGGATCCCCTGCGGAAGAAGGTTGCCCCGCTCCAGACACCCGTCTTCATGTGGATGTGGCGACCGAGCATCAGGTTTTCCATGGTGGTCATCCTGGAGAAAAGCTCGATATTCTGGAAGGTCCTGGCGATCCCCTTCCGGGCCACCCTGTGAGGCTTGAGGCCTGTTATGTCTTCGCCGTTGAAATAGATATTGCCGGAGTCCGGCCGGTAGAGGCCGCTGATGCAATTAAAGATGGTGGTCTTACCCGCCCCATTGGGTCCGATAATGGAGAATATGGAACCTGACTCCACCTGAAAACTGACATTGTCCACTGCCACAAGACCGCCAAAACTGATGCCCAGGCCATCTACAAAAAAAAGTCGGCGGGATCTCTGCCTTTCTTCGACAATCATTAATTCAATCACACCTTTCTGACATAGTGTCTGGCAAAGAGCCCGCTCGGCTTAAAGCAGAGTATCAGGACGACAATCAGAAATGCCACCACGGACTTAAATTCCAGAGAGATATAGCCGCCAAAGAGGTTTTCAATCACCCCCAGTATATACCCGCCAAGTACGGCACCCACCAGGGTGGTCATGCCCCCCAGCACGGCCGAGGCGAAACCTTTTAGCAAGGGCTCAAGCATTAGATTGGGATCCAGTGTGGCAATGGGTGCCAGCAATATCCCTGCCACGGCCCCGATAACGGAACTCAATGCCCAGGTCAGTGATAAAATTCTGTTGGTGCGAATCCCGTTTATACGCGCCGCCATGGCATTTTGCTGTGTGGCCTTCATGGCAATCCCCACCTTTGTGTACCTAAAAAAGAGAAACAGGATCAGCATCAAGAGAAGCGAAATGGCGAGGGTAGCCATATTCAGATAGCTTACAACGGCCGGTCCCAGATGGATAATATCAAAATCAGAGACCGGAAAGGGAAGGCTCTTTTGGTCCGCCCCCCATTTCCAGCTCGCCAGCCCGTAGAGGACCATCTCAAAGCCCAGGGTAATGAGGATCAGGCTCAGGATGTTTGGGTCCTTTGCCCTTCTCAAAAAGACGAATTCCAAAAACATCCCCAGAAGGGCGGCAAAGATAAGCGCGCCCAGAAGGGCGACTGTAAAGGAATAGCCGTGGCCAACCAGAAGGGTATGGGCCACAAAGGTGGAGATCATGGCCATCTCCCCCTGGCCAAAGTTGGGTACTTCGGAGGTCTTGTAGATGATCACCATGGCAAGCGCAATGAGTGCGTAAAGGCTCCCGAAGGATATGCCGCTGACAATGAGCTGGTAAAACATCTGTCTATCCCCTAGAAAGTGACTAAAGTGTCTAAAGTTACAAAGAATTGTAACATCTCAATAATTAGGGGGAGGACACCTGGATTCCGGCTTTCGCCGGAATGACGTGAACTTAGCCTCTCTTGTGATTCCGGCGAAGGCCGGAATCCAGATCTTCTGACAATAAACATTCTTACCGCTAATTATTGAGAAGATACAAAGAATTCGTCAAAAGGGCCAGGTCTTCCAGTAGATCTTTGTCCTTATCCAGAAACCGTAGAGGCCCAGGGGTTCAAACACCACAAGCAGGATAATAATGAGGCCAAAAATTATGCTGGCGATATTGGGAAGACCGGCGACATTCATCCATCTCTCTGAAAACGATACCAGTGCCTCCCCCAGATGCGGGATCTCCTGGACCTTGTCCAGTACCAGGATGAGCCATGTCATGACAACCCCGCCCATAATTGATCCAAAGATAGACCCCAGCCCCCCAACAATCACAAAGGCCAGAAAATATATGGAAAGAATAAAATTAAAAGAGCTCGGGCTTATAAAACCCAGCAAAAAGGCCATAAGCCCACCGGCGATACCGGTATAAAAGGCACTGACCGCAAAGGCCATGGTCTTATAAAGCATCAGGTTGACCCCCATGGTCTCGGCGGCGATATCGCTATCCCGGATGGCGATGAAGGCCCTTCCCACCCTTGTTTTCATCAGGTTTCGAGCCCCCATAACCATAAGAAATGTGATGGGGATGATCAGGAAGTAGAGCTGCCTGTCATCGCTCACGACGTAAGGTCCGAGGGTTAGATCGGGGACCTCAAGTCCCATCCTTCCCCCAAAGACCTGCCATCGACCGATGACCTGGGTAATGGCCATGCCAAACCCGAGCGTGGCAATCGCCAGATAAGGACCCTCCAACCGGAGCGCCGGAAGTCCCAGTATAAAACCAAAAAATGCGGCAATAAGCGCCGCAAGGATCAGGGCCAGCAGAAATGGGAAATGCCAGTTGGTCATAAAAAGGACGGTAAGATAGGCGCCTATGGCAAAAAAGCCGGCATGCCCCAGCGATATCTGACCCGTATAACCGACAAGTATATTCAGCCCTACGGTGACAATGACATGGATGGCCATATAGTTGATCATGTAGATATAGTAGTTTGGGATCAGGAAGGGCAGGACGGCAAGGGAGGCGAGGAACATAAGAAACCAGAACCACAGGACCTTGCTGCCCAGGAGCTGAATATCTTCGTAGTAATCCCTCTTCATATCCAAGGTCCGATCCCCCCTTACTTCTCACCAAACTTCTCAACCAGCTTCTTGTAATAGATCTCCCTCTCCTCAAGCAGCGGGGATCTTTTTCCCATAAGGTTTAGTTTCATAATCTTGTAATTGATCTTCTTTATCTGACGGTATTTCTCCTTCTCATCCGGGATACTATCGAGGAGGTCCTCCATCTGACGGATCTCCTTTCTTAATTGCAGCTCAGGGGGAAGACAGTTCGCATTCTTTAACACCTTGTAAGCCAGCCGGAGATCTTCCGGCACCCCGCTGTCATCTTCAATCTGGATGGGTTTGCCCTGCCCGGGGAGATCATCAAATTCTCCTCTCTCCAGGGCCTCCTGGATTCTCTTTTCAACGATTTTCTGAAAACCGAACATATTTTACACCTTTGCCAGAACCACCAAGCCCGATAGACATCATAATCGAAGGCTGGAGACACAACCCGTGACTACTTTACAACACCTTACCCTTTGAAGCCCGGGGGATGGGGATTCCGGACCCCTGTCCAAGTGTCAATTTTGAAAAAGGCCAGATTGATACACCACTTCGAACACAAGCGCCTCTTGTAAGGGAGTAATATACGATAACAGGGAGTATTTCAACCCTCGCGAATGACAAATATCCGGCTTGACAACATTTGGTCTATTCGATATTCCCAAATAAGACCTCGATTTAACCTTGGGGGCCTCGTCCCGATTGCCCTTCGGGTGAGACTGATCAGGCAAAAAGGATATCC
>CAZXCQ010000237.1:0-9809 GCA_964639275.1 uncultured Desulfobacteraceae bacterium | reverse complement strand
TTTAAAAATATTTATAAACATAAAATATGTATCCCGGCTTTCGCGGTAATGACATGAGTGCAAACGTCCCCGTCATCCCGGCTAAAGCCGGAATCCAGGCGTTATCGCCCTGCCTAATTATTGAGATGTTACATTTTGACCTTATTTAAGCTGAAACCAAGTAATGGAACCAAATGTTATCATTTTAGGTGCAGGGTTTTCAGGGCTGAGTTTGGCATGGAGGCTGAGCAGTCAGGGCATAAAGGTCTCCGTAATAGAAGCAAACGAGACGCTCGGTGGCCTGGCCGGAACCTATAGGGAGGACGGTTATTGCATGGACATCGGTCCTCATTCATTCTTTACCGAGGATACTGAGATCCTTGATACCGTCCTCGCTCTTTTCAACAACAGGTTGTCGTCAAAGCCAAGACAGGTTAAATTCTATTATCAAGGAAAGTATCTGGATTATCCTCTTACTGCGTACAACGTTCTTGTCCAGATGGGTATCTGGTCAGGAATCCGGACCGCCTTGAGCTTTTTCAAGGGAAAGATCTTTCCCAAGGGACGTGTGATGATAGAAGGCCAGGACGAGACGGTGGAAGACTGGGCCATTGGAAGCTTTGGGGAGCATCTGTACCGTACATTTTTTAAGCCTTATACCGAACAGTTCTGGAAATTACCTTGTTCCGAGCTGTCCTCACGTTCAATTCCCACACACACACGCATGAGTTTCTTCAATACCCTGCGTCTGCTGCTGCACAAACGTATTGGAAGTGAGGACGCTTCTCTAATCGAACGTGAGATGCTTCCCACCTACTACCCCAATTCCGGTTTTGCGGAGATTGCCGAACGGATTACCGACGCTGCTCGAGAGGCAGGGGCACTGTTTCATTTGAACTCTTCGACCACCGCCGTAGACGAACTTCCAGACAAACGGATCCGCGTCCGCTATGAATGCCATGGGGAGCAAAAGGAGCTGGAAGGATCCCATGTGGTCTCGACCATCCCTTTAAACCAACTTATCAAAATGCTGAACCCATCACCGCCACCAGAGATACTCTCTTGCGCAAACAAATTGGATTACCGTTCCCTGACTGCGTTGGGGATGGTTACAGAAAAACAGGATATTCTCAACTGCGGCTACATCTACGTTCTGGATCGGCCTTACAACCGCATAACGGAAATGAACCAGTTCAGCCCCCTCACGAGTCCCCCGGGCGAAAATATTGTCATGGTTGAGATACCGTGCCTGAGGGACAGCCCCGCCTGGACCGCGTCGAAAGAAGAACTTTTCAATATGTGTATCGGGAGCCTTGCAGAAGACGGTTTCCTCGGTCCGGGAGATGTCAAACGCCTACTGCTAGCCCGTGCGTCACATGCCTATCCAATTTATCGCAAAGACTATGCCCCAAATTTGAAACGGATGCTCGACTATATCAACCAGCGCAACGGCGTATCTACTCTGGGGCGAACAGGCGAATTCATGTATATGGACGTAGACAGATGTATGAAAAGGGCCTTTGATTTTGCCGATCAATTACTTAACAGCCATGGTTTATCAAGGTTTGCCCAATAAGACTTTGTCCAAAAACCCGGACGTCGCTCTTATGAGCACCATTTCCTCCGACCTATTATTGTGCCCTCTCATGCCTGCCACTGGCTCAAGAGGGTTGCAGGAAAAGTGATGGCTCCATAGAACGATGGTCAATACGATTTCCGATAATTCAAATCTATCCCTGTCATTCTCAACCCGTCTCTTAGCATTTTTTAGGAACCACGCACTTCTATTGATACTGATGCTTGCCCTCATATTAGTCCGGAACGGGATGGTCATTTTTGACTTGTGGTCTGTTCACGACGGAGGGGATTTGCCCGAGAGTCTAATTAGTGGAAACTTCGCTTTTGATATCCTTGATGGCACCTGGAGGGGGTGGCCTGCCTATCTTTATAGAACAGAAGGACACCTGGGCAATGAACTCCTTGCCAGTCTTATTGCGATCCCGTTATACCTCCTATTTGGGAACTCCCTGTTGGTTCTTTCCCAGGTCCCGATACTGTACTCCATTGGCATCTTGATTCTGATATATGCAATATCGAGAAGGTGGCTTGACAAGCATGTGGCTGGAATCGCTGCACTGATATTTGTCTGTAGCCCGATGACAGTCCAGAGCTGGGCTATCTATCCCTATTGCATTCACCTGGAGTCGGCCTTTTTTTCCCTGCTCGCATTTTATTTGTTCTTTCGCCTCCTGGAATCAGACGTATTGAAAAAACGGCTTTTATTTTCGGCTGCATTAGGAATCATTAGCGGAGTCGGAGTTTTTCAAAGTGAAATCTATCTCCTGACCCTGGGGGTGATTTTTCTGTTCTGGTTTCTGAATGATAAGCGGTTTTTCCTCAAAAGCGAGTTTCTTGCTTTTTTTGTCTGTCTTTTAGTTGGTTTAGCCCCTTACTTTTATTTCTGTGCAGACACACTACCTTCGTTTATTAAAACCCTTTTCGAAGGCGGCTTTTCGGGCGCATATATCGCACAGAGTGAACCTCGTAGCTATGTGACGACTTTGGCGTTGATGTCAGTTTTGTTCTGGCCCATCGACAACCTCCTTCTCTCACTGTTGAGCGGCCTTCCTGTCACTTTGGTCGCATTGGGGGCCTTGGGGTTGGTTGTTGTGCTCAAGGACCCACTCTGGAAAGGACACCCACTGTTTTCCATTCTCGCTCTATACTGTATTTTGTATGTCTTCATTGCCCTTTTGACCAGAGTGGTGCTTCAATACTATTTCTTTTCCATTCTCCCTCATATGAGTATCATTTTTGCCGCATGTCTCTCCAAACTCGAGAAAAAGTACCTCAGAAAAAACCGCTTTTTTGACCTCCTGTTCTATTTCTCTTTGATCGCCTGTTGCACCATAAATGTGTATGAAATTGTAAGACATTTCGACCTCACGATGTTGAGACCGCAGTTAAAAAAGCAGCTTGCCGCAAATGGATGTTGCTTCTATTGGCCTGGGGCATATTTTCCTCCGGCCGGTCTGAAAACAGAAATCACCCGTGAGGTTGAAAGAATTGCAACAAAAACATTTTTTGAAGAATTTACCCTGCGTCCTGGGATTCCGAAAAAAGCAATATTCAAAAGCAAAACCAGCGAGGGAGTCTTTCCTCTAACCTCACCGCAGTCATATTTCGTATATGGAAAGGACGTAAGTTATGTCGGGCTATCCAGGCTCGCAGATGAAATTGAATCGAGGGTTTCCCAGAATGACAAAGAGTGTGCTTATAAAGGTCTGGCCGTTTACTATGTCAACGACAACTGGCTGGACGATTTGCTTGCCGATTTCAAGGCGGGTATTGTCGAAGAGAATATTCCTCCACCCTATCAATGCTATTTCTACCGCGAATTAACCAGAAAGCTATTTAACAGATACAGGGACAACCCAAACAAATTGAAGGAGATTATTAGTTGCTTTAGCACTTCAAAAAGATATTGCATGCTAAAAACCGAGTTTATCTTTGACCAAAAAAAGAAATGAACACTCCCCTCAACTGCTATACCCACTTACAACTCTGAGCTTCAGAAGCTTTATTCTGAAAAGAATTCATTTATTACCTCAGACACATAGCCGGCTTCCTCCTCCGAGAGATGGGGCCCCATGGGAAGGCTCAAGATCTGTTCAGCGATTGAGTTAGAAATAGGATAGTTGTCTCTCAGGTGGTTCAATTCTCTGTAGGCATCTTGATCGTACAGTGGCACGGGATAATGAATCAGTGTCCCGATGCCCTTTCCTTCAAGATGGGCTTGCAGTGCGTTGCGCCGACTAGATCTCACGGTGAAGAGATGCCATACATGGCTGTTCCCTTCTGCCACCTGGGGAAGAATGAGTTCATCGCCTTGTGATCTGAGGCTATCGAGATAGAAGCGGGCTATTTCAGACCGCCTTCTGTTCCACCCCTCCAGGTGCCGTAGCTTCACCCGCAAAATAGCTGCCTGAAGCTCATCAAGACGGCTGTTTACCCCCTTGATTCTGTTGTAGTATTTCTTTTCAGATCCATAGTCCCGGGCCATTCGAATGTATTCGGCCACATGAGGATCACTGGTCGTCACTGCCCCTGCATCACCGTAAGCCCCTAGGTTTTTCCCGGGATAAAAGCTGAACCCTGCCCCTTCACCCAGGGCCCCCGCTTTGACACCGTCATGGGTTGCCCCGTGGGCCTGGGCCGCATCCTCAAGAAGCCTGAGGTCATATTCTTGACAGATCCCCTGAATGCGCTCCATGTCCGCAGTCTGGCCATAGAGATGGACAGCCAGAACGGCCCTCGTCTTTGATGTAATGGCTGGCTCTATCCTAGAAGGGTCTATATTGTAGGTGCGTGGATCGGGCTCCACCAGGACTGGCGTCGCCCCCAGATTCGAGACAGCAAGGGCCGTTGCGATATAGGTGTTGGCCGGTACAACAACTTCATCTCCCGGACCGATACCGTATGCCTTCAGAAGCAGCATCAGGGCATCCATCCCGCTTCCAACACCGATGCAGTATTTGCACCCGCAATATGCGGCAAATTCCTCCTCAAATCTCCGAACGTTTTCCCCCAAAATATACCACCCACTCTCGAAGACACCCTTGACTGCTGAGTCTATCTCCTCCTCAAGTTCCATGTAGGTCTTTTTGAGCTCTAGAAAAGGGACTCTCATTCTTAAACCCCGATACGCTGTATGAGAGCGTTTACATTTCTTAGTTTACGTAATGTCTCGAGCAAACTGCTTTCAATACTGTCGATGTAAGTCAATCCCAACCGCTTTGACTTACTATTGGAGACTTCGTAGGAAAGCTGGTTCATTATGGGTGAATCCACAAAAGAGATATGAATGTCGGGAATATGCTTCTTGATCTCGTAAATGATATCTCGTACCATAAAATTGGCGGTAACGATATTGTAAACCTGATTATCAAAATGATCTTCAGCCACAAAAAAATTGATTGCGTTGATACAATCTCTCAGACCGCAGTATGGTCTTTTTTGATCAAGGGCGGTCTTCCAGACCGTAATCGGCTGGCCCGTCGAGGCCTGCCAGATAAACTTATTGACGGCTGTGTGGAATCGCATGCCTATAGAGTAGCCAAAGATTGTGCCCACACGGAGTATTACATATTTAAGCCCCTTTTCCGCTGAAAGCCTACCCAGCAGTCTCTCGCCAAATATCTTGGAGTCGGCATAAGGGCTCTGCGGTTTGAGCTCTTCTTCCGGGCAATTTTCATCAACTATCTCCCTTTGTGTTCCATAAACGCTGGTAGATGATGGGAATAGCAGCGAACAGTCCGCATCGGCACACAGACCAGCTATGTGTTCAAGTCCTCTCTTATTGATTTCCTCAACCTCTTCTTCTCTCTCAAAGCTCCTTTCAGCATTGGTCACCGCTGCCAGGTGAACAAGGGCGTCACTCTCCTCAATGATTGGTCCTATGTCATCTGAAAGGATATCCATTTCTCTGAAAACAAAGTCGATTCCCGGAGGCAGATCAAACAGTGATGCATACCGCTGGGTCAGGAAATTATCTACAAGATATACCTTATCCAGACCGGGGATGGTAAGATTCCGAATTAGCCCTGAACCGATATGCCCCAGGGCACCTGAAATACAAAGATTCATTTGATAGATACCCCCTGATAGTTCCCTGAACGTTCTACAATCTCTTTTGTCTTGATCAATCCTTCTCGCAGATTGAATTGGGGCTCCCATTGCGTCTCGTAAAACAATTTGGCACCGCTAATGATGGCATCACCGATCTCGATTCTCTTTCTAAGCTTGGGCCATCTTCTCTTGGCGAGTCTTCCCTTGCCAAATACCGAGATGATTTCCCGGGCAATCTGAAGAACAGAATAATGCTCTTTGTGGACAGCGAAAAAGATATCCCCATATAGGCTGTCGTGAAAACTGCATTCGTAAAGCAGGTCGGCCGCATCTTCAACATACATAACATTCCGGGTTTGACCGCCCTCACCAAAAACAGAAATTTCCTCGTCGTTTATGGCCAACCATATAAAATAGTTGATAAAACCAAACTCGGGATACCCCTTCCCATATGGCCCGTAGAGATTTGCAAATCGCAGCGAGAGGGTCTTGATGCCATGAACCTTGTGATAGATAAAATAGTACTTTTCAGCCACGCACTTGTTGGCAGAATATATATCCAGCGGGCATTCGCTATGGGTCTCGGTAACGGTATCTCCCATGGCCTTTCCTATGACTGTGCTGCTTGAGGTATAGATGACCCTGGCTTCTTTATTAGACCTGCGCACCGCCTCAAGTACGATCAGGTTTCCGGCACAGTTGATCTCTGCATCAAAAATCGGACTTGCAAGGGACATGGGATGAGAGGTCTGAGCAGCGCAGTTGAAAATTACATCCTGGCCCTGGACGACTTTCTCCATCAAAGCAGCATCTCTGATATCGCCCTGAATGAACTCGATCAGATGGGAAATATCCCGCAGACTCTCAAAGTTGCTTTTCAGTTTGGGTTCAAGTGAATCAACAACTACTACATTATTCTTTTCTTCTTCTAAGCAACGCCGGACAAGATTCGCCCCCAAGAACCCCGCCCCTCCAAGGATCAATATGTTCATTGATTGTCCTTTCTTAAAAAGGATTCAATCGTCCGTTTTATGCCCTCTTCTAACGTAACCCGGGGAGCCCAGCCAGTGTCGGATCTAAACCGGGAGCTGTCTGCGACGAAATGACGGAGTTCTATTTGTGAAAGGCCGGATGGCATAGGAACATGCTTGATTTCGGCATGTTTCCCCGTTATCCTGGCCGCAAGGTTTCTCACGGTCTCGGCCATTTGCTTTATGGTATGGCCAACCCCGCTCCCCAAGACATAATATTTGCCGTTGGTAACCGGGAAACTTGCTCCTGCCATCAAAAAGGCACTTACTACATCGTCAACAAAAACATAATCCCTGACGTAATTGCCCTCGCCATATACCGTCAACACCCCTCCCGACAGTGCCCTCACGACCATCATGTTCAAAACACCCCTGTCCGGACTGACGCTCCTGGGCCCCGGGCCATAGACATTGGCCAACCGCAAGGTGGTAGCTCTCCCTCCCATTTGGTTGCCATAGTAGTGTAAGTAGTTTTCGGCTGCCAGCTTGTTGATATCATAAACGGTTATCGGGGTATCCTGAATCCTTTCATCAACCGGGTAGGTCTGGGTCAGACCAACCTGTGTTACTGTCCCGGGGAAAACGATGTCCGGTCGGATTCCTTTCTTCTGACACGTTTCAACAAAACGGGCGATTGGGAGAAGATTGATATCCACATCCTCACAGGGATTCTGGTTGGCAAATTTAGAACTTGTCTGGGCAGCAAAATGAAAGACAATATCCACGCCTTCAAGGGTCTCATCCCACACAGAAGAGGAACGGATGTCAATCCGACGGGTTGTAATAGAGGCCATTGGAGACCCCCTGACTTCAGACTTCCCAGATCTCCGTGTGCAACAAATGAGGTTGCACGCCACCTGGCTCAGCACTCCAATTACAGAAGAGGCTATAAAGCCGGAACTCCCTGTAACCAGGATGGTTTTTCCCTTGTAATACTTGACGTGGTCTTCCATGAAGATTGTCTATCTTATTTCTGAGGCATTTGTCCAATCGTAACCGATCTCAGGATCGTCATGCGGGAGGCGCAACTCATCTGAAGGATCATACTCTCTGTCGGTTACATATATGATGTGCATGGGCCCGTTGACTATTCTATAGCCGTGTGCGACGCCGGGGGGAATCTTCACGACCTTCCGTCCCAATGTCTCTCCCATAAAGATCTCCATTAGCCTCCGATAAGTTGGTGAATCTTCCCTTAAATCATAGAGTGCCAGTTTGACATCACCAACCAACACACACATCCAGTCTGTCTGCTCTCTGTGGAGATGCCACGCCTTGGCCACCCCGCTAAAAGACATAGAGTAACTCAGTTGAGCAAAGCTGTCTCTAAAAAAGCTGTCCGACCCCCGGATGATCTCCGAGAAAAGGCCTCTCTCATCGGTAAACAAGGTCAGCTCCTTGATTTCAACCCCGTCAATCATACTCAGGTCCTTCCTTAATCTTGGGAAATGGTTGATTACCAGAGATCAACCTTTTATTCAATAGTAACCTCAGGGAAGAAGGTGATGAACTTGCCCCCTTTCTCCCGGTATTCTTCCTCTTTGGCCAGGATCTCCCGTTTATGATTCCACGCTAGCAAAACAGTATAGGGAGGCGAATCATCAAGAAAATGTTTGTGAGATTTCACAGGGATATGTGTTCCAGGTGTGTATTTACCGATCTTTGTTGGCGTTGTATCCGAGATATAGTCTAACAGATCCGGACCCACCTTTGAATAGATCAGAAGGGTCGTGCTCTTGGAGGTCGCCCCATAAGCGGCGATACGCTTGCCCTCGCTCTTAATCTTCAGAAGTAGGTTCCTGAAATCCGAACATATCTTATCAACCCTTTCCTTGAAGGACATATAGCCCTCTAAGCTGTGAAGGTTATAGGCCTCTTCCTGGGATAAGAAGAAAGCAACCTCTCTTGTTACTTTGTTCTCAACACCCTTCTTTAGATAGTAGCGCATGGAACCCCCATGGACTTCTTGAGGAACCATATTCACCAGTTGAAGACCGTGTCTTTTTGCAAGCTCTGAAACAGCCAGACCGGAAAAATAATACACATGCTCGTCATAGATCTGATCGAAAGAGGTTTTCTTTATGATATCTAACAGATATGGATCTTCGAAGAAAAATACCCCTCCGGGTTTGAGCAAAATGCTAACCCCTTTGAATACAGAGTTGATATCCTCAATATGACACATCACATTGGCTCCGCAAATGATATCGGCCTGACCGTAACTGCGCATGATATCTGAGGCGCACTTGGCGGTAAAGAACTCTCCAAGGACATTAACCCCTTTTTCCCTCGCAATTGCGGCCACATTCGCCGACGGCTCGATTCCGAGATGTGCAATGTCACGTGCAGCAATATGCCTCAGCATAATCCCGTCGTTAGAGCCAAGTTCAACAACAAATGGTTTTGGCTTATCAGAAACGAATTCGAGGATTTCGCTGGCCATCTCCTCAAAATGGCCTTCCATCGCTCTAGATATTGATGAAAAATAGGCATAGTCTGCATTGAACATCATACCCGGCTCCACACAGTTTTCAAGCTGGACCATCAAACACTCAGGGCAAAACCCGAGGGAGAGATCGTAAAAAAACTCTTCGGCAGTCACATCCGAAACAAATCTATTGGAAATCGGCATTTTCCCAAAGGATATGATGGTCCCCAGTTGCTTATCACATATCTTACATAAACTCATGATCCTCTCCAGATTAACCTTGATCTAACTTCTACACTTTTCATCATATTTATTCAAAAGGGCTAGAACGCCAAAATCAGATTGCAAACGCCGACCTAAACAGAAACCTATCTTTGAACAGTCTTCCTGTCAGAACCACGCATCTGCGCCAGAGTATGTTCAAGATTCTGTCGGACCTTTGCATCATTGGGTTCGATACGCAAGGCCTCTCTGAAGTGAACAACGGCCTCATCGAGATTTCCCGTATACACCAAAGCAATCCCCAAATTATTGTGTGCACCTGGGAAATCGGGCTTTAATCTTAACGCTTTAGAAAAATGCTCTATAGCACCTTCGATGTGACCCTTATAGGCCAGAGCATTTCCCAGGCCGTTGTGGGCATCCGCAGAGTTAGGATTAATCCGGAGTGCTTCGCGAAAATGCCCAATGGCCTCATCGACCCGCCCCTGAAGTGCCAGCACATTTCCCAGATTGATGTGCGC
>CAZXCQ010000236.1:0-9831 GCA_964639275.1 uncultured Desulfobacteraceae bacterium | reverse complement strand
TTGAGATGCTACCTAAACTCATACAGCGGGAGAAATAGGGAAAATGAGACCCGGGCTTTTATCAATGTGGCCTGTTGTCCGGTATAAGGACCGGACAGCCATCGTTTTCAAGGATAAACGGCTCACGTTCTCTCAAATGGACGCCCGGATAAACCGCCTCAGCAACGGACTCCTGTCGCTGGGGTTGACTTCAGGCGACAAGGTCGCCGTACTCCTCGATAACGGCCTCGAAAGTGCCACGGCCATCTTTGGCATCCCGAGAGCCGGATTGACCTACGTGGCGCTCAATACCAGACATTCGGCAAGGGAACACGCGGATATACTGAACGATTCAGAGACCGATGCCGTGATTGTCGGTGAGGGGTTTATGGAGACCCTGGATCACGTCCTTTCCGGGATTCGAAGCCTCAAACATATCGTCGTGGCTGGCTCCCCTCGGCCCGGCTGGCTGACCTATGAGGCGCTTGTTTCGGAGCAGGCCGAAATCGCCCCCGAGTTGGATGTGGACGATGAAAGGGATATCGAGCGGATTCAATATACCTCGGGAACCACCGGCAAACCCAAAGGCGTTGTCTGGACATACGGTGTTGGCCACAACGTTCTGACAAGCGTTCTGATTAACATGGATCAGCCCATCGGACCGGATACGGTCAATCTTAACATCGGACCGCTGACCCATGCAGCAGGATTAATGATGATGGTTTACTATTGCAGGGGCGCGACAAACATCATCCTGCCGGGATTTGATGAGGAAGAGGTCCTCAAGACGATCGAGCGAGAAGGCGTGACCTCATTGCTCCTTATACCAACGATGCTCTACCGGTTGCTCCGGTTTCCCGGTCTCGAGTCCTACGATCTCGGCAGCGTCACTCGCGTTTGGTATGGCACCGCACCCATGTCGGTGGATCGCTTGAAGGAAGGCATTCACGTGTTTGGCAACGTCTTCCGCCAGAACTATGGCATGAGCGAGATTGCCCAGCCCATCACGTTTCTCGGACCCGATGACCATATCGTCGATGGAACGGAGATCGAGACCAGACGCCTCGGGTCGGCCGGCCGGCCCGCCATGGGTGTGGAGGTCAAAGTCGTGGCCGGGGACGGGAAAGAGGTTGAACCCGGTGAGGTGGGCGAGGTCGTGGTTCGCTCCAACAAATTGATGAAGGGATACTGGAAGTTGCCTGACGAAACCGCCAGGGTTCTTGAAGGGGGCTGGTTTCACACCAGGGACATGGGCACTGTGGATGAGGATGGCTACATCTACATCATGGACCGCAAGTCCGACATGATCATATCCGGCGGATTCAATATCTATCCTCGTGAGGTGGAGGAGGTCATTATGACACACCCCGGGGTGGCCGAGGCCGCGGTCATCGGTGTGCCCGACGACCTGTGGGGAGAGGCCATAAAGGCCCTTGTGGTCCCCAGGGAGGGGGCGGCATTGACCCAGGCCGAAATCATCGAGCATTGCAGGGGAAACCTTGCGGGATACAAAAGACCCAAGAGCGTGGATTTCACCAGGGAAATTCCCAAAAACCCTTACGGCAAGATCGATCGTCGCAGGCTCAAGGCGCCCTTCTGGAAGGACTTGGATCGTTGGGTCCATTAACCGCTCCTGAGAAACTCAAGGCATCTTTGAGGCAGACTGAAAACTGAATCACAAGATATAGCGATAGATTGAAGACTTGATGGTCTTGTAAGAAGTCGAAAATGCTCTCTTTTCGTCATTCCGGCGGAAGCCATTCGGCTCTGAGCTCATGGCCGAAGGGCCGGAATCCAGTGTTTTCAAGCGCTTACAGAACCCCTGGACCCCGTTTGTCGGATCGAGTCCGGCACACGCTTTAACGGCGTGAGGACTTTTTGCGACTCCATCAAAACTGTTTTCGTACAGAAGTTTATTTCATGCATAACCCCGAAGCGAAGCACCGGGGTCATTTGCTATATAACACACCTTTTCAGCAAAGGAGGTCCATCATGAGAGTGAAAAGAAAACTGAATTGGCGAATTGGCCTTGTTTTGATTGTGATTGCGGCAGTGGCTTTGATGCCGATACCGGGCACAACGGCACTCGCCTCGGGGGCAAAGATCTACAAAGGCCGGATGTCCTATCACTGGGGACCCAAACACTTCTCGGCGATCATGGCAAACAAGTTTGCCGATGAATGCCGGAAGGCAACAAACGGCCGGCTCGATATCGAGGTCTTTCCTTCCGGGCAACTCTATAGCATTGCCCAGATTGTTCCGGCACTCTCGCAGGGGAGTGTGGACCTGGGAGGTGTGCTGGGCGTTCTCTTTATGCGGGTCGACAAAAACTTTTTTCTCTCCGGCATGATGCGTTTCTTTGACAGCTTTCAGCAAAAGCGTGACTTCTGGGAGAAGACCCCCGAGGGGCGCAAGCATTGGGAGGCGCTTCAGAAAAAACTGGGCATCAAGATCGTGGCCTACATCCCGGTTGGCCCAACCTGTTACTTCACGACCGAGCATCCCCTGGATTCGGTGGCGGCCTTCAAAGGCCTCAAGGCCCGGACCCTGATTGGAACCGAACGGTATTCCTTTGCGCCCCTGGGGGTGAACTATGTCAAGGTCAGTACTGCTGAGGTCTATACCGCCCTCAAGAGCGGCATGATCAACACCCTGCAGACCGTGCCCTCGGCCATCACGGCTTACAGCTGGTGGGACTTCCTGAAGTACGCCCAGCAGCCCTATAATTTCTACGCAGATGCCTATGTGGCAGTAAATGCCAAATGGTGGGATTCGCTGCCGGAGGACATCAAAGCCATCGTCCTCAATGACGTGGGCCCCAGGATCTCAAAGGAGGCCACGGAGGGTGTTACGGCCTATTCGAACCAGACGCTAAAGGAATTTGTCGAAAAGCACGGCGGCACCGTCTCAGTCCTCCCCGAGGCCGAAGTGAAGAAATTGATAGAGATAGAGAAGACCCTGGTCTGGCCGAAGATCGCCAAGAGTATCGACCCTGCACTGTACCAGGCCGCAAAGAAGTTTGCAGGCCATGAGTAGGTTTTCCCTATAAAAACATATCCGTTGTAGCCAACCGAACCTTATCAGGTGGAGGATACCGCTGGTATGGACAAAGCACTGGGCAATTACCGGAAGATGATCGAAATCCTTTTCCGGATCATCTTGACCCTTTCTGCTGTTGTCATTGGACTGGATGTATTGTCAATCTTTCTTGAGGCCGTGGGCCGGTATCTGGTCGGGTACAGCCGCGCCTTTATGGAAGAGCTCCCTCGCCTGATGGTGCCTTTTGTCGTTTTCCCCATGATGGGTGTCCTACTGAGACTCAAAAAACATATTGCCGTGGACGTCCTGCCTGAGAGTGTCCGCGGAAAGACGAAGTCGTTTCTCTTGATCGTTGTGTATTCAGTGGTAGTGGCCGTCGCCGTTCTCTTTTTCATCGCCGGCGTAATCGCCATCAGATATTATCATGAGATGGGTTTTGAGACCCATACCGAAATCATCTTCAAACTATGGGTGACCTACCTGCCGTTTCCCATCGGCTTTGGCTTTTTGATCCTGTTTGCGGTCGAGTTGCTGTGGGCTGAGTTGGTGAATCTCTTGAGGCTCAGTCGTGCTGAGCCCAAAGCAGAAGAGGAGGGCGGCTAACATGGTCCACGTCGCTCTGGCCCTGGGGATTATCACCCTTTTTATTTCTGTCCCTGTCTTTCTGGTTTTTGGCCTCTACGGAAGTCTGGTGGTGGTCGGTGCGCTGGATTTGCCCTTGAGCGTTCTGACCCAGGTGACCTTTGACGCGATTACAAAATATATTCTCCTGGCCATACCCCTTTTTATTTTTTCGGGCATGGTGATGGTTGAAGGGGGCATGGCCCGCCGTCTCGTCGAGGTGTTTATGAAGGCGGTCGGCCATTGGCGGGGAGGCCTCGGGATTGCCATGGTCTTGACCATGGGGTTCTTTGGCGCCCTTTGCGGTTCGATCCTGGCGGCCATTGTGGCCGTGGGTACGATCATGGTGCCGGTCATGGTGGAAAAGGGTTATCCCAGGGCCTTTGTGGCCGCGCTTGCGGCCTGTTCCGGGTTTCTGGACGCCCTGATTCCACCCAGCAATGGCGCGATTATCTACTGTGCTATAACGGGCGAAAATGTCGCCGATGCCTTTGCCGCAGGGATCATCCCGGGGTTTGTCTTTGCGGGCCTCCTCATCCTTGTCGTATTATGGAAGTGCCGGCACATGGAAAGAACCCCCCCGGCCGGCTGGCAGGCATTTATCAAGAGTGTCTACTCGGCCTGGCCGGCGCTCATGACCCCGGTCCTTATCCTGGGAGGCATTTATTCCGGCTTACTCACCCCGACCGAGTCTGCGGCCGTGGCAGGTATTTGGGCAGTGATCGTGGGCTTTTTCATCTACCGGGAGCTCGACTTAAAGGGCCTCTGGACTTCATTGAAGGCAACCGCCGCAACGACCTCCATGATCTTTGCGATCATCGCTACCGCTTCGTTTCTGTCCGTGGCCCTTACCTATACACGCTTTCCCCACAGGCTAATCGATGCGGTGATCGGTCTGGGCGTGACGCCTGTCCTGTTCCTCATGGTATGCGGTGTTATCGTCCTTATATTGGGTACATTTATCGAGGTCGTTCCGATCATGTATTTGACCCTGCCGATCTTTGCACCCATTGCCACAGCCCTGAACATCAATCTTCTTCATCTGATGATCGTTTTTACCGGGTTTGTGGGGATGGGCCTGCTCACTCCGCCCGTCTGTGTTGGGGCTTACACGGCAGCGGCCGTCGCAGAAGAGTCCGCCCATAACGTCATCAGGGCCATTTTTCCATTCTTTTTCCTGGTGGGAATCATATACGGGCTGATTCTCATTTTTTTTCCATCCCTGGCCACCTGGCTGCCGGGTTTGGTTTGATGACAAGGCCTGGATTTGGTCGAAAGGAAGACATCACACCATGAAACATGAGGATAGAATGAGACAGTTTTACGAGAAGAAAAGGCACCAGCTCGCCATGGGGGGTAAAGACAAACTGGGAGCGATAAAGGCCGCGGGAAAGCTCAATGTTCGCGAAAGGATCGATCTCTTTTTTGACCCCGGCACTTTTCAGGAATTGGGACTTTTTGCCCACTCGGCCGACCAGGGCGTAGCGGATCGCACGCCGGCGGATGGGAAAATCATCGGTTGTGGCCGGGTGAGCGGCAGGCCCATCGCAACGGTCGCAAACGATATGAGTGTCCTGGGGGCTTCCAGTTCGTGGACAAACATGAAGAAGATAGATTACATGCGAGCGCTCAGCGCTGAAAAGGGGATGCCCCTGGTATTTCTCGGGGAGTCCACAGGGGCAAGAATGCCGGATTGCATGGGCGCGGCAGGAATGGGACAAGGCGGGCAGAATCCGGCTCAGTATCTCAGGCTGAGGGAGGCGCCCTGGATCTCCGTTCTCCTCGGGCCCTGCTACGGCAGTTCGTCCTGGTATACCGCCATGTCCGATATCAGCGTCATGTTAAAAGGGGCGGTCATGGCGGTTTCCAGTCCAAGGGTGACCCGGATTGCCACGGGTGAGGAAACCCCGCCCGAAGAATTGGGAGGATGGGAAGTCCATTCGAAGACAACCGGTTTGATCGACGCCGTGGGAGATACGGAAGAGGAATGCCTGGCCCTTGCAAAGAGGTTTTTGAGTTATCTTCCCCTGAATGCAGAGGAACTCCCCCCAAGGGTGGAGGTCCCCGAGGGATCCGGTGCGCAAATGGCCCGGATCCTTGAATACCTTCCTGAGAAAAGGAACCGTGTATACGACATAAGACAGATTGCCAGGGCGATTGTGGATGGGGGCGAGATTCTGGAATTAAAGGGAGACTTTGGCCGGCCTTGTGTCACGGCCTTTGCCAGGCTCGACGGACACGCCATTGGTCTTTTGGCCAATAATCCCCTTTTTGGGGCCGGTGCACTGGATGCGGAATGCTGCGAAAAGGTCACCAGTTTTCTGGTCCTTTGCGACTCCTTTAATCTCCCCATTGTGACCCTGGTGGACACACCGGGCTTTCTGGTGGGCAGGGAAGGAGAGCGCCGGAAGATCGTCGGCAAGATCATAAATTGGATGAATGCCCTCTCCCTGGTCACGGTGCCGAAACTCACGGTGGTGATTCGCAAGATCTACGGTCAGGCCTATCTCAACATGGGTGGCGGGAAATACTCCGATGTCTTCGCGGCCTGGCCGACGGCCGAAATCAGCTTTATGGATCCGGAACCGGCGATCAGTGTTGTCCATAATGTCAAAAGAGAAGAAGACCCGGAGGCCTTTGGTGGGCTTTTGGATGAGATGGCGAGGAACACAGAACCCTGGGATGCAGCAGGGGTCTTCGGGGTAAACGAGATCATAGATCCCGCTGAAACCCGCGAATTCCTCATTCATATGCTCAACTGTCACCGGGACCAAAGAAGGGGCGGTGTGGGCAGACACCTCCTTCATGCCTGGCCCACCTC
Source organism: uncultured Desulfobacteraceae bacterium (assembly GCA_964639275.1). Classification (GTDB taxonomy): domain Bacteria; phylum Desulfobacterota; class DSM-4660; order Desulfatiglandales; family Desulfatiglandaceae; genus CAZXCQ01. Next base: position 3,371 of record CAZXCQ010000236.1, on the reverse strand, counting down.
CTATTGAGACCAACCTCCCCTCTTTTCAAGCCGCCCTCCAAATTGGCATATCCTCACGCTGACCACAGTGAAATGTCTTGGCTTTTCCTTTATCCATAGAGTATGGTATCAAATTAAAAAGATATCCCCAGCTTTGAGAAGGATGCTCATTTCGCTACACTCCCACCTCTGAAGCTGGGCGTTTCGCGCTACACGCCAAATATCCAGTCATAGGGGAGGCATATCATGGCAATCCGAATTGTGCGTCTCGGCACCAAAAGGGCTGAGGGAGAAGGACCTCGCATCGGGACGGTAAGACGTCCACCACGTGGTGTACCCAAGAGCGAATACGCATCACAAAACTGGTATGACGTGTGGCTCCCAAACATAGCACCAACATCCGATCTCATGAAACTGGGGCGGGCTGCAGAATCCGAGAAAGACTGGGCCGCATTTGTTAGGAAATATCGCGCCGAGATGGCCGATCCGGAAAAGAGCCGGATTATCGATCTGCTTGCAGTGCTGTCTCACGACGCGAATTTCTCTGTGGGGTGTTACTGCGAGAACGAGGCGCGCTGCCACAGGTCCATACTGCGAGAGCTATTGGTAGAAAGAGGCGCTAATCTGAAATGATATTGAATACGGCGCAAAGGTTTTTGTCATATCTCGGTAGAGGAGCGGTGTATCCGGATAAGGGTTGTAGGTGGGACGAGTCATGAACAACTGTGCGTGGGCCGGTCATATCCTCAAGGTTGATCTCACGCGGGAATCTATTCAAATTGAGGAATGTGGACCTTACGTGAGCGAGTTCTTGGGGGGTCGCGGGTTGGGACAGAGCCTCCTCTTTCAAAGCCTTCCCGCTGATCTGCCTCCTCTGGATGCGAAAAGCCTGCTTGTTTTTGCAACAGGTCCACTCACCGGCACGCTTGCTCCGGGATCAGCAAGATTGTCCATTTCGGGAAAGAATGTACTCACGGGGGGAATCGGTTCTTCTAATGTGGGTGGCCATTTTGCCCCGGAATTAAAATACGCGGGGTTTGACGCGGTTATCATAGAAGGGAAAAGCCCTGACCCGGTTTACCTGCTGATCGAGAACAAGAAGGCATCCCTAAGAAGTGCCAGTCATCTCCAGGACATGACTACATGGGAGACCGACGAGGAGCTCCGGAAGACCCATGGAAAGACAGCCAGGGTTCTTTCAATCGGGCCAGCCGGTGAAAGAATTGCGCCAGTTGCCTGCATCATTGTTGATAAGGCTCGGGCTGCGGGCCGGTGTGGCTTTGCTGCGATCATGGGCAGCAAGAAACTGAAGGCCATTGTTGTCCGGGGGAGTTTACCGATTCAAATCGCTGATCCCGACAGATTCCTGTCTATTGTGGAAAAGGTACGAAAGCAGATATTCTCTACCGAGACAATAAAACGCTTGCGGACCCACGGAACCTGCGGGAGTGTTCCGCGGGCAAATGCGGCCTGCACCATTCCGGTAAGGAACTTCCAGGACGACCATATGGACGAAAAAGATCTGGAACGGGTTGCCCGGTCGGTTTTTGAGGAGTCATTTCAGGTCCGCAACCTGTCTTGTATGGGGTGCTTTTTCCAGGATACCTTTCTTTACCAAATAGAGGATGGGGATTATGCCCCACTGCTTGTGGAGGGGTTCCATCAGAATCTGGTATGGGATTTTATCGGCAAACTGGAGATAACCCATCCGCCGGCCGTGCTGGCGATTCAGGCCCTCTGTTCACAATACGGGATGGATATCGATAATACCTCCGGGGCCATCGCCCTTGCATTTGAACTCTATGAGAAGGGGATCATCGATGAGGGGGATACAGATGGGTTGAAACTGCTCTGGGGGGATCATCGGGCCGTCACCGGGCTGATTGAGAAAATGGCCTACGGGGTTGGCTTTGGCGCGATCTTGAACCAGGGGGCCTATCGGGCGGCAGAGATCATCGGGAGGGGCGCCGACAAATACGCCGTGCATATAAAGGGCCAGGACCTTGCAGAGGCCATACGGGCAGACAAGGGATGGGCCTTGGGCGTTGTGGTGGCCCCCAGAGGGGGAGGACACCTCAACGGGGCCACCATGACCGGAATGATAAAGATCTCCCCGGAAGACTCTGTGGCTGTCTTTGGGACCCCTTACGGCGGGGAACAGGAAACATATCGCGGGAAAGCCAAAGTGGTCTATTGGTACGAGCAACTGAAATCAGTGGTGGACATGCTGGGCCTCTGTTATTTCACTTCAAAGTGGGTGGATCTAAAATTCCTGGGTCCCGACGAATACGCGGGTCTTCTCAGCACCGCCACCGGGATGACATTTTCAGGCGATACCCTAATGCTTCTGGGCCGCAAGGTTCATAACATTGAGAAGGCGTTCAACACCTTGCATGCGGGTTTTGGGGTGGCAGATGATTATCCACCCCCGAGATTTTTTGAGGAGCCTGTAAAGAGCGGTCCATACAAGGGGGCCGTTTTCACACATGACGAGTGGCAGAACATGCTCGAAGAATATTATGACCTTCATGGGTGGGACCCAAAAACCGGCCTGCAAACCGAGGCGGTTTTGAGGGAATTGGGGCTTTTGTTTGTCTTGGAAAAACTGAGAGATGCGGGGAAACTGCCGCCTCAAATATGAGTGGGAAGGACCAGGTGGAGAGAAGAAAGATCACAGTCGATATTGAAAAATGTAACGGCTGCCGGACCTGTGAACTGGCCTGTTCATTTCATCACCTGAGGACCTTTGATCCTTCAAATTCAAGCATCAAAGTCTGCCGAAATGACAAAGAGGGAAATCTTGAACTCTCCATCATGTCCACATGTAATGGCTGCCCAGAGGAAACCATGCCCTTGTGCATCTGGTTCTGCAGTTCAGGTTGCCTTAGCTCTGTTGGAGACCTGCGACCTCTTATTTTGGATTGACTGAAGCGAATTCTCTTGACTTTCCCTCGATTTTCACTATGATTTTCCATGATTGAACCAGCAATCCCGCCTTCCGCGGGATCCCCGCCACAATCCCGGCGGACAAGTCCGTTTCACGCCGACTAGCAACGAGCAGCGAGCAACGAGTAACCAGCAACGAGGAACCCTTAATTCAACAGTCAGCAATCATAAATCTTAAGTCTTATTTGAACAATCGACAATCAACAATCGAAAATCATCAATTATAACCCCCTGAACCTTGAACCTTTGAACCCTGAACCTTTGAACCCTGAGCCCTAATATCTTACGCCTATAATAGCAAACAGTCGCGGCGCTATCCAAGCGGGTTTCTTATCGATTTCTTGTCGTTTTTTACATTACAATATCATAAACTACCCGGCAAAACCGTTGGATAATGCGGCGGTGACCTGCGGCGGTCTGGCGGAGCTGGGCGGCCGGGCGCTGGC
>CAZXCQ010000235.1:0-9855 GCA_964639275.1 uncultured Desulfobacteraceae bacterium | reverse complement strand
GAAGAAAAAAAGACCCCCATGCCACACCTTTCCCCCTGTTTTTTGAGATGTTACTCTTGACTTAACAATTGCGAGTCATCGGGAAATACCAGAGACAGATCAATCGCAACCGCCGTTTTTTGTGGGAGGATGGAGATATGCCAGATGCAAGCGGACTATTGGATGCAAGGGATGTAAAGGATCTGCCCCCCCAGGAGAGGGGCACGAGGGAAAAATCGATCAAGGGTTCTGACAATCTGGGCTGGGGGATGCGAAACAGGCTTTCCCGTCTGATAAGGCCGGATGGACATTGCCAGTTTCTCCCCATCGATCACGGGTACTTTCAGGGACCTACCCGTTGTCTTGAAAGACCGGGAGAGACCATTCGAGACCTTGTGCCTTATGCAGACGGGCTTTTTGTCACACGTGGTGTCCTGAGGGCGTCGATCGATCCGGATATTGAAACCCCCATCATCCTGAGGGTATCGGGCGGCACCAGCGTCGTGGGCAAAGACCTGGCCGATGAAGTGATTACCACATCTGTCGAAGACATGATCCGTCTGAATGTGGCCGCGGTGGGGCTCTCGATATTCGTGGGAAGCGACTACGAGAAAGAGACCCTCCAGAGCCTCTCTTTTCTGGTTGATGAGTGCGAAGAATATGGCATCCCGGTCATGGCCGTCACCGCGGTTGGAAAAGAGCTGGAGAAAAGGACTTCCCGCTACCTCGCCCTTTCCTGCCGCATTGCAGCCGAGCTGGGGGCAAAGATCGTAAAGACCTACTACTGCGACGAGGGCTTTGACAAGGTAACGGATGGGTGTCCAGTCCCTGTGGTGATTGCCGGTGGTCCCAAGTGTGAGACAGAGCTTGAGGTCTTTGAGTTCGTATATGATGGAATGCAAAAGGGGGCCATTGGTATCAACCTGGGGAGAAATGTCTGGCAGAGCCCGCATCCGGTGGCGGTGATGAGGGCGCTAAATGCCGTGGTTCACGATCAGGCCACCCCAAAGCAGGCGCTTGACCTCCTTGAGACCTTAAAGAATCAAAAGGGCTAGAGGCCTTTGGCAATCAATGGGTTCCTGACGATGCCTTATCCATTTTTTGCCGGCTGGGGTGACGCCTTTGGCCACAAGAATCCATTCAACCCCCCGGGTTTTTAGAGGTTTGGAAAAAACCATGCGCGTCTTGATGTATTACAGCAACAGTGATGTCCGGCTGGAGGGAATGCCCGTACCCCAAATAGGCCCGGGCGAGCTGCTGATGAAGGTCATCGCCAGCGGCATATGCGGCAGTGACGTCATGGAATGGTACAGGAGGGACAAGGTCCCCCTGGTCCTTGGACATGAGGTGGCTGGAGAGGTGGTCGAGACCGGAGAAGGGGTAGATGGATTTAGACCAGGCGATCGAATCGCTGCAACCCACCACGTCCCCTGTAATACCTGCCATTATTGTCTTAGCGGGCACCACACGGTCTGTGAGACCCTCCTGAAGGGGACCCACTTTTATCCGGGTGGGTTTTCAGAATATATCCGGATCCCGGCCATCAACGTGGATCGCGGCGTCTTTCACATACCCGATGGCGTTACCTATGAGGCGGCCTCATTTATGGAACCGCTTGCCTGTGTCTTAAGGGGTCAGATAAACGCCGGTCTTAGACCCGGGGCATCCGTTCTGGTCCTGGGAAGCGGGATATCCGGTCTTCTCCACGTGGGTACGGCCCGTGCCCTCGGGGCCGGGCTGGTGGCGGCGGCAGATACTATCCCCTTTCGGCTCAAAAAGGCAAAACAGATGGGGGCTGATCTTGCCTTGAAGGCTGACGACGGCCTCTTTGCCTCCATCCGCGATGCCAATGGGGGAAACCTGGCCGATCTGGTGATTATCTGCTTTGATGGATTTATCCCGCTCGCCCTAAAGGCCGTTGAAAAGGGCGGAACCGTGCTCTTCTTTGCAGGTGCCGCCGAAGGCGCAACCATTCCCATGCCCATCAACGACATCTTCTGGAGAACCGAGGTGACCCTCACCAGCACCTATGCAGGGGCCCCTTCCGATTGTCTTACCGCCTTGAAATTGATCGGGGCAGGAGCGGTCCCTGTCGTGGAAACTGTTACCCACCGACTCTCCATGGCTGAGGCACCCGGGGGATTCCAGACGGTCGCCGCGCCCGCAGAGCATGAGTCCATAAAGGTGATCGTGGAACCACAGCGGTAGCTCAAGGGCGCAGGGCTCTTCGACATGTTGATTTTTTGTATCAATTTAGTTTTCTTCAAATTTGGAACTGAGACAGGGGAATGGGGATTCCATAAGACAACCCAGAGGAATGATATGGCGTGGCCCGAAAAGATTGTCTCTTTACTAAAGGCCAATGATATTTGTTCAATCTCTTTTGTGCCGGACTCTGTCATTGGCAGGATTTTAAAAGCAGCCCAAAAGGACCCCTGTTTTCACCTGACCACCCTTGCCCGGGAAGAGGAGGGCATTGGCATTATAACAGGAGAGTATCTCGGGGGGCGATACGGCACCCTTATGATGCAGAGTTCCGGACTGGGCAACTGTATCAATGCCTTGGCTTCATTGGCGATTCCTTATCAGATCCCGGTCGTGATGTTCATCAGTCAACGGGGTGAGCTGGGGGAGTTTAACGCCTGTCACACAGTCATGGGCAAGGCCATTCGAAAGATTCTGGATGCCCTGGGTATTCAACACTATACGCTGGATCGTGAGGATACCCTGGAGACAACCGTCAATGGAGCGATTAAGACCGCCTATGCCTCGGAGCAGCCGGCTGCGCTTCTTTTGTCCACGGCCCTGGTGGGATGGAAGGATGAAAAATGATCAATCGATTGGAAGCAACCCGATACCTGCTTGAACAGCTCTCCGATGAGCCGGTTATCGCCTCCTGTGGTAATCCCAAATTCGATCTCTTCACCGCTGCCGGAGATCGGGGGGCCAACTTTTATATGTGGAACTCCATGGGTATGGCCTCTTCGATCGGACTGGGGCTGGCGATGGCGCGGCCCGATAAGAAGGTCATCATACTGGACGGCGATGGGGCTATTCTCATGAATCTAAACTCGCTGACAACCGCAGCCAGTGAAGCCCCGGTTAACCTCGCGCATATTATCTGGGATAATGGACTGTACCAGCTTACCGGGGGGCAACCCACCCATACCAGTCAAAAGGCTGATCTGGCAGCAATTGCCAGAGGCGCTGGCTTCACCCAGGTCTTGATGGCAGATACCCTAAGCGCCTTTAAGGAGGCCCTTTCCCGGGTCCTTTCCTCCCCAGGCCCGTGGATCCTGGTGGCCAGGACAGATTCCACCGGGGCTCCCGGCCGTCCACCCAAAAGTCCAGTCTATATCAAAAACCAATTCATGCTGGCCCTAAAAGATTAGCGGGCTAGTAACCCTCTAGCCTTTTGAAAGTCGGGCAAGAGGGGTTCGGAACCCCCCTTGCCCGGCCCGAGTGTTAGTTTTAAAATAGCTAAAGTGATACGCGGGCTAATTCTTTTGTTGCGGCTCGGGCGGCTTTTTTTTGTCTTTTTGCAGGATCGGCTCTATCACCTTTATGGGAAGCTTAAGGGTTCTTTCGACAATCCCTAACAAACCCGACCCGACCGCTGATGCCGGAACATAGTGAACATCCGGATGCCTCCAATCCCCTGTCACCTTGATCGGTATTGAGATGAGGGTCCCGTTCAGGATATGCCCCACGAGGGGAATCAGTTTCACGATACTGTCCACGGTGCTGAGAAAAGAGGCCAGGATTATCACATCTACCTTTTCGTCTACCAGGTCAATTTCACCGTGGCCGGCCAGGTCTATGGTGGCCCCATCCATGACCATTTCCGTCAGGATAAGTTTACCGTTCTCAAGCCTGGCCTTGACCGTTATGGATTTATAGGGAAACCCTTCTTTCGCCAGGTCAGGGAGCTTTCCCTTTAGGATCTCCTCAAAAATATCCGTGACGTTCAAAATGGCCAGGATCTCTGCCAGCAGATCGGCTCGATAGATCTGTCCATCCTTGGCAACACATTCAAACGACCCCTGGAGCGAGCGGGTCAAGTCGTGGCCCGTGCCCTTTCCCGTGACTCCCCCCCTAAAGTCGAATGTGCCGTCCATGTTCATCGTTCTATCGGTCAGACAGATAATGGTCGGATTGAGTTTTTGATTCTCACATACGGGCCGAAAATCCAGTTGAAGCCCTTTGTCTGATAACTTCAAAGTCCCCGGCATGGAAATTCCACACAGATTGGCCTTGACTATCGAAGCCGCAATACCATCGGGGTCAAAAGAGAGGTTCACATGGAGCGGGCGCCAGACAAATTTTCGGTACTGGAGGTGGTCGCTCTTCACCCTCAGCTCCCCCCGCAGCGGCCATTCCCTTGGGCCCTTGCCTTCCCCTGGCACTCCCTGTTTCTCTTCCTTCCGCACAAAAGCAGCCAGTTCTTCGACATCCAAACCATCCGCAGAGACGTCCATGTCGAGCCGTATCTTTTCCCCATCAAGACCGAGTTTTCCTTCAAACACCAACCGGGTGTCGCCCCATTCGATAATGGCAGGTTGTAACACAAACTCCTTTTCTTTGGCCGAGAGGGAAAAACGTTCAACTCTAAGGGGCCCCACGATCTTCGACGGGAACGATATTTCAGCCCCCTCCAGGTTGCCCGTTGCCGTGCCATTCATGGGGTGATCCCTTTCAAACCGGGCCTGAAAATCCCCCGTTATCGAACCTGTGGGAAACCGGGTCTCCGGCAGAAACTTCTCGAGTGTCGTCCTTTTCAAATGACCGGAGAACCTTAACCCGATCTCTTTCTGGGTCAGATCAAAGCCCATGACAGCACTTGAATCCTTATCCTCAATCCCCAAGCGCTTGATCCCAAGGTTACCATCTTCATAAACAATATCCATGGAGAGCCTTGGCCCCTCCTTTACATCCAGATTGCCGCTAAAACCCGCCATGCCTCCCCTTTCCCATACAAGATGGGCCTTTGAGATAGACAGGGGAGACCGAAGCTCCGGGAGGGTGGGCATACCCGCAAGCCCCGCGAACCGGCGCAGGGCCCCAGCCCCCAAATCTCCATCAAATTGGATGTCCACCCTGCTGAGTTCGTCCAGATAGTCGTCCAGTCTGCCCGATACATTCAGGAAGGCATCTGGCAGGTTGATTTGGGCATCTTTTAAGGAAAGGGTCTTCTCGGTCGCATCAAAGCTTGCCTGAGGCACTTCTCCGGGGCCGCCCAAGATCGCATCCACCAAAAGCCCTTTCGCCTCCCCCGTGACCTGGAAACTCCAGCGCCGGGGAACCAGGAACGGGCCCTTCAGGCTGATGGCCGTAAGCGCAAGCCTACCCTTAACACCTTTTGGCTCTTTGAGTCTCTCCCTTAACTGCTTGAAGGACGAAAACCATGCGTATACCTCGTCCAACGAGATATTTAAATCCCCGGACTTGACCTCCAGGTAAGGCGCCTGGTCCCAGTCAAATCCGCCGGAGAGCTGGGAAAAACCGCTATTTCCGAGTTTGCCGGATAGATCACTTACGGAGAGACGGGTCCCATCAAACGACAACTGGCCGGCGGTGACTACCAGGGGATAGGGAAGCCGCTCATATTTTGCCAGAAGGTGCAATTGAGAGACATTGACACGTGTCTTGATCGACCCGAGGCTCTCCCCCAGGATCAGTCTGGCCGTGACATTGCCCTCGAGCTTCCTTATAAGGTCGATCTCTCTTACCACGGATTTGTTGTGAACCAGGCGTTCTAGTACGGCCGGGATCTCAGCCACGTCAGCCTTCACCATCATATCCAGATGAAATGGGGCAGGATCTCCCACAAGACCCAGTTTCAGAATCCCCTGGCTTCCCCGGGTCTTGCCAAGAGTTGCTTCAAGCCCTTTTCCTTCCAGGAACCCTTTGGATATGACCACTTCCCCCTTTACATCTTCGAGATCCAGTTCTGCATCGGGCACAAAGATCTTCCCGTCAATGATGCGGCCCTCTATGAGGGTATTTTTGATCTCTCCCAGATCCGCGGGGGACTCCCCCGCCATATGGAGGGTTATCAGCGGCACCTGTCCCCCTTTGACAATCGAAAAAATCTCCTGCGTAACGGGCATATCCCCGGCTACTGCCAGGGCTGCTTCTCGAAAAGAATGAACATCAACCCCTTTCCCTTCCAACCGGACACTCACCCGACGCTGCCCAGGCCCCATCAGCAACTCTCCGGTCATCCCAAGCCGGGGATAATCCATATCCAGTTGGCTCAACGAAACCCGGGTCTTGTCCCCATCCAGATAGACGCCGCCATTGAGGGTCGCCCCTTTTAGCACCAGTTTCTCATTGCCCTTGCGCAAGGTCAGGCGGGACACATTGCCATCCAGGTCCGTTTGAAAGGTCTTGGGGCCGTCGATCTTAAACACGGCCGATAGGTCCATCTCCGCGTCTGCCACATGCATTGAGGCCTTCGGAAAAAGCAAATCGGTCACCACCTGAGGCCGCAGCCGGCTCAGCACAAGACGACCTTTCCCCCTGAGATCTTCCGAATCCAATCCCCCGTTAAAAGAGATTTCCTCAGAGAGGTTTGATTTGCAAGTGATCGCTAGATTCAGGGTGTCGGGGGGGAGACCAATGCGACCCTCAATGTCCTGAAACCAGAGCCATGGGTTGTTTCCTTCCAAAAAACTCAACCTGCCCCTTTCGACCTGGACCCTGAGCCCAGCTGCTTTCAAGACCATCACCGCCAAAATAGGGGTCACCTTCTTTTCGATGAGAGCGAGAGAAATATCGTCGCCCCCTTTCTCATGGTTTTTCGGTTGCCTGGGCAGGTCTATTTTGAAGTCAGGGGCATCGGCAAGCAGTTTTGAGATCCGCACTTGCCCCTTTAGGAGGGGTAAGACCTTGGGATAGATTGTCAGCGACTCCATAGTCCCTGTGATCTTTCCCGGGATCGACAGGTTGCCCTCATGCAGCACCAGGCAGGGGCGGGGCAAGATTGAGATGCCGATCCTCTGATATTCCACCTGACCGCCCAACTTTTGGGAAAAACTGGCCAGGACCTTTTCCTTTATAGGTTCAAGGTTGATGAGCCTGGGTGCCAAGACCAGAAGGGCAAGCAGGAGGCAGAGAAATGCCCCCAAGGCACGCAATACCCAGACCAGTCTCTTTCTTTTCCTGCTCAATCAACCCTCCAGGCCAACCTTAGGCCCATACGTGCGCGCTGGGCACCCCTTCCAAATCGGATACGCTGAGGCGATGCGGCCCCGGCGTAAACGATTAGGATTGCGTCTATCGCCTGTTGATCCAGCAGCAGACCAGCAGAAGCTGCCCCTCTACCTGGTAGCCTGGGAGGCCTTAAACAGCGCCTCACGGAGCTTTGCGGACTGGGGATTGCTTACATCTTTCTTGACCAGGATGTCTACCGGCCTCACATCCTTGCCGTAATAGGTCTTATTCCAGTCGCCGTTTACCTCTATCACCGAACCATCCAGAGAGATGCCCGCATAAGCCCCTTTTGTCTGGAAAAAAGACACAAGGTCTGCGGTCACACTCTTTGCGGCGGCACCCATACCCACCGGTCCGACCGCCACCGAGACGTCTGCCCCGAGCTTAAAGGAAGAACCGTAGAGCCCCTCCATGCCCCGCTGAGTCCTGACCAGAAGGATGACTGCTGCAGTCTCTGCGCCGATCTGTAAACCAAAACTGACAGATCCGAGATCGTAAAAAACAGGCTGGCTCCACTGACCTGTCTTTGCATCTCTGGCAAGCAAGACCCCCCTGCCGCCCGAACCCCCAAAGATAAACCCGGCCTTTACCATTGTTGGTATGATCAGCGCCCCCTTTGAGTCCTTAAAGTGGGCGCGGAGCCACTCCATATCCGGCTCAGCCACAAAATTGCTTAACGCAACACATGCCTCATCCACCAGCAACTGCTGTTTGAGGGCCTCACCCGCACCTGCCGGCGCAGCCACCAGGGCAAAGAACCCAAACATAAGCGCGCAGGTGAGTAAACGAAACAGGATAACCGTAGCCTTGTGATTTGTTTTCATGATCTCCTCCTTTGCTATAGCCTTATTGTAATTCCTCGCACTCCGAGAGCAAACACGCGCGAACCGGTCTGCAGGTTAATCCTGCGGGTTTGGAAGTGCCTCTAAGACGTGGAAGCCTTCCTGGCCGGGATTATGGTTTGATGCGCTCGTTGACCAGGGCGGCCATCTTTTCGGCATCCACCAGGTATTTTCCCATCTTTATCGCCTGATCCTTGTTCAGCAACACAGCAGCACCCACAGCAGATTTTCTGACACTCACCTCGAATTTCATGCCCCGGGATGAGGAAAAATAGACCTTATAGTCCCCTGCAGAAACCATTTCCTGGACGTTTGGCTCCTTCTTTTTCATCTGCCTGTCATAATACTCCCCGGTATTTTTTAATACCTCACCCACGGCCTTGGCCTCGGAAGGCGTCATGGTCAGGCGTGCGAGCATTGCTCCAGGACTTGCCAGAGTCACCGAAACGCCGGCCGGCCTCTTTTGAATCTCCATACTTACATCACCCGCCTTAGCCACATGCCAGGTAAAGACATAATTGGCGATGTTATACTCCTGGGCATTGGCCACTGTGAAAAATGGTACCAGACAAAGCACGGTAACGACCAAAAAGATCCTCTTGTACATTTCATCTCCTCCCTTTTATCAAAGACAATGTTCATGGTCCGCCAATTAGACTACCTCCTATATTATCCATTGTTTTCTCCCAGATTTCAAGTCCCGATCCACTCCACGGTGCATCTGCGACCCTCAAGACACATGCCAAAGGGCTGTGACAACACAAACAACATAAGGACCGTCCTTAACTGGTAGAAAAAAAGTCTCTTGCCAGATTGTCAAGAGGAAAAAGACACACTTTCTCTCCATACACAATGCCAATTTGCCTATACTGCCCACATAAAAAATGAAGTCCTTATGGGCCAATGCTTGCCAAATTCCTCAAAGCCGTAAGAGGAGACCGTCATCGAATGGATCGCGCTTGGAGGCCTGTTGTTCTATGAAACAGGTTTGGCCCGCACAGGCGGTTACCCGGTTTTCTGTTGACAGGCAAGTCCCCCTCTCCTATAGTCCGTCGATGACAGAGAAGATCTCACCGGGCCGCACGGCCGTTCAAGAGATTTGCGCCAATGGCCATGAGCTCGGAGACGAATGGCTGTTGCTGGAATGATGGGCACATAGCCCTTTTCGTCATTCGCGCGAAGCGCCTGCCCCTGTGGCCTCAACAGGGGCGAGAATCCAGGGGCCAACCCTGCGACTTATTGCGCTGTTAAGGACAATCACGGTTGGACCCGAGCAGGCAGGCAGATCGGCTTATTATAACCCTCATGAAAAGAGAGAAAGGAGAACGAGAGATGTCAAAGAGAATTGTCTTTATGGGATTCATAATTGCCATGGCACTTTGCCTGGCATCCCCTGCGGTTCACGCGGAAAAGAAGTTCCTGCGTATGTTCTCAGGCCCCGAGGGGGGATCCTGGTACCCACTGGGATCGGCCATGATGAGCATCGTGGAGAAAAACACCAATCTGTCTACCTCAAACGGCCCGGGTGGCGGCGTCGGTAACTGTAAGGCAGTCAATGCCGGCAGGGCGGATCTGGGGTGGACTTACACCCATACGGCCTATAACGCCTATGAAGGGCGTGGGAAATTTAGGAAAAAGAACACGAACCTGCGTCACCTCTTTTCCCTCTACCCGGGTGTGTTCCAGATCGCCGTGCCCAAGAATAGCGATATCTACACGGTGGCCGACCTCCGGAACAAGAGAATTGTCCCGGGCAAGGTCGGATTCTCAGGTACGGTCATTGCCGAATTGGTCCTCAAGGCCTATGGACTGACCTTTG
>CAZXCQ010000234.1:0-9913 GCA_964639275.1 uncultured Desulfobacteraceae bacterium | reverse complement strand
GCGAAAGCCGGAATCCAGAAATACGAGCACCTGAACACGCTTTGAGTGAGAAATACGTCATCGAATTTATGAATCGAGGGACTAAGCCAGCAAAGGGGACATGATGATGACCGCCAGAATCGTGAGTGAGGGTGAGGGAACGATTACCCTGGAATGCGCCTTCTGCCAGGGAAGGGGAATTGATCCTTTTGAGCTGTTATCCCCCCTGTCAACCTGTCAGGTCTGTGGAGGTCAGGGGCGTGTAAGGGTCCACCAACCTGCCGTAGTGTGTGCCTATTGCGGCGGAACGGGAATTCATCTCCACCGCCGTCTAACGTGTACGGTCTGCGGGGGGAGGGGAATGGCAGACATCACAGAACCCGCTGAGACCTGCCCGGACTGCCTGGGGAGAGGAGTCGTAGCGGGTGGATATCTTCCTTGCCTGAGATGTCGCGGCAAGGGGGTTATTGCTAGGAAATGGGCAGTGAACAAAGGAGGAAGACATGCCGTTAGATGACACCACAACCGTTTTAGAACCGCGTTCCCTGCCGAATTTTGTTGAGACTCCCTACGTGCAGGGAATTACAGAAAGGGCCCTGGCATACCTTGCTGCCGGGTTTCCGGTTCACTTTCGGGGGATCTCGGGCACTGGCAAGACCACCCTCGCCATGCACGTGGCAGGCAAGATCGGCCGGCCGGTGGTCATGATCCATGGGGATGAGGAGTTTTCCTCTACGGATCTGGTGGGGGGGGAATACGGTTACAGCAGTCGGAAGGTTGTGGACAACTTTATCCACACGGTGCTCAAGACCGAAGAGGATATGAGACGCCGGTGGGTGGACAATCGACTGACTGTGGCCTGCCGGAACGGTTTTACTCTCATCTATGACGAGTTTACCCGTTCAAGGCCCGAGGCCAATAATGTCCTGTTGTCGGTCCTGCAGGAAAAGATGCTCGATCTGCCCATAGGGAGGGGAGGCGAGAGCAATTACTTGAAGGTTCACCCTGACTTTTCGGCCATCTTTACGAGCAACCCCGAGGAATATGCAGGCGTCCACCGGAGTCAGGATGCCCTCAGGGATCGGATGATCACCATGGACCTTGACGATTTTGATGAGGAGACAGAGATCCGTATCACCGAGGCCAAGTCGGGTTTGACCAATGGCGATGCCTCCAGGATCGTAAAGATCGTGCGGGGGCTGAGGGGTTCCGATGTCTGCGAGTTCTCCCCCACGGTTCGGGGATGTATCATGATTGCCAAGAGCCTTGCGATCAGAAAGGGTTCTGTCAGTAAGGATGATCCGATCTTTAGGCAGACGTGCATGGATATCCTGGCCTCGGAGACCAGCCGCATCGGTAGCAGGGCAAGCCAGACAAGGGTAAAGGAAGTTATCCTGCAGTTGATAGATGAGAGTCGTTGAAGGATAGAAGACGGTCAGAAGTCCGGAGTCCGAGGTCTGGAGTCGGAGGGCGGTGGGCAGGGAGCAGAAGGCGGAAGGCAGGGGGCCGAGGGGACTGACAACTAACCACTGAATGGGGGGAATCCGATGAAAAGGGAGGTTCAGGGGCTTACATCGATCAAGACGCTCAGGACGATAAAGCATCGGTCGATCCCGAGTACCGAAGGAGCGGATGGTGCAGAGCTTTATCTGTTGAAGAACAATCTGATCATGGCGAGGAGGGAAGAGGCGGGCCTTGATAAGAGAAAGAAATTACTGGAAAAGAGAATCAGCGATATTGAGGAAAGAATCATAGAACTGGAAGGCAAGGCCCCGAAGAAAAAGAGGCGAAAAAGGAGGGCTGCCGCAGAGCCGGTGAAGAGTTCGATGCGGGTGGTGAGGATCGACTACTAAGTACGCATTTTCTCAAATATGGAGACATAATATTGTGTTGCCTCACCGTCCATTCGCTCCGCTCATTCGAGGCACAGAGTTCACGGAGGATATTCTTCACCGGGCAGGATTTTTTGGTGAGTCGATTGCCGGAGGCATAATGGTTTTGAAAAATGCCAAATTTCTCTGCGATCTCTGCGGCTCTGCGGTGAATCGTTAAAATGTGGCTGAATTGAAAGCGGCAACGAACGGGTAAAGAGACATGGAAAAGGAGGGAAAATACGTCTACTGTATTATTGGGGGCGACGAGGGGCGGAATTACGGTCCCATTGGAATCGGTCAGCGCGGGGATATTGTTTCGACGATCGGGTACAATGATCTGAGCGCCGTTATCAGCAGCTCACCCACGACCCAGTATGTCATCAACCGGGACAACATGACTGCCCATGAAAAGGTTATCGAGGAAGTCATGAAGGACCATACGGTATTGCCCGTGCGGTTCTGCACCATTGCTGCGAGCGCTGAAGAGGTGCGAACGCTCCTGCGGAGACGATACAGTGAATTCAAAGGCCTCTTGAGAGACATGGACAACAAGGTCGAGATGGGCCTAAAGGCGCTCTGGAAGGACATGAACCGGATCTTTGCCGAACTGGCAGAGAAAAACCAGGAGGTCAAAAGACTCAAAAAAAGGGCAGAGACCAAATCGGGGAAGGGTGACCAGAACCTCAAGATCGCACTGGGCAAGTCGGTAAAGGACGCCCTGGGGACAAAAAAACAGAGGGAGAGCAATACGATCCTTGCCACATTCAAGCGAACGGCCATTGATGTGCGAAAAAATGATACATTCGGGGACAACATGTTCCTGAACGCAGCCTTCCTGATAGACCGCTTACGCGAGAAAGACTTTGATTATTTGGTTGAAGACGTGGCCAGGCAATATGAAGACCGTGTGGACTTCAAATATGTGGGTCCTGCACCACCATTCAATTTTGTCAATATCGTGGTCAAGTGGTAACTGCTGGTCATTGGTCATTGGTCATTAGTAGTTGAAACAACGAAAAAAGCACTATGAATGTGGAAGATCTGAAAGTCTATCAACAGGCAATGGAACTTGGGGAGAAAATATGGGAAATCGCCGTTAATTGGAATTACTTCGCTAAAGACACTATCGGGAAACAATTGGTTCGGGCGGCAGATTCCATTTCCGCTAACTTGGCAGAGGGGTTTGGCCGCTTTTCCTATAAGGAAAACAAACAGTTCTGTTTTTATGCCCGTGGCTCATTGTATGAGAGCAAAACCTGGCTAACGAAGGCAAGAAATAGGGAGCTGATGAAAACCAATGAGTTCAATGAACTTAATGAAGATGTCGAGCGGATAGGAAGAATGCTGAATGCCTACATTAAATCCATAGGAAAACAATCAACGGCCAGTGACGAATGACTAATGACGAATGACTAATGACCAGTGACGAATGACCAGTGACGAATGACCAGTGACGAATGACGAATGAAAAGTAAGTGGTGTTATGAAATCTGAGAAGAAAAAAGAAGATGCCAAGCTCCTCACTTTAAAGGTAGCCGAGGCGGGCTCCAAGGATGTGGGGCGCGGCATTGTGCGTCTGGACCCCGCTGATTTCAAGAAAATGGGCGTGGAAGTGGGAGATGTGGTGGCGATTGAGGGGAAGAGGCAAACCGTGGCCAAGGCCCTGCCCGCATACATGGAAGACCGTGGCAAGGAGTTGATTAGACTGGACGGTATTACTCGAGACAACGCCAAGGTCGGTATTGATGAGAAGGTCAGTGTCAAACAAACCGACTTCCAGCCCGCCCAGAACATCGTTGTCGCCCCCTTGACCGTGATGCGCTCTTACGATGCACGGTATATCGGCAGTCTCCTGGAAGGCCTGCCTCTGGTGGAAGGGGACACGGTAAGGGCGAGACTTCTTGGGGCCCGGACCCAGGACTTCAGGGTGGTCTCTACCCGGCCTTCCGGGGTGGTGATGATCCACCCCAACACCGTCATGAAGATCCAGGAGGAGAAGGAGCCCGGGGAGGCCAGGACAAGGATAGCCTATGAAGATATCGGGGGGCTGGGAAAGGAGATCCGCCGGATCCGCGAGATGATTGAACTCCCGCTAAAATACCCGCAGGTCTTTGAACGGCTTGGCATTGATCCCCCCAAAGGGGTCCTGCTTCATGGCCCTCCCGGATGCGGGAAGACCCTCATCGCCCGGGCCGTGGCCAACGAGACCGATGCCCACTTCGGGCATCTGAGCGGACCTGAGATCATGCACAAGTTTTATGGTCAGAGTGAGGCCAACCTGAGGCGGATATTCGAGGAGGCAACTTCGCGCGCCCCCAGCATCATATTCCTGGACGAGATCGATGCGATTGCTCCCAAGCGGGAAGAGATGGGCGGAGAGAAACAGGTAGAAAAGCGGGTTGTGGCCCAGCTTTTGGCCCTGCTGGACGGTCTGTCTTCCAGGGGCCAGGTTATTGTCATCGGTGCGACCAACATCCCCAATGTCCTTGATCCGGCGCTTCGAAGGCCGGGCCGCTTTGATCGTGAGATCGAGATCGGTATACCCGACAAGAACGGCCGCCTCGAAATTCTGGACATCCATACCCGGGGGATGCCCCTGGCCGACGACGTGGATCTCGACCGCCTGTCAGAGATTACCCATGGTTTTGTGGGGGCCGACCTGGAGGCGCTTTCCCGTGAAGGGGCGATGGTTTCGCTGAGAAAGATCTTTCCCAATATTGACTTTGAGCTTGAAGAGATTCCGTATGACGATTTGATGAAACTCCATGTCACCATGGATGACTTTATGGAGGCCCTGAGGGAGGTGGAGCCTTCAGCCATCCGGGAGGTCTTCACCGAAATCCCGGATGTAAAATGGGACGATGTGGGTGGTCTTGCCGAGGTAAAAAGGGTGCTAAAGGAGACGATCGAGTGGCCTCTCAAATATGGCAAACTGTTTGAACATGCCCATACCAGCCCCTCCAAAGGGATACTCCTCTATGGTCCTCCCGGTACTGGAAAGACGTTGCTGGCAAAGGCGGTGGCCTCGGAATCAGAGGTGAACTTTATTTCGGTGAAAGGCCCGGAGCTCCTTTCAAAGTGGGTTGGAGAAAGTGAAAAGGGGGTCCGGGAGATCTTCAAAAAGGCCAAGCAGGCATCTCCCTGTATCATCTTTTTTGACGAGATAGACAGTGTGGTCCCCAGACGGGGATCGGAGGCGGCATCCCATGTTGTCGATCGCGTCATCAGCCAGTTCCTGACCGAACTGGATGGTATCGAGGAACTCAAGGGGATAGTGGTCCTGGGGGCCACCAACAGGCTGGATATTGTGGATCAGGCCTTGCTCCGGGCCGGCAGGTTCGATTTTCACCTGGAGCTTCCCGTTCCTGACGAGGAAACAAGACTTGAAATATTCAAGGTCCATACGAGGCAGAAGCCCCTGGCCAGGGGTGTGGACCTCAAGGTGCTTGCCTGTGGAACGGAGGGGCTTGTGGGGGCGGACATCGAATCGATTTGCCGGAAGGCCGCTATGGTGGCCATACGAGAATTTATAGAAAGCGGGAGGGAAGATTACTCTGGCTTCAAGATTTCGCAGGGGCATTTTGATGCGGCCTTAAAGGAAGTCACCAGGGGATAGTGGTCAGCCTCCTGCCCCGCTTCCAGCCCGGCCTCCGGCTTGTAGATGCCTCCGGCTCGGAGAGAGGGCTTCCAGGCCCGGCTTCCGGCTCGTAGAGCCTACAGCTCGGAGAGAGGGGAGGGGTCTACCCGCCTGCCTCGCCTGAGCGAGAGCGATGACGGGCAGGCGCCCCGGAGGGTGGTCAGTGGTTAGGGGTCAGTGCCTGCCCGGTCGTGCCTCGCGGGGACAGGCAAAGGAAGAGCATGGAGGGAACCATGGCACGACAAGGCAAATACATCTATGGTTTTATCAACTCAACCGGAGCCATGAGTCTGGACCTGCAGGGCATCGACGAAAAAGAAGTCAACCTCTTTCATTATGAGGATATTGCAGCGGTTGTCAGCACCTGCAACTACGAACCGTTTGATTCTTTCCCCAGAGAGACCGTCCTACGCAATCTGGCTGTCTATCAGGCGGTTATCGAAAGGATCATGAAAGGTTATCACATTATCCCGGTGAAGTTCGGAACCATGGTTGAAGGAGAGCAAGAGCTTCGGAGGGCCCTGACAGAAGGGTATAGCCAGATCAAGGCCAGCCTCAAGAAGATGGCGAACAAGATAGAGCTTGATGTGGCGGCGCTCTGGAGCGATCTGGAGACGACTTTGAAGAAGATCGGTGACGAGAAAGAGATAAAGACGCTCAAGGAGGAAGCAGCGTCCGGGACCCCTGACGCGGTCTTTGAGCTCAAGATCCGGGTGGGAAAACTCGTCAAAGAATTGCTTGAGAAGAGAAGGGCGGAGTGTGCCTCTCTTATTCTAGATGTCTTGAAGAGGGAGTCTGAAGACCACCGTGACCACCCAATCATGGATGATTCAATGATAATGAATACAGCCTTTTTGATCCAGAAGGATAGAGAGGAGATCTTTGAAGGGAGGGTGGAGCAACTGGATAGACACTATCAGGACATCATCAATTTCAGAATCGTAGGCCCCTTACCGCCTTACAGTTTCAGGACATTCGAGATCGCCAAGGTGGACTTTAGAGAGGTAAACCAGGCCAGAGAGGTGATGGGCCTGGGAAAAGAGTCCACGCCGATGGAAATCAAGGAGACCTACTGGAAGTTGGCCAGGAAATTTCACCCTGACAAGTTCCCCGGCGATCTGGAGGCCCAGAAGAGATTTGAAAGCATCAGCAAGGCCTATCAAGTGCTCAGGGACTATTGCCAGGGGGAGCGGTGTTCCTTTGGGGAGGCGGATATCAAGGGGTGGGTGGGTGTCAGGCCTGTGGAGCAACCGGGAGCCGGGTAGGGATTTTGGAATGCGGAGTGCGGAATGCGGAATGCGGCCTCCGGCCCGTAAGGGCCTACGCCCCCGCTTCCAGCCCGTAGGGGAGGGAATGGGGAGTGCTGAATGATGCCGGTCGTCTTTTGACCTCAGACATCAGACATCGGACCTCCGGCTTCGGACCTCGGACCCCCGACCGAGGACTACCAGATAATGAGAAAGCTGATTTATGTGCCGGTAATACACGTGGAATCTGATCTGGGGAGCATTGCGCCTGAAATCGAAAAAAGAAGCGCGGAGGTGTGTGGAAGCAAACGTTGGGAATGGCACAAACAGACGGTCGCCGCCTTTTGGGATGTCATCGAAGCATTTTTCAGGACAATAGACGCCACCCGCCTCAAGGTCTATCAGGACGGGTTGATGGCAGGTGGCGAGTTGGGCCAAAGGATCATTGAAGAAGGGGCCAGGCGAGGAAGCAGAAACCACCAGATCGTCCTCGATTTGATCCGGAGAGGGGCAGAGATCAGAAAGACAGAAGATCTTGAGCTGCTAAAGGAGGAACTTGATCAAATCCTCCATATGGCTCAACACAGCTCCGCCTGGGAGAAAACCGTTGCACATATAGGCCATAAGTTCGAGAGGGACAAGCTTTTGGAGAAAAGAGACCGGTTCATCGCCATGACCATCAATGAGACGCTGACAGAGGGGGACTCGGGGGTTCTTTTTATAGGGGCGTTTCATGAGGTGGCTCCAAAACTTGCCGAGGACATCTTTGTGGAGGAGCTAAAGAGTCGCAAGAAAGTGAAGGACTATTTTAGGGTTCTCATTTCAGGGGGAGACAAAAAAGAGTTTGACGAACTGGCCAGCTATTTGGTCCAGAGTCCAGTGTTCAGCGCGCAGTGGGCTGAAGGCGGTGACAAATGACCGCGGTGAAATACGCCCTCGCCATTCAATTCCCGACAGGGGTGCGCTCAGCGGAATTTAGCAGGGGTAACACTTTAGCCATTTGAAAACAGGGCAATGGGAATTCCGTTTTGAAGTGCGTAAAACTCGTCCGTAAGAGAGCGTAAAGGAATCACGCGCCGTGGTAGTAAATAGGAGGCAGAATGTGGGGAAAAGTCTTATCGTTTTCGGCGAGGTCGATTCCCGTGATTTCTTAACGCTCTCTAACGGTCTCAGACAGGGATACGCCCTTCAAAACGGAACTCCCATTGCCCTGTTCAAGTGGGGATCTTAGAAGAATGGCTAGATTGATACCCACCATCCAGTATCCAGTGCCCAGTAACGAGTAACGAGCAACCAGTATCCAATGACCCATGACTACCCAAGGCCACTACATATACGCAATTGTCGCCTCTGACGAAGAAAGGGATTATGGCCCCGTCGGGATCGGGGATCAGAAGAATGAGGTCCATACGGTGTGTTATAAGGGGATCGGGGCAGTCGTGAGTGAATCCCCTATTGTCAAGTACCCTGTCACGAGGGCCAACACCCTGACCCATCAGAGGGTCATGGAAGAGGTGATGAGAAACTCCCCGATGTTGCCTGTGAGGTTCGGAACCGTGGGTGAGGGGATTGGGCCTATTCGTGAGAAGGTCCTCAAGGCCCGGCACACAGAGCTAAAAGAGTCGCTGGAATATGTAAGAGACAAGATAGAGCTTGGACTCAAGGCCTTGTGGAAGGACAAGGAGACCCCCTTTGATGAGATCGTTGAAGAGAATAAAGACATCAGACTGCTGAGAGACCGACTGCTGTCAAAAAAGGGACGCCCCCGCCGCGACCAGATACGCCTGGGAGAGATGGTCATGAAGGCCTTTGATGCCAAAAGGGTCCGGGAGGAAAGGGCTATCCTGGACTTTTTTGATGGGGTCTGGGTGGAGCAGAAAAAGAACAGGCCTTTTGGGAGCCAGATGATCACAAACACGGCCTTTCTCGTACACCGGGATCGAGAAAAGGAATTTGACGACAGGGTCGAAAAGGCAAGCAACCGGTATGACGGAAAAATAACGTTCAAGTATGTAGGCCCCGTCCCCCCCTGCAACTTTGTCGAGATCAGTATTCGGTGGTGACCGGAGGGCGGAGGGCAGTAGGCAGAAGGCAGTAGAAGGAGGAAATATGGCAAAGACCTATGAAAACCTTGAGGCCTGGAAAAAGGCAGTTGATTTGGCTGTAAGCATATATGAGATAACGCGAGGTTTTCCAGCTGAGGAGATCTATGGCCTAACCTCCCAGATTAGAAGGGCGGTCATTTCCATTTCGAGCAATCTGGCCGAAGGGGCTGGGAGATCTTCAAAAAAGGAATTCAATCGTTTTGTGGATATTGGTATGGGATCTCTCAATGAAACTGAGAGTCTGTTAATAGTGTCATATAAATTGGGCTTTCTTGAAAACGAACCATTTTACGAGATGAAGAGCCAGATAGAAGAATTGGGGCGAATACTCAATGGGTTGAAGAAGTATCTAAGAGAGTGAACGTACCCAGGTTCAGCGACTCGAATCTCTAAAGGAGAATGTGCAATAGGGGGAAACAAACTGCACTCCGCCTGCCGCATTCTGCAATCAAAAAAATGGCCTTTATAATCGATGACATATTGTTTGCCCCCCTTAAGTTTACCATCTGGCTGGGTAGCAAACTCAGGGAGGCGGCCATCCAGGAGATGACCGACGAATCAAGGGTCCATGAAGAGCTTCTGCAGCTTCAGATGCGCTATGAGATGGGGGAGATCAGTGACGATGAATATGAGAGGGATGAGACCAAGCTGATGGAGCATCTGGAGGCCATCAGACAAATCAAGGAGCAAATGTAGCCGAAGGAGGTAAGGGGAAATGGCCTTGGGTATCGGAGAAGTGATTCAGAAGGCGCGGTCGGATTTGAACAATCTTACGGGACTGGAGATTTCTTCGACAGTGTCGGCCGAGAAAGAGGATGATGGATGGCTGGTGACACTGGAGGTCATTGAGAAGCACTCCATTCCGGAGGGTATGGATATCCTGGCAACCTATGAAACAAAAGTTGACGCAGACGGAAACATGCAGGAGTTCCGCCGGACCAAGATGCGTAAGAGGATCGACACCGAAGAGGGTGAAGCGTGATAGGCGCGTGATTGCTTTATGTTCTCATACGGGCGTAACACTTTAGCCGTTTGAAAGCCGGGCAATGGGGATTCCATTTTGAAGGGTGT
>CAZXCQ010000233.1:0-9921 GCA_964639275.1 uncultured Desulfobacteraceae bacterium | reverse complement strand
ATACCATGGAAGTTGCTGACCTACACATGCGCGCGCCGTATTTCTACCCGACCCCTTTCATCCCCCGGATCTGCGAAAAAATTCTCTTGTTTTTTGACAGGGTGTTGAGTGATAAGGTAAAATGTATACATTTCCGGGCGAATCGAAATCATTTGGGTGCGGCTCTTTTAGGACAACATCTTTTTGTGAAATATTAACAAGTTACAGTTTTAGGACCACCCAAAAATCTAAACATATCAGAGACATATTTTACTGCTGATTGGAAAAACGGCCACTTATCGTGATTTTTTCGGCAACAGCCCGGCAGCCGTAAAATACAAAGTTATCTGATATCAATATGTTAGGCTGTACTGTAAAAGAGCCGCACCCAAATCATTTGAGATCAGGAACACGGGCTTCTCACGGCCATTGCGCCGTTTAATCACCTGACGCAAGGAACCTTCATGATCTTTAACCCCGATGATCGATTCATAGACCAACGGGATGGGAAAGACAGGGATCCGCAGACATGAAACCCGTGGAGAGGATCAGCTCCGAAACCCTGGGGCACGGTGGAGGGACAGCAGGGGTCGAATCGGCGCGGCTGGAAGAGGCCCAGCTCGATCAACTTTACCGCCAGGCCCCCGCGGGGGTTTACGGGGCCGCGATTACGGCCGTGGTGGTGACCATCGCACTCTGGGGAAAGGCGAATCACACCTTGCTGGCAGCGTGGTGCGCAGCCTCTATTTCCGCGTATGTGGCCCGCCAGGGGCTGGTGGCCGCCTACAAGAAAACGCCGCAGGGAGAGAGAGGGTCGGTGTGGAAGAGACGATTCATCCTGATGAGTGGTCTTTCCGCCATCCTCTGGGCCGCTGCCGGGGCCTTTTTTTCTCCTCTGTCCCCTCTCTCTCATCAGTTTCTTGCAGCCTTTCTCATCGGCGGCATCTGTATGGGGGCCGTTACCGCTTATTCTCCGATTAAAAATGTCTACCTGCCGTTCATCCTCATCGTCATGATCCCGCTTGCGGGCGGATTCGTGGTTCAGGGGGGAGAGCTTCACCTGATCACCGGGGCCGGCGTGATTATTCTCATGTTATGCTTTATCGTGATCGGGAACCGGATGCATGCCACCAACACGGAATCACTCCGCATGAGGTTCCGGAACCAGGACCTTGTGGATGCCCTCCAGCGGGAGGGAGACCGTACACGCGCGGCCAACCAGGCTCTTGAATCGGAGATCAACGAGAGGAAGAAGGCCCAGGCCGCCCTGCGAAAAGCCAATGATGAGCTGGAGCAACGGGTCAGAGATCGCACCTCGGATCTGATGAAGGCGGCCCGGGAGCTTAAGCGGGAGGTCGGTGAGCGCAGAGAAAAGGAAGAGGCCCTGAGCCGGAGCGAAGAGCGGTTCAGGGCTGTCTTTGAGGCGGCCGAAGACTGCATGTTTATAAAGAGCAGCGATTTGCTGTACACCCACGTCAACCCGGCCATGGTAAAACTCTTAGGCCATCCCTTGTCAGAGATTATCGGGAAGACGGATCAGGAGCTGTTTGGAAGGAAATATGCACTCAGGACTTATGATCTCGAGCGCCGCGTCCTGGAAGGCCGGACCGTTGAATCGGAACACTCGCTGGTATGGTTGGACTGGCCGCTTACCTTCAATTTCATTCGGTTTCCCATACGAGATGCTTCAGGGAATATCAGCGGGCTGTGTGGTATTGCCCGTGATGTGACCGGCCGCACTGCAAGGGAATTCAGGCGGATGGATGAGGCCTGTGAATACCTCTCCCCCGTCTTTCGCAAGACCATCAAACAGGTCGAACTGGCCGCAAAAAGCGAGAGCATCGTGCTTTTTACAGGCGAGAGCGGAACGGGAAAGGACTGGCTGGCCCGTTACCTGCACGATCATTCAGGGAGAGCGGCGGGGCCGTTTTTTGCCATCAACTGCGCGGCCCTCCCCCCTGAGCTGGTGGAATCGGAACTCTTCGGCCATGAGGACGGGGCCTTTACAGGCGCAAGGGGCCGTAAGCGGGGCCTGGTGGAACTGGCAGAAGGGGGAACCCTGCTCCTCAACGAGATGGGAGAGATGCCCCCGAGGCTCCAGTCCATGCTCCTCACCTTTCTGGATACGGGTTCCTTCACCCGGGTGGGCGGTGAAAAGAGCACATCACCCGATGTCCGGGTGGTGGTGGCCAGCAACCGTGACCTTGAGGCCGAAGTTGAACAGGGGAGATTCAGGTCCGACCTTTTCTACCGCCTGAACGTATTGGCGATCAAGGTTCCTCCCCTGCGAAACAGGATTGAAGATATTCCCACGCTTGTGGATTCCCTGCTCCATGATCTGAGCAAAAAAACAGGTATTTCAGAGATCCCGCTTTTCCACAATGACGCAATGGCGGCCATGCGGCGCTATCAGTGGCCCGGAAACGTGCGGGAGCTGAAAAACGTCCTGGAACGTGCCCTGATCCTCAATAGCGGGAAAAAGATCACTGCCAGCCATCTGGGCCTGAAAGGTGCGGATTCGCCCGGTAAGAGAGACCAGGGGACCCCACCTTCCACCATTGAAGCTCCCGCCGCTCTCTCCTTCGGTCTCTCCCTTCCCGAGACCCTGGAAAAGACCAAACGCTCCATGATCAACGCCGCCCTCGGGCAATGCGGCGGCAGGATCAAGGATGCAGCCCTCCTGTTGGGGATTACGCGCGAATCCCTGAAACACCACATCCGTCACCTGGGTATCCGCAGGTAATTCAGTCCGTCTGGCGTTCTTCATGTGGGTTGCTTAACCCCCCTAAGGTTGAAAAACCACCACGGAGGGATGTTCTCATTTTAAATGTAATTTCAAAATGTTGCATAAGAATGTGGGTTTTACAACCATTTCTGGACCTTCGAATCCAACATGAACCCCACTCCCCCTAATGTGGATAACCATTTGATATTCAAAAAAAATCATCAAAATATGGACGTCTCTCCACACCCGGCATGAAACTTGCTGAAAAAGCCATTCCGGATAAGGGGCCTGAGCGCCGGGGATGCGGTTTCCAGAATGGGCCCACTCGCGTAAATCTGCGGTCTTTTTTAGAGCCGCTAAGCAAACCGTTATGGCGCGGGACTAAATTGTCGGCATGGATATTTTTTCAAGGAGGTAAAAATGAAAAAATCAGGATGGATTACGGTGGTTCTGGCGATTTCATTTTGGACTTTTCCGGCAGTTGAGGCAAACGCCTTGCTGGGAGAGGGAGGTACTCCCGAGGATTACCGCCCGGGCAAGACAAACCCCGTGTCAAACCCTGCCCGCTGGTGCCTGATGGCCGAGGATCAGCTGGGCGCTGCGACTCATAATGATACTCAGAAAATGATGATGTACTGGAACGCGCCGACAGATGACAACCTGAGTGATTGGAAGATGGTCGCAGGCAACAATTATTATTCTCAACCAAAGTGCAATATTCCATCAGGTCCTGTCGCGATGGCAAAGGGGAGGGTGCTCACCGTGCTGAGAGACCACGCTTTCCTGGCATTTTATACGAATGATGGTAGTTTCGTTAAACCTGTTGTCGGTGGTTATTATTGCATGAATCATCCCGATGCGTGTTTTTATACTATCCCCGGAACCTATTATAGAGGAATACCAGCAGAAACATTCTCCACCATCGAGATTGCAACGGGCGACATTGACGGCGAGGTGAGCAAAAACGGCGACCGGCTTGATGAGATCGTTGTCGCCTACCGGAAGAAAAACGCGGGATCGGGGTACAGCGTATGGATAACGGCCCTTAAAGCCAATGGGGGCGACAGCTTTACGGTCTTGGATTCCATTCAAACGAATGATCAGGTGGTTGATTCAAACTATAGCTTCATGTCCCTCACCACGGGGGATTACGATAATGACGGGAAAGCTGAAATCGCCGTTGATTATCCGGTTGATGATAACCTGTACTACCATCTTTGCACCTTTGATTATGAAAAGGGAAAACTGGTACAAAAAGACAAACTTGAAGATTACCTGGGTTCGGCTGGTGATTACAATCAGGTTGACCTGACTTCAGGAGATTTTGACGGCGATGGCCCTGACGAAATTGCCGCCACCTTTGGAAGATGCACCACTAATAATCATGATGACACAACAATCGTGTCCAATTGGATAAACATATATCAGATGGATGAGAATTTAAAGATATCTCGAAAGAGTACCTACTGCGGTTCTGGTAAGGACGTTACCAGTAATAAAGGTTCGGCTATCACATCAGGCCTTTTCATATACGACCCCGACCCTCCCAAGCCTTCCGATCCCGTCTACTCCATCGCCCGCAGGCAGTTGGCACTGATTCACATGAAACAATGGAAGACAGGTACATGGGAGCCCTACATCAGAACTTTTGATGTTGATACCGATTTTAATGTTACGTGTATTTCAGCAATAGGAGGTCGCGGCAGCGCCGGCGAATATCCGGACAAATGGTGGGTTGCCTGTCTCAAGCCTGAAATCACCGCTGGACGTTTTCTGACGCTCGGTAATATTTCGGTCTATGACGAGATAGCGGCCTCCTGGGGGCATACCCCGCAGCATGGTTTGAATTCGGAAATGATTTTCAACATCTTTGAAGCGGGCAACGGGATACTGTCAATTCCCGGGTATGATCAAACAGGGTATGGCTTCGCTTCAAAGCACAGCAATATCAATTATTCCGTCTATAATATCACATCCGTCCCCATTGTGGCCGCCTGCACCCAGGAGGGGAAGAGCTACTATCTGGGCTTACCGGCCCATATCGTGGTTCCCAAGATCATCAGTTCGATCCGCGTCATTCAGGAGCCGCCCAAGCATCTGGATCTTCTGCAGGATGGGGACGGAAAGTGGGAGGTGGTCAATGTCAGCAGGACAAGGGAATTTTACGCAGCTTTAAAGGACGTTGTTAACACTTCTCTAACCACAATAAAGAAGAACCAAACAAACTTTGACATCGGAGGATCCGAGAAGTTCACAGCAAAACAGACCTTTAGGCAAGGTCCTGAGATGAATGAGGCCAAGGTTTCGACCACGGAGTCCGAAAAGATCAGTTACGACTATAACAGTGTAACAAAAAAGCTCAACGGCAATTACGATTCTTTAACTGTCACCACTGAGTTCTCCACGGACCGCGACGATTACCTTCAGTTGAATGCCCAGCTCATGGATATATGGCGGTACCCCGTTTACGGCCTGAAGACACAGAACGGGAAGAATGCCTTTTATGAGGTTGTCTTGCCTGGCCCCTACGTTAATATGTATGGCTGGGGGTGCGATTTTGCAGACTACTACCAGCCCATTCACGAGAACGGCAATCTGTTATCCTATCCCGGTCTCACGGATAAAGATTTTCCCTATGATCTCGGACAGTTCAAGGTTGGCGACCAAGATTTTCAAGAAGCCATGACCGGAAATGTGAGCTTGACATACGGCACCGGAAGCGGCCTTTTCGGTGTAGGCTGGCAGGACGATACCTGGGACAGCAAAGAAATATCCCACACCAAAAAGCTCAACTCTAACTTCGATTTCAAAATGGGTGTCAAGGGGGGCGTTAATTTTCTTGGTTGGACTGACAAAGAAAGTTTAAAATTGGCCTTGTCATTTCACGTTGACAAGAGCTGGTCCAACACATCCTATTCAGAGAGTAAGACGTCCGAAAGCAAGGGAATCACCATCAACCTCCCCAGTGATGCGGAAAGCCAGTATGCATATACTTTCGAGCCGCTTCTATATGCAACAAAAGACGGCACCCTTAAACTGGCCCATAAGGCATACCCAATGGGGTCGACCCAGGGATACTGGTGGACGAACCATTACCAAAGTCAGCCGGACCTCTCGCTCAACCTGCCGAAAAAATTCTGGTGGGACCCGAACAAGACAGACCCTAAATATCACGGGACCTGGTATGCGGGCAAAAACAGGCAGCTCCGAAGCCGGATGCGGGGCATTTTCCTGCTCAGCAATGAACCCAGTGTGGCAAATAAAGGGAAGGAGCAGTATCTTGCGGGCTCTGCCACCGCAGGGGATACCATCTATGTGCAGACCTATGTGTACAACTACAGTCTGAACACCAATACGGGCCAAACGGGCCCCTTTACCGTTCGCTTTTCCTATGCCCCCTACGACGCTGATTTGGGCGATGATCCGCCCCAACTCACCACCATCGGGGAGGTGGGGGTGGACAACCTTGTGGCCCAGGAGCGAAAGGAGGTCTATGTCAAGTGGGATATCGCCAAGGATCTGGGCGGGAATGAACCGGGGGCCGGGAAGAAGTATGTGATCTATGTGACCCTTGATCCGTATAACGATGTCACGAACGAAATCCACGAGCTTTATGTAGAAGACCAAATACCCCAACCATCAGGGGGATGCCCCGTAGGCAAGGATGCGAACGGCAACGTCATATATTCCGCAGAGTGTGGAATATCCTGCGCATCCAATAACCAGGGTTACTGGCCTTGGACCAACCCTTTTATGATATTCTGCCCGAAAGAAGAGGAAGAGGAGGAGACGACCATCCCGTTGGACCTGACCTTTAAGGACGAAAGCTTGGAAATATGGCATACCCCCCAGAGCGAGGCACTTGGGGACTGGGTGTTTACGGACATGGAATACATCCTCAGGGTCGTCATCGAGGCAAACCTGGCGGATCAAGACTTCCGCGAGGTGCTCTTCTACGATAACGACAAAATATTCAGCATGAAGCGGTCGTTCGGCCTCAATCCGGGAGAGAACGATTTCTACTGCCGCTGGACCCCTGAGGAACCGGGCGAACATACCCTGAAGGTATTGATTTCGGAGGATGAAGAGGACCCGATACCCGGGAACAATACTATCTCCCTGGATGTAGAGGTGCTTGACATCAAGCTGCCGCCTCGCCGGTAGTGCCTGGGCCAAGATCTGCAAAGGAGACCCTGACACTGACAGGGCTTATGATTCGAATAGAAGTGATGAAGAGCGAGTTATTTCCCTATATAGTGCCTGAACGAAAATGGCGAATTGGTGAAGCCAGCACAAAGAAAATTATAAGGTTTTATTCGGCTGAAATTCGTTCCATTAATCCAAAATCTAAAATCCAAAATCGTGCCTGAACCGTTTTTTCGTTCAGGCACTATATGAGGAGGACGGATATGAAAAAGGCGCTGATTCTCTTGGCAGTGGTTTTCATGTTGACGGGCGGTGTGGCGTTTGCCCAGCAGTTAGGCAACCCGGCCATGCTTATCAAACAGGGGCAATTTGATGTGGGCTTTCAATGGAGTTCCATGTTCAAGCAGGGGTTTGAGGACTATGATCTCAAGCGAACCTACTCGAACGATACCCCGGACACAGAAAGAAAAGGGGCGGATTTCGAGGATGACCAGTATTACATGGCCACCTTTACCTATGGTGTTATCGATCAAATCAATGTCTTTGCCAAACTGGGAATGGTGGATGGCGGCAAGTGGCTGGACCAGCAAGCGGGAAACAACTGGAAAGGGGACCTGGAAAGCAATTTCGTCTGGGCACTGGGCGCCAAGGGAAAGGTGTACGAGTTTGACAACGGTTTGGGCTTCGGTCTGGCGGCCCAGTACATGCGCTATGATGACCGAAAGGTCAAGGACTGGCGATGCGTGGACACCGGAGAGACGGCCCGCTATTACGGCTGGTCTACCAACGACAAGTTCGATTACTGGCAGCTGGATATCATGGCCAATGCCTACTGGACTTTTGGCGCCTTTACACCGTATGTAGGGGCGGGCTACACCTACTCCCATGTCAGCTTCAGCGGTCGATGGACCAACGAAATCCCATATTATGGCTGGGTGGATTACGATGCATCCTTCAGCAATCAGAACAACTTCACGGCCCTGGTAGGCCTGGATGTGGATCTGGGCATGAACTTCAAGGCCAACATTCAGGGGACCTTTGTGAGCAGCACGACCTTGACCATTGGTATCAGCTACTGCTTTTGATAAGCGCCGGTATGACCGCATGTGTTTCGTGAGTCGAAAGCGAATGATGCTCCAGGGGCAACCGGCCCGAGAATATTGTGCGAACTGAATGAAGAAATCCTCACGTTTGATTTTGAGCAAGTTCTAAGTTTGTAAAAGTAAAAGGTAAATAAAAGTAAAAGTAAAAGGGGACGTTGGTTCCAAAACAACTTGACAGACAAGAATAATAGAGATGCCTTGTCCCACGTTCCGCGGGATAATGGACAGGGGTATTGACGGGATAGAGATATTCGCGAAGGAATGTGGGATGTCCATACAATTATAAATTTCTCTTAGTGCGAAGGGATATAGAGGAAGGACGAGAGGGAGCCTGCTGCATCAACTGCACTGCGGTTCGCCATCTTCTCGTGGCAAGGGTGTAGGTCAAGTCTACGATTGGGCTTCGAGAATAAGCACGACTATTTCATTGATTTATGGTAACAAGTGTGTTACCTTTTTACAGATGATCAAAATCAGAGAATATATTGATCGTAAAGGCGGCAGCCCCTATGCCAGCTGGTTTAATCGCTTGAATGCGCCGGCTGCTGCTAAAGTTGTAACTGCCCTGGTGCGTATGGAGCAAGGCAATTTGTCCAATACCAAAGGCGTTGGCGCAGGGGTTTTC
This sequence comes from uncultured Desulfobacteraceae bacterium, assembly GCA_964639275.1. Taxonomy (GTDB): domain Bacteria; phylum Desulfobacterota; class DSM-4660; order Desulfatiglandales; family Desulfatiglandaceae; genus CAZXCQ01. The sequence goes on along the minus strand of CAZXCQ010000233.1, from coordinate 1,343 downwards.
GAATGCCGGATAGATTTCGGCCCCGGATATCGCGTCTATTTTGGCAAGGATGGAGATACCCTCATCATTCTGCTTGGCGGTGGCACAAAAAAACGTCAGCAGAAAGGTATCCGGGACGCCCGGGTAGTTTGGAAAGAATACAAGCAAAGGAAATGACAGGAGGGTGAAAATGGCACTAACAGTTGATTTTAAAGAAACCGTCAAAGACCGGGTTGAGCGTGATCCGGGTTTCCGTGAGGAACTACTCAAGGAAGGGATTGAATGCCTTTTGACCGGTGAAGTAGATACCGGCAAGGCCATATTGCGTGATTACATTAACGCCACAATCGGTTTTGATGCGCTTGGTTCACTCACCGATAAATCACCCAAAAGCCTGATGCGCATGTTGGGTCCAAAGGGCAACCCGCAGGCCCGCAATCTTTTCGAGATACTTGCCCACCTTCAGAAACGTGAAGGCATTCATTTTGAAGTTCGTGCCGTGCGTTGAATCCTCTGCCGGTTAATGCTTCGAGCTATTGTGCGCCCCGAACGCGAGGGTCGGCCCAAGCTATCTATTTAAAACCATTAGAAATCAGCCAGAAATATACCGCCATTTTACCCCTATATCGCACTTTTTAGAGGCAAAAAGAGCATTATTCCCAGTAATCAATGGTGAGGGATATTCTTCATAGCGACCATTTTGGGGGTAAAAAAGAAGATGTAGGGCCAGAAAACGCCTGCAGGTTGAGAGGGGGTCGGACCAAGCCAAGCAATTGATTTTACAGGTATAAGGCTCATAATTAGGGGGCATTTTAACTCTTAGAAGTCCTATTTTGAGGCCAGAATTGGCCTTGTAAAAAGACAACGGTTAAAGGCGATGCCAAGAGCGAACAGGCACTATGTTCCTGACTACATCTGGCATATAACCCATCGATGTGTCGACCCCAATCAAAATCAAAAAATCAAAAGATCTTCCCTTTTCTCTTGACTTGCTCCTGATCTTCACTATAATTTCGCATAATTGAACGAGCAGCCAGCAACGAGCAACCCAGAACCTTTGAACCTTGAACGCTGAATCCATTCACCAGAATTTCTCCATGGACAAACCCCTCAAAATGTGCCTACCCACCTCCTGACAACCACTTTGTTTCTGTTGGGACGAAAACCTTCATGATAATTTCAAAACTCCCGCTGCTGTTCTCATATGCTTTTCCCGTGCTGTAATCGACACCTGCTACGGATGCTTTTTTGAAAGGAGCCTTGAAATCCAAGATCGAGCGAGGCTATGGCCTCTTTGATTCATCAAATTCAGTCGCGGTAGGAATGCCGGTTACCCGGCACCCCCCGCCCAGATCCCGGCGTGC
>CAZXCQ010000232.1:0-9949 GCA_964639275.1 uncultured Desulfobacteraceae bacterium | reverse complement strand
GGTTGCTGTGTGGCGGCATGCGGGACGGCCAACATGAGGGAGGATTTTGTCGGGGCCGTGGCCCTCAATCGGATCGCCCGCTTTATGCTCGACCCGAGAGACAGGCGTGGGGAAAACGAATATTTTGAGGTGATCGGAACAGACCAAGGGGTCTTTGGGTGTATGGGGCTCCTTGCCTGTGAGGATGTCTGCCCAAAGGATCTCCCCCTCCAGGACCAGCTGGGCATCCTGCGTCAAAAGATGGGATGGAGCGCCATCAAACGCCTTTTCAGGTTCAAGTAGGGGGCACCTCAACCGATCTGTCCAAAATCAAAGACCTGATCAACCCTCAGGTGTAACCTCTCAAAAACCCTGGGGCAGAATTAATTGCGGCGTGGCATGGGGTCTTTTTTTCCTCCGCATGCCACGCCTTTACCCCTGTTTATTGAGATCTTAGTGCTTCGATTCGCAAATACAGTGACGTATTTTAGTCTTTCAAAGGGGTATAATCGCTCACTCAGCACTAAGTCCTGAGTGAATAAATTCGTCATCGAATTTATGAATCGATGGACTTAGCCACGGGCAACAAAAAATGGGCCATAGTTTTCGACACGATATCCTGGACCCCAACCGGTTTGCCATAACCATGGAGCTGGTTCCCGGCGAGCAATCCAGGGGACGCTCGGTGGATACGGTGATGGCTATCGCCTCTGACGCCCTTTCCGATGGCAGGGTGTCGGCCGTCACCATAACGGACAACCCCGGGGGGCACCCCTCGCTGAGCCCGGATGTCCTGGGTGAAGAGATCGTCAGAAACGGCATGGATGTCATTGTGCATTTTGCCTGCCGGGACGAAAACCGGGTGGGTCTTGAGAGCCGGGCGCTTCAACTGGGGCTTCTGGGCATAAAGAATATCCTGGCATTGACAGGGGATTTTTCAGGGGAAGGATTTGCCGGGCAGGGGGCACCGGTATTCGACCTGGATTCGGTTACCCTCCTGACCATGCTAAGAATGATGGACGAGGGGACCCTGGCGCCCGAAGACAGGGAAGAGTTTTTTACGGGCTGCGCCATTTCCCCCTTTAAGCGGACCGAGCCGGAATGCCTGGGGCAGTATCTGAAACTTCGCAACAAGGTCCGGGCCCAGGCCCGCTTTGGCATCACCCAGGTGGGTTATGATGCCCGGAAGTTTCATGAACTCCTTTGTATCCAGCGGGACTGGGGCATGGAGATCCCGACCCTGGGGTCGGTCTATGTCCTGACACCCGGCGCGGCGCGGATTATGGCGCAGGGCAAGATCCCGGGGGTGGTGGTTACAAAAAAACTCCTGTGGATTGTCGAGAGCGAAGGGGCGGACAAAAAACAAGGACATGCCGCCACCATCGAGCGTTCGGCCAGACTTGCCGCAATACTCAGGGGCCTGGGGTACCGCGGGGTCCATTTCGGTGGCATACACAAGCGCTTTGAGACACTCTCACGCATCCTTGACCGGATGGATGAGATTCAGGATAAGTGGCAAGAGTTCTTGCCAGACTTCGACTTCCCCCAGGAAAATGGCTTTTATCTATACCGCCGCGACCCGGAGACAGGGCTTTGCAGCAAAGCGTTGAGTCCCAGAAGGAGCCGGGCATCCAGTGGGGAGAAGACCCTTTTTCAGTTCTGCCGCGGGATGCACCATGCCTTTTTTCGGCACGATGCCCCCTTTGCCTCCCAATATGAGGCGATCTGCGCGTGGTTCGACAGGGGTCGTCTTGGGGATTCAATTATGAGGATTCTCGAGACGATCCCCAAGAAACTCATGTTTTCGTGCCAGCAATGCGGTGACTGCGGTATCCAGCACACCGGGTTTCTCTGCCCCGAGAGCCAGTGCCCGAAACACACCCGTAACGGACCGTGCGGCGGTAGCCGAGACGGGATGTGCGAGGTCCATACCGACAGGCATTGTGTCTGGTACCGGTCCTATCGGCGCTGGGCCTCAATCCACCAGGGAGACCGAATGATCAGCGATTTTGTCCCCCCCCGCATGTGGGAGTTAAACCAGACCTCCTCGTGGCTCAATTTCCATCTCAGACGAGATCATCAGAGAGGCCGATGGCCTACTGATAGGTGACCCGAAACACCTCTTCGATCGTCGTAATTCCGCTCAAGACCTTTTGTACCCCATCCTGGCGAAGCGAAATCATACCCCTCTCGATTGCCTTGCGTTTGACGGCATTGGCATCCGAGGTCCTCAATATGGTATCCCGGAGGGTCTCATCCAGGACCATCAGCTCAAATATCCCGGTCCTCCCCCTGAATCCCGTATTCAGGCACCGGGAGCATCCCCTGCCCCGATAGATCTTTTTTCCCTCAGACATCTCTGGCGTTATCCCGATGTCACGCAGGGATTCCTCCTCCGGGGTGTATTCCTCTTTGCAGCCATCACAAATCACGCGCACCAATCTCTGGGCCAGTATGGCCGTCACCGAAGATGTAACCAGAAAAGGCTCTATGCCCATATGGATGAGACGCGTTACGGCGCCGGCAGAGTCATTGGTATGGAGGGTGGAAAAGACCAGGTGGCCGGTCAGCGCGGAGTGCGTGGCGATCTGGGCGGTCTCCAGATCCCTTATCTCGCCCACGAGGATCACATCCGGGTCCTGACGCACGATGGATCGCAATCCATTGGCAAAGGTCAGGTCTATCTTGGGGTTGACCTGGATTTGGCCGATCCCTTCGATCTGATACTCGATGGGGTCTTCTATGGTGATAATATTGATGTCTGTCCGGTTAATGGTCGAGAGGGCGGCGTAGAGGGTGGTGGTCTTTCCGCTCCCTGTGGGACCGGTAACCAGGATGATCCCGTGGGGAGACCGGATAAGCCGATCAAACTGCCCCAGCTGATGCTCGGGCATACCCAGCTCCGAGACCCGGAGCAGGATGTTTGTCTTGTCAAGGAGCCGCAAGACGACCCGTTCACCAAAGGCCGTGGGGATGGTGGAGACCCGGATATCGATATCCCTGTCCGCGACCCTGATCTCGATTCGCCCGTCCTGGGGAAGCCTTTTCTCGGCGATGTTCATCTTGGCCATGATCTTGACACGAGAGGTCAGTGTCGACTGGATATGTTTGGGGGGCGATAGCATGTCGTAGAGTATCCCATCCACACGATACCGGATCTTGAGTCTGTTTTGAGAGGGTTCGATGTGGATATCACTCGCCCGGGCCTTTGCCGCCTGCAACAGCATCAAGTTGACCAGTTTGATGATGGGGGCATCACTGGTGTCTTCCAGCAGATCACCCGTCTCCTCTATCTCGGAGATGATGAGGTCGGTATCCTCCTCGTGCATGTCCTGGATGACCTGTTCCGCAGAATCACCGCTCATGTCATAGGCAAAATTGATGACCGAGGCGATGGCCGAGTGAGGGGCCAGCATGACCGCGTGACTCCCGAGCCCCAAGAGGGACTGCAGATCATCCAGGGGTTGAAAGACAAACGGGTCATTGGTTGCCACATAGGCATGGTCGGCGGTAATTACAGGAACCATCCGGTATTTTTTGAGAAACAGGATAGGGACCTCCTGGGCAAAGCGGGTCTCGAGGCCTTCTATGGGAAGGGTCGGGGTAAAGGGGAGGTCAAGCTGTATGGCGAGGGCCTTTAGGAGATCGGACTCTGAAATGGCCTTTTTCCGGATGAGTATCTCACCGATTCGCCCCCCCCTTTCCGTCTGGAATCTGAGGGCCTCGTCGAGCGCCTCCGGGGAGAGGCCACAGGACTCTACCAGTATTTCACCGATGCGTTTTACTTTGTTTCCGCTCATCATCCCTTGGCCCAGGCCTTCTGTACATCTTGATGACACCCTCCTTGATCCTCTCGATCTGATCCTTTTTGTCCTGGTAGATCTTTGCGGCCTCAACCGGGTTCTGGATGATATGGGGGGTCAGAAATACAAACAGGTTGGTCTTTTTTGCGCTCTTGGTAGTGGATCTAAAGAGCCACCCCAGGAGCGGAATGTCCCCGAGACAGGGCACCTTGCTCTCTACGACCGATGTATCATCGTCGATCAGGCCGCCGATCACCACCGTATTGGTGTCTTTTACGATAACGGTCGTCTGGGCCTTACGCTTGAAGGTCTCTGGACGGTCTGCCTGAGCCCCGGGGATCAACCGGGTCACCTCCTGAAAGATGTTGAGGCGGACAAGGCGTTCAAGGCTGATCTGTGGCGTAATCTTTAACGTCACCCCCACGTCTTTGTATTCGTAGGTGGTATAGTCCAGCCTGGCCTCTGTGGTCTCCTGTCGCGTGATATACGGGACATTCCTCCCCACCATGATCTCGGCCTCCTGGTTGTCCGTGGTCAGGATCTGGGGGGTTGAGAGGATATGGACATCCCGCTCGTTTTGCATCGCATGGACGACCGCTGCCAAGTTCGGAAACTTGACGCCGCCGATCTCGATGGTCGGACCAATGACCCCCAGGGCAAATCCGGTGGGAAGGGTGGGCGGACTCTTGAGGAGATCGCCGTATTCGAATCCACCAAAGGCCACTCCATCCTTTCCATCGTAGGTAAACTTCTTGCCGGCCACCCACTCCACCCCAAGCTGAAAATCCTTGTCCACGTTGACTTCCATGATCAGGGACTCGATGTAGACCATCATCCGGGGGATATCCAGTTTCTTGATGACCTCCTCCAGGACGAGATAGTCATCCTTGCTGGCCATGATCACCAAGGAATTGGTGGCCTGGTCGGCCACGATCTGGGTCTCCTTTGAAATCACAGGGGCCTTTCCCTTCTTTGCCTCTTTGGGCTGTTTTGAGGGGATGGCCGTCAGGACCTTGGTCAGCTCTTCTGCGTTTGCGTGTTGAAGATAATAGACACGGATATTGCCCTCACCCTTGGGGGTCTCTTTATCCAGCATCGTTACAAGCTGCTTGATCCTTGCGGTATCGTCCTCAGATGCCAACAGAATCAGGGTATTGGTCCTTTCATCGGCGACAATCTTGATCAGTGAGGCGGGAACGGCGCCTCTCTTGCTCGCTGCGCCTACCTTTTGAAAGACCGTGTTGAGGGATTTTGCCATCACAGAGGCGGTGGCATACTTGAGGGGGACGACCGATATCTCCTCTCCAACCCCCTCCACATCAATGGCCTTTGTAATCCGCAGCAGACGCCTGATATTGGAGAGCACATCCGTAACGATCAACATCCGCGTGGGGGGATAGGAGACAATGACACTGCTCCTGGAGATAAGGGGGGTAAAGAGCCTTTTTAGTTCATTGGGATCAGCATACCGGAGGGGGATAAGCTGGGTGACCACCTTGTCTTCGGGGGTAAGGGCCTCCTCGCGTAAACGGGTCTCGATGCTTTTGGACCTTGCCTCTACGGCGGGTACGATCTTTATGATACTCCCTGAAGGGACCGTGGTGTAGCCATGCACATCGAGGACGGATTCAAAGACCTTGTAGGCCTCCTCCACCGAAATCTTGGTGGGGGAGATGATCGTCACCTTTCCCCTGACGGCCTTGTCAATCACAAAATTCTTGCCGGTCAGTTCGCTGATAAACTTGATAAAAACGGCTATGTCCACATTGTCAAAGTCAATGGTCACATAGCGTTTGTCCTCCCTCGCGGCCTCGGAAACCCCCCTGTCTCTGGCGGGAGATACCTCCTCAGCGGGTCTTTCCTGGGCCGGGGCTGGAGGGGCAGGGCCTTTTGGGAGGGGTTTTTCCGCCTGCGGTATCGGTGCTTCTTGTTCTTCTTGTGCCGTGACCGGAGATACACCCTTCTCACCGGCAATCCGGGCGCCATGGGCCAGGGGATTGGTCAACAACAGCAGCCATACCCCGAGGCATAAGAAGCAAAGAAGAGATCTTGGTTTCACCGCCTTTTCACTCAATCATTCCTGGATTATCTTTTGAAACTCCGGCAACCCCCGCAGGCCTTTTAGGTCGGGATCTTTCCGGGCCCAGTCCCTGACCGGCGCATAGAGGGATACCGCCTTTTTCAGATAAACAAGACCCTGGTCGGGCTCTCCCTTGATGGCACAGAGGCATGCAAGGTTGTAATAGGGGTCCACATACCCGGGTCTCAACCGGGTGGCCTTTTCAAAGAATGCATGGGCCGAGGCATAGTCCTTTTCATGAATCGCAATCACTCCAAGGTTGTTGAGGGCCTCGGTATGACCCGGATCTATCTCGAGGGTCTCCAGATAAAGCCGCCTGGCATCTGTGAGGCGACCCGCTACATGGAGGGCCCGCGCCCGGCCATAGATCTCCCCTGGATCTATGACAGGGGGTTTCGGGGCAACCGGTCTTGGTTGTTCCTTTCTCGGCTCGATCGCCTTTGGGGTCTCGGGGACCTTGGAATTCAACCATGAATAGGCCCCAAAGGCAAGGAAAAGGAGAATGACCCCCAGCAAGACTGCCCGGATTACCCTCTTGGCCCCGGGCATTGCCCCCTTCCTGCCTGTTGAAAGGACCCCATCATATTCTCCACGACGGGCATCCTTGTCTTTTTGCGCCTTTTTCAAGGCCTCATGGATATAGCTCATAGACCAGCAAATCCGTTTGACGAGTATCGCTACTTTCCCATTGGATACAACAGGGCCACGGTCCGGGGACCCACGATCCCATCCGGGTTCAGGCCAAAATCCTTCTGGAATCTTATGACCTGGTTAAGGGTCTGCTCATCAAAGATCGCTGTAGGCTTAACCAGGTATCCCATCCCGGCCAGCGTCTCCTGGAGATAAAGGACCTCGGGACCACTTGTGCCCCTGGCCAGATGGATGGGCCTGTCCTTTTGGGGATAGACCCAGGAGACGGTCCCATTCCAGTTTCGAAGGACAAAATCCCTGGTCACCGGGTGTTCATTGCCCTTGGCATCGATGGCAATGGCGCCATCCGGGGTCACTTGACGGATCAGGATATAGCGTGGCGATCCCTGGGCCGGGGAGAGCGGGTCGGCCAGATGGATCCGAAAAGGTCTCTTGAACAGGACATAGTATTCAGGCGCCACCGCGAATGAGACCAACCCGAGGTGCCCCGCCGCGTTCTGGTCTTCCCCTGCGTGATCCATGGCAAAAAGACCAAAGAGGCCGGCAAGGCTCGTCTTCTCATCCAGGAGCAGGGGGGCTGGCTCCTTTTGCGGCCTTGGGGGTGTCTTTTGGGGACTGCCGGTGCCGGGAGCCGCAATGGTCTCCTGGACCGGGACAGGCCCCAAGATCTCATCTTTGAGGTTCCAACCCACCGCCCCTGCCAGTATGATCAGCAAGATCAAGAGGAGCGCAGGGGAATTGGTGATCTTCCTGAACCGGCCCTCCCGGAGGGGAGCGACGGACATATCCCCCCTGAGATCGCTGATTGCCTTTTTGACTGTCGTGGAAGAGATGGTGTACTGCTCGGCCGAATAGGCAATCAGGAGCGCCCTGTCGCAGATCGCATTTATCCGTCTCGGGTTCCCGCGCGAGTGGGCATAGATCCTTTTTAGCGCCCCCTTTGAAAATCTCGGATTCCCCTGGCTCCCCCCGACCACCAGACGGTGTTCCACATACCCCTGGAGATCCCTGAAATCCAGAGACCTCAGGTCGTACCAGACCGTGATCCTCTCATTTAGCTGTCTCAGGGAGGGCGAGGAGAGGAGGCCCTTGAGTTCGGGTTGACCCACCAGCACGATCTGTATCAGTTTTTCCCTTTCTGTCTCCAGGTTGGAGATCATCCGGATCTGTTCAAGGACGGTATTTGAGAGGTTTTGGGCCTCGTCGATCAAGAGGAGGGCATTGCCGCCGGAGGTGAAGTTCTTTAGCAGAAAATCATTGAGGGCATCGATATGATCGTTTTTGCTCTTGCCCTCCGGGGCCATCTCAATGCCAAAGTCATGGTTTATGGCCTTCAAGATCTCCATATCCGACATAAAGGAATTGAGTATCAGGGCGCTCTTTGTGGATTCATCCAGATGGCTCAGGAGGGCACGGCAGAGGGTGGTCTTGCCCGTACCGATCCCCCCGGTGATGGCAATAAAGCCCTTTCTTTCATTTATCCCGTAAAGCAGGTGGTCAAAGGCCTCTTTGTGATAAGGGCTCAGAAAGAGATACCGGGGGTCTGGTGTCAGATTGAATGGGTTTTCCTTAAGCCCGAAAAATGAGGTATACATAGCCGTTCTTGCCTGGTTATCGGAAGGTGTAATCTATTGTTTCCATTCTTCCCCTGCGCTGGATATCCACGGTAACCCGGGAACCTGATCTTAATCTTTGATACAAAGAAAAGACGTCGTCAGGGCTCCTTATGGGGCTGCCATTGATATTCTTGACGATATCTCCATTCTTGAGCCCCAGCTTGGCAAAGATGGAGCCGCCCTTGATGCGGGCAAGCTCCAACCCGTCGGGCTGGCCATTCCTGATGCGGGGACGCACGCGAACCTGGGTGAGGAGCTGTCCAAGGTTTTTGAGCGATTCCTCCAGGTCTGATTTTGCCAGTGTAATGGTAGACCCTGACCGGGCAGGACCTTTTGGACCGCCGCCCTCTCTCGACCTCTTGGCTGCCGCCTCCTCCATGGTCAATATCTCGTCTCTGTCTCCGACCCGCAGGACCACTTTTCCCCTCAGAATCCGTTTGATGACGGCATTCTGGATGGTATCTCCCCGCTTGTATAGTCCCTGCTCTCTTTTCTGCGTCTCTTCAATGACCGCATAGGAGTCCACGCTGTCGCCGGTGGCGGTGCCCAGGAGCAAGACCTTGAGCGAGGTCAGCTCCATGGCCGCGATGTCTTCTGGGCCGAGTTCCCTGGCCTTTGCCCCCTTGGGAGGATTCTTGTTGGCCCCGAATATGTTTCGTTGGGCGATGGCGCTGAAATCACTCAATGGGGGTCTTTTTGGGATCTGGACCGGAGCGGCCGTGTAAACCACCGTGTCTCCGGTTTCCACCAGGGCCAGGTGCGAGCAGGCAATCCTATAGAAGATATCCACACCGAGGGTGATGATAGCGGTCAAGACAAAAAGGCCAAATAGCGTGGTATAGAGTTTTTTGATCATTATTATGGATATCCCGGCTCCGGCCGGCCCGGGGCTTACGTGAACCTGAATATGGGTCTGCCGAGTGTCCCGTGGATCACAAACGACCGGCTCCCCATTTTCAGATACTGTTTCAAAAACTGCATGGTATTTTGATCCCCGCCAATCCCCTGTAAGAACCCGGCAAGGGGTTCGATCTTGCCCCTCAGGTCGAGGGTACAATCCGGGAGCTCTCTTCTGAGGCCGATGGTTCCGGACAAAGTCCCCTGAACCTCTCTCCCCTTTAGCGCGACCTGGGTCAGATCAATCCGTTGATCCTTGAGGGCCATCCTGATGGAAAGCTCGCTAAACTTGACTTTATCAAAAGTCAAGATCGGTTCCGACAGGACCACACTGCCTTCAGTCACCCTCAAATCTGCCTCGCCCGTGCCATCAATCAAAAGATTGGATCGTTTGTCGTAGCGAAGGGTGCCCCCCAAGATCCCGCCTATCTTTTGGCCAACAAGGGATTGGAGATACGCACTCCTGGCAATATCAATGTCCTTTAGGTGGATCGAGGTGACAAAAGGGGCATTGCGGTCGTTTCCCATCAGATGCAAGGTGCCCTGGACCCTGCCACCATACACCTGAGAGTCAAAGGCGTATTTGGTCTCCCCCCGAAAAAGCGCGAGCAGTTCCGGCCGGATAGAGAGACTGGTTGAGCGAAAAAGGACCTGGCCCGGTCTTCCCCTGGGCGTGAGCTTGAGATTGAGGAGCTTCAACCCGGGGGGCAGAATGGGGTCCACCTTTTCGACCGAGAAAAGGATCAAAGGAAGTTCCCGGGTGACAGCGGCCTGAAGATAGTCCCTGACAACATCCGAGGGGAAGCGATAGTAAAGGAGTCCCAGGGTCAGCAGGAGACCGTAGAGGCCATACAAAAAGACCTTCCTTTTTTTCCCTTGACGCTGGTTCATCTAAGCCCTCTCTCTTAGGCCACGCTTCAGAC
>CAZXCQ010000231.1:0-10007 GCA_964639275.1 uncultured Desulfobacteraceae bacterium | reverse complement strand
TTCTAATGGGGGAGTTTTTTTTCTTGACTTACTTTCTCATAGGCGAGCCGTAGGCGAGCCGGAGGCCTTGTTCGATGTTCAATATTGACGAACCAGCAAAAACCATATTTCTCGCAGACGCCAAGAACGCCAAGAAAATATCATTTGATATTAAGAAATGAGCTTTGCGGCTTTGCGTGAGATTTTGAATTGTCCGGCACTACAGACCCCAGCCCAATTTGAACATATAGCTCTGGTCCCATTTTTTCTTGTTGTCGGCCGGGCTGTTGTCCCAGTCGTAGTCATACTCCAGGGAAGCAAAGAAGTTATGTACCAGCGGGATCCGCACCCCTGTCCGGGTGTGGATTTGCCAGTTATCGGTGTTTTTGGTGTCTACCAGCCCGTCGTTGTGATGAAAGACCTGAAGAAGGCGGTCAAAAAACCACATATCAAAATCCATGATCCAGAAGCCAGCAAAGTATTCGCGGTGGTCCTTGTTGTCAAAATTCTTCATGGGCTTGGAGTATTTTTCCATGGCATAGCCGGGGCCGATTCCAACGCAAAGGTTCTTTTGTCGGGATTTCCAGATCTGGTAACCCGGACCGGCTGCTATCTGTGCCTGGAGGTTCAAGTCCTTGAATTTGTCCATCTGGGCCATAGCGTTGCCGTACAGAAACCATTTCTTGGAAATAAAGCGCTTATAGGTCAGCGAGCCGAGCCCGTTGTCCTTGGTGATCTTCTCTTTGCTCAGCTCCCTGTTATACTTGGCATAGAGTTCGATATCGTGAGGGAACTTGGATAGGGTTACCTGGCCATCCAGGTTATACTTTCCGGTGTCGGTATTTCCGGTCTCCCTGCTCACCCCCGCTGCCACCCGGGCATGGAATTGCCATTTCTCTGGCCCCTTGGGAAGGTCCAGGGTCTTGACTTGTGCCAGGGCTATGGGAGGTGTTGGTGGCCCGGTTTCAGTCTCAATCACCAGCTTGCCCTCCTCGGCCGCCACTGCCTTTCCTTTGATAATCCTCTCGCCGCGGAGATAGACCTCGAGGGGAGTGTCGGTCGTGAGACGTGCCACCTGATCCCAGTTGATGACAATATTTCCGGCATAGGAGGTCTTGAATACCAGTTTGCCCAGCGACATAGATATGACCTTTCCCTGAAGACGGTCACCGTTTTTCATGATAAGCTCATCGGCAAGGGCAGGGAGGGCCACAAGGACCAGCAGGACACCGATGAGGCAACTGATCCTTATACGGGATCTGAGGGTGGCAGGTGGTTTTGACCGGACCATGGGTCTTTTGTTCACGGGTCTCAACAGGGACTTCTTCATAATTAAAGACACCCCCTTTTCAGCTTGTATGGACTAGGCTTTTTTCCCGGAGGACTATAGGTTTGTAAGATCGGTGTGTCAAGGCGCGATGGTCGGCAACCTATTGACACAAGGACATGATTTCCGTATGGTGCTGTGACAGAATTGAAATAAGGCCCGGAAAGCTGCTTCACTCCCGTCGTGTCACGTTGTCAACCAGCCGGGTCGATTCCAGGGTCGCCCATAAACGCCGGGAAGAAATCTTACGGGTAAACCTGGCGAGCGATGACCTTTTGCAGGAACGCCAGGATTTTCTCGCCTTGAAAAACAAGATCTACGAGCAACTGGACGATCTCGAACCATCCCTGACAAAGGAACAAATAGACATGCTGACCACCCAGGCGCTTTTGTTGCTCGAGAGCCGACAGAAGCTGCTCGAAGAGACAGGGAACGCCTATATCAAATATCTCAAAGAGCTCAATGCACAGGAGGCCGCACAAAAAAGCATTGACGCCCTCTCCGGAAAATACCGCAATTATATCGACCAGCGACTCCTGTGGATACAGAGTTCAGGTGTATTTGAGATCAAAGGGGGGAAAGGCCGTGGGGTGGCTGGTAAGTCCGTCCACTGACTGGGACCGGCGTGAACTGATCGTACCCAACAAGGCCTTCCTTTCCGAGAAGGTCATCAACTGGTCACTTTCGGACGATGTCAGCCGCCTGGTCATTGACGTGGGCATCGGTTACGGCTCGGACACGGCCAGGGCTGAAGAACTCATGCTCGAGATCGCAAAGCAAAACCCGCCGGTCCTGGAGGAACCCGCCCCCAGTGTCGTATTCTCAGGGTTCGGAGCGGATTGGCTCGATTTCAAACTCAGGGTCTTTGTGGCCCTGTCGGATCGCGTAAAGGCCAAGACCCGAATCCGGCCCGACATCAACAATATGTTCAAACAGGCCGGAATCGAGATCCCCTTTGCCCAACGCGACACCCATCTGGACACCAGCGCCGGGCCAGTGGAAATCCGGATGGTGGATAAAAAGAGGATAGGGAGAGTTGAGATGAAGCATTTTTTGAAGTTGTTGGTCCTGGGATTTTTTGTCGCCCAGGCCGCCTGGGCCGGGCTCGAGATCGGGCAGGTCCCGGCAAAAGTTGAGCTAAAAGACAGACTCGGGGGTCGCCTTGATAACACCCCCTGGAGCAGCGACGAGCTCAGGGGAAAGGTCCATGTTATCTTTTATGTGGACCCCGACGAAAAAGATCTCAATAACGAGGCGAGTGAGGCCCTAGAGGTGGCAAAGTTCCCCGGAGAGAAATTTCAGAGCTGGGGCATTATCAACATGGCCGCCACATGGCTTCCCAACTTCGCCATTTCATCCGGATTAAAGGAAAAACAGAAACGATATACCACCACCATTTATGTACGGGACTACAAAAAGGTTTTGGTCAAAAAATGGGGAATAGCGGACGACAACAGCGATGTCCTGGCATTTGACAAGACAGGCAGGTTGATTTTCAAAAAAGACGGCAAGCTGGATCAGGGCGATATTGAGGGACTCCTGAAGGCGATCCGCGCCCACATTGACAGGTGAGCCACGCTGCTATCCCATAGGGATAGGGCCGTCACCATGGGGAGATTGTCTCGCCGCGTCGAACTCGCATTGATAAACTGACCTTGAACGGTGAACCTTGAACCTATGAACGCCTGCTCAGAATCTAATAAAAGGAGGTCTGCAATGAGTACGCGTCTGATTCTGGCGTTTGTCATCTTGATGCTCGTCATTCCGTTTGGCGTTGAGGGGGCGGGTTTGAAAAACCCGCAGGTGGTGCTCGAGACATCAAAGGGCAGGATCGTCCTTGAGCTTTTCCCCGATCGTGCCCCCAAGACCGTGGATAACTTTCTGGGTTACGTGAGGTGGGGGCATTATGACGGCACCATCTTTCACCGCGTGATCCCCAACTTTATGATCCAGGGGGGCGGCATCACCCCTGATATGAAAGAAAAATCCACCGGGTTGCCCATCGATAACGAGGCGGACAATGGCCTCAAAAATAGACGTGGGACCGTGGCCATGGCCCGCACCCCGGATCCCCATAGCGCTACGGCCCAGTTCTTTATCAATACCAAAGACAACCGCTCCCTCGACCACAAGGCCAAGACCCCGACGGGCTGGGGTTACACGGTTTTTGGCAAAGTGGTTGAAGGGATGGATGTGGTGGATGCCATCTCTCAGGTCAAGACCGGGACAAAGGGGGACTACGAAAACGTGCCGGTGGAGCCGGTTATCATCCTCAAGGCGACCCTCATGGAGTAGCCATTCGCAGCCGGGTCCGCAGGGTATGGGCGATGGAGCAGAGGACCGGCACCACCACCAGGGTCAGCAAGGTGGCCACTGCCAGGCCAAATATCACGGCCACTGCCATGGGACCCCACCACTGGGATGATTCTCCGCCGATGTCCCAGGAGAGTTTTCGGAAATCAAAGCTGATTCCTGTTGCCATTGGAAGAAGCCCCAAAATCGTGGTGATGGCAGTCAGCATGACCGGCCGGAACCTCACCATCCCTGCCCGAATCAGGGCCTCCCCCGAACTGATCCCCCGCGCCATAAGCTGGTTATAATAGTCGATCAGGACAATGGCGTTATTGACCACCACTCCTGCCAGGCTGATGACCCCAATACCGGTCATAATGACGCCAAAGGCCATACCGGTGACCAGGAGACCGGTAAAGACCCCGATCAGCGATAGCAGGACGGATGCGAGGATGATAAAGGGTGTCAGGAACGAGTTAAACTGGGTGATGAGGATAATAAAGATCAGAAACAGGGCTGCCACAAAGGCCTTGCCAAGAAAGGACCTTGCCTTTTCCTGCTCCCTCTGCTCACCCGTAAACCGGTAGGAATAGCCCCTGGGCCAATCAAAATGGTTGTTTAGCCTGACCGCTATATCCCGTATGACATCGTTTGCCAGCCGTCCGGAAACATCCCCTGAAATGGTGACCACCCGTTTTTGATCCAGCCGCATAATGGCGCCCAGCCCGCTTGTCAGTGAGGCCTGGGCCAGGCTTGTCAGGGGGATGGGTTCACCTTTGGGACCCGAGACCGTGATTCGCCTGAGACTTTCCACCGAATGACGATCGCGGTCCGGGAGTCTGGCAATGATGTCGTATTCGTCCTTTCCTTCCCGAAAGACGCCCACTTTGGCCCCGTTGACGGCCGCCTTTACCGTATAGGCGACGGTAAATGTGTCCACGCCCAGGAGCGCCGCCTTTTCCTTATCGACCCTGACCCTGATCTCGGGTTTTCCCTTGACAAAGTTGTCTTTTAGATCAACGAGACCGGGAATGTCCTTGATCAAATTGCGGATGCGGGCGGCCAGATCCCCCAGAACCAGGATGTCTTTACCGGAGATCTCGATATTTACTGGCGGTCCTGTGGGTGGCCCCCCCTTCTCCTTTTCCACCTGCACCTCGCCCCCCTTGACGGCATCCAGGGTCTTGGGCCGGATCTCTTGCACGATTTCCGAGGAGGGCCGGGATCGATCGTGAAAATCCTTGAAGTCCAGGGCCACACGGTTGAGGTGGGTCCCTGTGCCCCCCCGGGAAAAGGGATCGCCACCCACGGCACCGATGTTGGCGATGATGTAACGGATGTCCTGATATCCGGAGACGATCTTCTCCACCATGGCCACCAGGCGGTCCGAGGCGTCCAGATTGGTCCCTTCGGGTGCCTTGAGGTGGACATAGGCGCGCCGGGGCTCTGTCTCAGGAAAAAACTCAACCCCTTTTCCGTAGATGCCAAAGAGGAGGATCGAGCTTACCAGCATGACAAACGCGGTCGCCACGACAACGAGGCGGTGGTGGAGCGACCAGGTAAGGAGGTAGAGATAGAGCCGTTTGACAAAAGGCTCCCTTGTCCCTTTCTCACCTTCTTCCATGAGGGGTTTGGCCGTTTGATACCGGGCTGAGAGGACCGGGTTGATAACCAGGGCCACAAACAGAGAAGCGGAAAGTGCCATGATCAGGGTGAGGGGCAGGTATCCCATAAACTCGCCCATAATCCCCGGCCAGAAAAGCATGGGGAAAAAGGCACCCAGGGTTGTCAGCGTCGAGGTGATGACCGGCCATGCCACCTGGTTGGTACCCACCAGTGCCGCCTCCTGTCTCGATTCTCCCTGCTGCATGTGGCGGTAGATATTTTCGACGATCACAATGCCGTTATCCACAAGCATACCCAGCGCCAGGATCAAGGAAAAGAGCACCACCATATTCATGGTCACGCCAAGGGCGGAGAGCAGGATAAAGGTAATAAACATGGAATAAGGGATGGCAAGACCCACAAACACGGCAGAACGACCGCCGATAAAGACAAAGATGACGGCCAGTACCAGGATCAGACCCGAAAGGATATTGTTTTCCAGATCCGATACCATCAGGCGCACGTCGTTTGACATATCCGACGTCAGGTCGATCTTGAGTGCCGGGGGAAAGAGAGGCGTCATTTCCTTCACCACCTGCTTGACCTGGTCGGTCACACGCACGATGTTTTCACCGCTGCGTTTTTGAACCGCCAGGGTCACGCTTTCCTGCCCATTGAGCCGGCTCCGGGTGAGGGGGTCCTTATGGCTGTCTCTGATAAAGGCCAGATCGCGTAGATAGATGGGTTTGCCCTCCCGGACAAAGGCCACGATCGAAAAGATCTCGGAGGGGTCTTTGAAATCCTCGGGCACCCGAACGAGGTATTTTGCCTGCCCAATATCCATGCTCCCGCCCGGCATGTTGACATTGCTGCGGGATACGGCGTTGATCAGGCTTGAGAAGGGGACCCTGTAGGCGGCCACCCGGTCGAGGTCAAACTCCACATGTATTTCTCTTTCCAGGCCCCCGGTCAACCGGGCGTCCAGGACACCCGGGATGCCCTCAATACGGTCTTCCAGGTCCTCGGCGAATTTCTGGAGGCGGCGCAGCCCAAAAGGTCCGGAGAGCACGACACGGATGACGGGAAGATCCGAAAAGTTCACCTCCTGGATGACCGGGTCATCCGGCAGGTCTGCGGGGAGATCCTTCTTGGCCTGGTCTACCTTGTCCCTTACCTTTTGAACCGCGTCATCGATATCCACCGCGGGGAGAAATTTGACCGCCACGGTGGAGATCCCCTCTGCCGAAGTGGAGCGGATCTCTTCTACATCAGAGATCCCTTTGAGTTTCCGCTCGATCGGGATCGTGATGAGTTTTTCCATATCCGCGGGGGCGACCCCTTCGTAGGTGGTGGTTACAAAGACATACGGGATCGTGATATCGGGAAAGGACTCGCGCGGGAGGGTGATATAGCAATACAGCCCGGCCAGGACGATAAGGACCAGCAGGACCAGGACGGTGACCTGGCGTTTGAGGGCCAACTCATTGACGATCATCGGACCTGAACCCCTGTCCCTTCTTCGACTTCGGTCTGGCCCGCAACAATCAGGCGATCACCTTTTTTGAGCCCTCTGGTTATCTGAACGCGGTCCCCTTCTATGACGCCGATAGAGACCGAACGCGCATGGGCCACCCCATCCTTTTCTACGAACAGGATGCGCTCGCCGCCTTTGTCCACCAGGGCGAAGAGGGGGGCGACCAGGGCATCCGAAATGGTCCTGCGAACAAAGGCCACCCGGGCAATCATCCCTGGCCTGATCTTATGTTCGGGGTTGTCAATCAGGACCCTCACGAGGAAGGTCTTGGTCTCGGGTGCGGCCTTGTAAGAGACAAAGTCTATGGTCCCTGGAAGCTGACGGCCGGGAAAGGCGTCGATGGTCACCCGGGTCTTCTGGCCCACGTGCAGATACCGTACATCCAACTCGGGTACGTTTACGTTCACCTTGATCTTGTCGACGTTGACCAGGTCCATCAGGCGGTCCCCACGCTTTAGGAACTCCCCTGCATCAACAAACAGGTAATTGACCAGTCCGTTGATCGGGGATCTGGGAAAACCCCGCTCATACTCGATCCTGGCCTCGCGAAGGGCACCATTGGCAAGGGTTTGCTCGGTCAGTGCCCGTTCGAGTTCTTCCTGGTGAATGATCTTGCGGTCAAATAGCTTTTTTCGGCGCTGATAAAGGTCCTCTGCCAGTCTGGATGCCGCCTCTGCCTGGTCGAGGGCGGCCTTTAAGGATGAGACATCGATCTTTGCGAGTAACTGCCCTTCTTTGACCGCCTCTCCTTCACGGGGCCCGATCCATTCGACCCGACCCACCGTGTCCGCCGCGATGAGGACGTCCTGCCACGCCTCTGTCTCTCCGGGGAGGATCAGGATGTCGCGGATGGGGACGGGCTTTACCTCCACGACAGAGACATTGATGGCACGGGGACGGTTGGCCCCGTTCTGGGACTGTGCCTGGCTTGCCTGGTCACGGCATCCGGTGGCAGACCCAATGATCAGGCATGCTGAAAAGGCAACCCACAGTTTATACAGCCGATTTTTCATTTAATACCCTTCCCCGCGACCAAGGCCGCGAAACACAAGACGCAGCAAGCGATCGGGCAATTCCGGATCGGTTGGTCCGGGATGGGCCTGATCCAGGTGAAAGCAAAAATCGATCAGACCCAGGACGAGGATGGCCACCTCATCCGGATCGGCATCCTTTGCCTCCGCTGCTGCAATCCCCTCTGAATAGATGCTTTTTATGGCCTTCACCAGGCGGTCCTGATAGGCCTGATAGTCATATTCGGGCGCCCCCCGGGGGGGGCCAAAGATCAAATTGTGGATCATCTTGAATAGATTCCGGTTCTCCCGCAGACCCTGATATATGCGCCGGTAGAGGTTGATCAGGCGATCCAGGACTGTCCCCGGGGTTTCAAGGACCTCCCTCAACATGGCCTCCTGCCGCTCTGCGGCCCAATCCAGGGTGTATCGAAACATCCCCTCTTTGCTTTTGAAGTAATAGTAGAGTACCGGCTTGGTGACACCGGCGCGGGCCA
This sequence comes from uncultured Desulfobacteraceae bacterium, assembly GCA_964639275.1. Classification (GTDB taxonomy): domain Bacteria; phylum Desulfobacterota; class DSM-4660; order Desulfatiglandales; family Desulfatiglandaceae; genus CAZXCQ01. The sequence continues at coordinate 1,763 of CAZXCQ010000231.1, read as the reverse complement.
CGATTTCCCTGACCGAGGTGCCGGCATAGCCCTTTTCGGCAAAGAGACTGATCCCCGCCTCAAGGAGCCTCGCCCTGACATTCGATTCTTTGATCAAGACCTGGGTCATATCTTCCCTGCAAAGATCCCTGCTGGTTTTGAAGGATCTGGCACTGGTAATTTACCTACCGGTAAGTAAGAACCATCTAACAGATCAATCTCGCCCCGTCAAGCCCTTTCTCCCTCTTCCTACCTGAACCGGCTCACAAAAAGCATGATCAACACCGAGAGGACAATGGGCAGGATGCTCAGATAGTGTGGGCCCAGGACAGACGCCAAGAGATTCTGGCCATGGCTGGAGATGATGTCTTTCAAAATGACACCCCCCTGGATCTTTCCGAGCACTGCTGTACCTCCCCCCACAATGACGGCCCACAAGGCCCCCCTTGATGTGACCCCCAGGGATTTCTGAAAAAATGTGGCGAGGGTGGGCATGACAACACCCCCCACGAAGACCGTATAACCCAAAAGCAATGAAGAGATAATCCCCTTTTGCTGGCTGGCAATAAGCCAGGCAACAGCCCCGATAAGGACAACGATGCCTCGGGTTATCTTGAGGTGGCTCTCATCTTCGGCCCTGTAAATGGGACGGATCACATTCAGGGTCAGGATAGTCGCCGCAGAAATCAGGCAGGTGTCTGCTGAAGACATGACAGCCCCGAGAAACCCGGCCACGATCAACCCTTTGAGACCGATGGGTATCAGCACGCTGACGGTCTTGGGCAGTGCGGCATCAGGAGCGATACCCGGAAACCTGGCGCTTGCCAGAACCCCGAAAAAGGCCAGGAGAAAAGAGAGCGGAATCACGATCATCGCGGCAAAGAGGGAGGCGTTTTGTGCCACCCCGGTCTCTCTGGCACACAGGACCCTTGAATAGATGTCAGGCCCCACGAGGTAGGGGAGCCCGATGATGAGGGGATAAAAGACCAGGACCTGATACCACCCAAATGTCCGGGAGACCGGAAACCGCCAGTGATCCCCCGGAATATTCTCCCAGAACGGGTGGGCTGAATATTGTGACAGGAAAACAAAGACGAGGGCCACAAAGAGACCCCCAACAAAGAGGAGAAACTGCCACGCGTCTGTCCTGATGACGGAGAGTTGTCCCCCCCAGAATGTGTAAAGGGTAAAGACCACTGCCACGATAAACAGGGAAACTCCAAATTGGATGGAAAAGAGACCGGCCATCAGCCGGCCCCCGGCAATGAGCTGGGCCGCGATCACCCCGCACCAGGCCACCGTGATCATGACACCGGCCGGCACGGCCACCCGTTCCCCATAGGCCCGCTTTAAGATGTCCGGAAGGGTATAGACATCAAGGCCGCGGACACGGGGGGCCAGGAGCAGGGCAAAGGGGATGAGGGCAATTCCGCCCACAAGCGACCACCAGGCACCGGTCAATCCCCGGGAATATCCCAGCCCGATGATCCCCATGGTTGAAGATGCCCCAAATATGGTGGCGACAAGCGACATGGTGATCCGGCCTGTGGAATACCTTCGGCCGGCCACCCAGTAGGAATCAGCCGACTGATGCCGGCTCTTCCAGCCCACAAAGAGCATCACTGAAAAATAGGCGATAATAACAACCAGATCTAACATTCTCTCGTCGGCCCTTCTTTTGCTGTCTACATAGCCTAAGATTATAGTTTTACGCAGGAATCCACGTCCCCCCCATTACTCCATTACTCCGGAAAGCCATTTAAAAGGGAAGCTTACCCCCTTCC
>CAZXCQ010000230.1:0-10015 GCA_964639275.1 uncultured Desulfobacteraceae bacterium | reverse complement strand
TGTGACGGCCGCTAAACCATGTCATATGGGGGCATGTGGAAGAAAAAAAGACCCCGTGCCACGCCTTTACCCCTGTTTATTGAGATGTTACCTCATCTGTTAACCATTTTCCATCATTGCAGGTTATTCGGATCAGGGAGGAGCGATAATGAGACTTCGACAACGAATGACACAGGTTTTGGGGATGACCCTCTTTCTAATCCTGGCAATGGGCGCCTGGGGTATGGCCCTCGCCGGGGACGATGAGGCCATCAAGAGGCTGGAGAGGATTATCAAGGAGCAGCAGCGGCAGATCCAGGCCCAGGCCAGGGCCCTGGATGAATTAAGAGGGCGCGTGGAAAAACTGAGCAGGGAAAACGCCGCTACCCTGGAAATCCTTTCAAAAGGAAAAGAGGTGGTCGTGAAGACCAAGAGGGAGGCTGATGTTGCAAAACAGGAAGCGGACATGGCGCTGCGTGAAGTGAAGGCCATCGACCCGACCAAGGAAGAGAACAAAATGTATTATCGTGACTTCACCCGTTTCAGGGTACCCAGGACCAACACAATGCTAACGGTCTCGGGTTTTGCCAAGGGTTCGGTCATCCATGACTTCGATGGAATCCAGAGCCCCACCAAATTTGTCACCTCAAAGATCGTCGTGGATGGCCAACCGCCAAACGTCCCCGACAGTCGAACCGGCATCACGGCTAATGCCTCTCGTTTTGTTGTCGGTTCTGCCACACCCACGAAGATCGGAAAGCTGTCCACCTTTCTCTCCATGGACTTTATGGGCAACACAGACTCTGCATCGCCTGATCCACGGTTACGTCAGGCCTTTGGCCAGCTGGATGATTTCTTCCTGGGGGGATCACTACGCGTCGGCCAGTCCTGGTCCACCTGGGATGACCTCCCGGGCATCCCCGAAACCCTCGACTACCAGGGCCCTAACGGCTCACAGCAGACCCGTCACCCTCTGGTGAGATGGGCGCGTGATTTTGGCGACAGTGTCACCCTCTGGGCCGCCATTGAAGACCCAGCGAGCAGCATCGAAAGCGGAGACAGCCAGACCAGATGGCCCGACGGTGTCCTCGCCGTCAATTACCACGGTGGCTGGGGCTACCTAAAACCCGCCGTACTCCTGCGTGATATCCGCGGGAAGGCCGCCAGCCGCAGTGTGAACGGCGGTTTCGGCTGGGGTGCCTCCCTGTCGAGCACGATCAACCTGCCGATACTGGCCAAAGATGACAACCTCAAATTCCAGATCGTCTATGGCAGAGGGATTGGGTCATACATGAATGAGAGTGGCGTCAACGATGGGGTCGCGGCCGGTGAAAATGTGAAGCTCCTCCCTGTTTTCTCCGGCTTTGGCGCGATCGAGCACTGGTGGTTAAACAACCTGCGCTCCACCGCCGTATTTGGCTGGGTGGATATCAACAACCTGAGCATTCAACACGACAATGCACTCAGCCGCACCCTGTACCTGGCAGGAAACCTGATCTGGAGCCCGATCAAGCAAATGGACATCGGGGGTGAACTCCTCTGGGGCCAGCGAAAAAATAGGAATGGCTCCAAGGGCTCTGACACCCGATTGCAGTTTAGTGCCCGGTACAACTTTTAGGGTTGCGGGGGACGTTTGCAGGGCTTCTCCCGCAATTCCTCTGCTTATCCTGGATAGCGGTTGGGTGCATTAGCCGTTTTTTAGAAAGTAACTTCTCAAAAACCTAGGGAGACGAATGGATTTGTGGTGAAAGCCCCCAAGAAAGACAGACCCTTAGCCCTTGACAGGGTCATGGGGCTCCAATATAAGATCTCGGAAATTTTACAACCCTGGCCGCTTTGTCATTTCCCCGGGGCCAGGATTCAGTGGCCCTTATCTGGACTTATCGAATAACATCAAGCATTTCCCCCGATTTATTGACAAGATAACAAAAAACACCAACCGCGATGCTTAACAGGTCAAAAGAAATCCTCAAGGCGGTATTTGGCTATGATGAGTTTAGACCCCTTCAGGCCGATATCATAGAAAACGTGCTAAAGGGGCGGGATAGCCTTGTCATCATGCCAACAGGCGGCGGAAAGTCGCTGTGTTATCAGATACCGGCGTTGATCTTTCCAGGGTTGACCATTGTTGTTTCCCCCCTGATCTCTTTGATGAAGGATCAGGTGGAGCAACTGATTCAAATGGGGGTTTCCGCCGCAGTCTTGAACAGCTCCCTGGCACTTGATGAATATCGCCGTAACGTACGGAAGGTGAAACAGGGGACAGTCAAGCTGCTCTATATGGCGCCGGAGGCCTTGCTAAGACCAAACATGCTGACCCTGCTCTCTTCAATGGATGTGGACTGCATCACCATTGATGAGGCCCACTGTATTTCGGAGTGGGGTCACGATTTTCGTCCTGAATATCGGCAACTGGTCGCAGTCAGGGATCGTTTCCCGGATGCCGTATGTATTGCGCTTACGGCCACGGCAACGCCCAGGGTAAGGGAAGACATCAAGACAAACCTCGGGTTTAGAGACTCCGATGAGTTTCTCGCCAGCTTTAACAGAGAGAACCTCTTTATCCAGATCGCCCCAAAGCAGAGGCCTTTTGACCAGCTCCTTAGATTTGTCAGACAGTTCCCGGATCAATCCGGGATTATCTACTGCTTTTCCCGCCGACAGGTGGATGATCTTTATGTGGCCATGGAGACCCGTGGTTTCTCGGTCAAACCCTATCATGCGGGCCTTTCTGAACAGGATCGCACCCGGAATCAGGACCTTTTCATCAGAGATGATGTCCAGATCATGGTCGCGACAATTGCCTTTGGTATGGGGATCGACAAACCAAATGTGCGTTTTGTCGTACACTATGACCTGCCCAAAAATATTGAAAGCTACTATCAGGAAATCGGCAGGGCCGGCCGCGACGGCCTTCCGGCCCAATGCCTGTTGTTGTTTAGCTACGGGGATATCCGAAAAATCAAGCATTTTATCGACCAAAAAGAAGAACACGAACAACGCGTTGCCAATATTCACCTAAATGCCTTTTTGAGGCTGATCGAAACCGAAGTATGCCGCCGGATTCCCCTGTTGGATTATTTCGGGGAGGCCTATTCCAGAGAAAAATGCGATATGTGCGACAACTGCCTCACCGGGGAAAGGGATCTAAAAGACCTTACCATCCCCGCACAAAAATTCCTTTCCTGTGCAAAACGGACCGGTGAGCGGTTTGGGGCAGGTCACATTATCGATGTGCTGCGCGGATCAGAGGCAAAGAAGGTCTTGCGGTTGGGGCATCAGAATCTCTCGACCCACGGGATCGGACAGGATCTCTCAAAGAGACAGTGGTTTCATCTCTCCAGGCAGTTTATCCAGAAAGGCCTCCTGGTTCAGGATATGGAATTTGGGGGCCTCAAACTGACGGAAAAGGCATGGAGAGTCCTCAAGGGACAAGAGAAGGTCACCGGCAGGCTGGAAGAGGACCACGCCGGTACCGGCCCGGAAGACGAGTCCCCAAAGGATTATGACCGCGAGCTGTTTCAAATCCTGCGCCGGCGACGAAAAGAATTGGCAGACACCTCAAAGGTGCCCCCCTATGTGATATTTTCAGACAAAACACTGGTCGAGATGGCCTGCTTTTTCCCGCAGACGACCGAGAGTCTGTTGGACATCACCGGCGTGGGGGCCGTGAAATGCGAAAGATATGGCTCAGATTTCTTAAATATCATCCAGGAATACTGCACCACCCACAATATTGAGGAGCGTTCAAAACAAACTCAGCTAGGCCAGGCGGGAAGCGCGCCATCAACAGCAAAAAAGAGGTACGAGATAATTGGAGAGCGCTTTAACTCCGGGAAACCCGTCAACAAGATCATGGAGGATTTTAACATCAAGCGAGATACGGTCCTGAATCATCTGTACCGATACCTCCAGGAGGGGAACACCCTGACGAGACCAGATGAATTGCTTTCCCTTTCGATGGTCTCTCCTCAACAAAGTGATCTTATCCTGGAGCAGTTTGCGCAACTCGGATCGGAGTTCTTGAGGCCGGTATTTGACGCCCTGGGAGGAGAGGTCGGTTATCAAGAGTTAAAGATCCTTCGCCTCTATCATTTGAGTAAAAAGACTGTTGCAAGGCCCATCCCTGCCAGCCCCCTAAAAGAGCACCCGGCTGCGCCGTCTTAAAATGGCGTATCCTTGCTCCACCCCTTAGCGCCAAGGCGTTGGTTTCCGATACGCCATTTTGTGACGGCCGCTAGGCCATGCCACGACTTTACCCCTGCCTATTGAGATGTTAAAAGAGGATCAACAATGAACCCGCTGGTTGAAGAAATCAAAAGGATAGAATTTGAGAAGATAAGTTATGACCAAGATGGGGTGGATTACTTTGAGACCCAGGAGGGGACTATTCCCATTCTGGTCTCAGCTCCCCATGGTGCAAGACACCTAAGAGAAGACAAATGGAAACAGGAAGACGAGTATACCGCATCGATAGCCATAAAGCTCGCAGAGACAACAGGGGCGCATGTAATTTATGTCAAGAACAAGACTACCGAAGACTCGAACTACATACCGAAATCAAGATATAAGGATAGGGTGAGAAGCCTTGTCAGGGATTACAAAATAAAATTCTTGCTGGACCTCCATGGCGCCAGCAAGAACAGGCCGTTTAAGATCTGTATCGGCACAAGGTACGACAAAAGGGAGAAAAGCTCTTGCCCCACACTCATGGGCATCATTGAAAGGTCATTGATGGACTTCCAGGAACCGCCGATATTTAACAGGGACAACTTCAAGGCCACAAGGAAAGAAACCGTTACAAGTTTTGCACGGAAGATGTGCGGGATCGAATCGGCCCAGGCCGAGATAAACGCCAGATATCGAATAGTAGAGAGAAAGCCGGATAGTTCAAAAGCCATGAGCGGGACAGAGCCCTTTTTTCAGGCCGAAGAAAAGGACATTCTGGACCTCTTTGATCGTCTCAAGAAAATGATTGTCATGATCAACGAAGAGATCGAAAACCGGTAATGCTCCCCCCAGGGTTTGACACTTCCGGGAATACCTTTTGCTACAAATCGTCATTTGCCCATAAACTTTCCATTCTCCCATTTCCCACTGTATTTATAACCGCCAGAGTAGGTAAAGGTCCCTTTTCCATGTTTTTCGCCATTCTTGAATCCGCCCACATATTTTGAACCATCAGAATAGGTGTAGGTCCCCTGCCCGTCCATTTTATCGTCCCGCCATTCGCCGGCATATCTTGAACCATCAGAAAAGACATAGGTCCCCTGCCCGTGTCTTTTATTGTCTTTCCATTCACCGACATACCTGGAACCATCAAGAAAGATATAGGTCCCCTCTCCATGCTTGTTCCCACTCTTAAATCCCCCGACATATTTCCTCCCATCGGAATAGGTGTAGGTCCCCTGCCCATCCATTTTATCGTCCCGCCATTCGCCGGCATATCTTGAACCATCAGAAAAGACATAAACCCCGTCTCCATGTCTCATATTGTCGCTGTATTCACCAACATACCTGGAACCATCAGAAAAGGTGTATGTCCCCTGTCCGTGTTGTTTCCCATTCCTCCATTCCCCTTCGTATTTTGAACCATCGGAAAATAGATATTCTCCGTGTCCATGAAACTTCCCGTCCTTGAATTCACCGATATATTTGTGTCCATCAGAAAAGGTATAGGTGCCATGTCCCTGTCTTTTATTATCGACGTATTGACCAACATATTTTGAACCGTCAGGATAGGTGTATGCCCCCTGTCCATGAAATCTCCCATCCTCCCACTCACCTTCGTATTTTGAACCATCAGTAAATATATACGTCCCGTGTCCATGAAATCTCCCGTCCCTGAATTCACCCACATATTTGTATCCATCATGACTGACAAGAATCCCTTTTCCATTTTTGCAGTCACCTTCGATACATCTCCCAAAGGTGTTTGCAGGGAGAAAACAGGCCAAAAATAAAAGAGAAATAAGAATGATGCCTTTCTTCATTTTCCATCCCTCCCTTCTTCTATGGTAACCCTTTAGCCCCCAATCGTATCAAACGGAAGTCGCTATCGGGTCTTATCCCGTAACAAACAGGATTGCTATCAAATTAGCCTTTTCAAAAATTGACAACTGCCTCCTATTCTCTCCTCTGGCAGGTGATTTCTTTACGCTCTCTTACGGGCGAGTTATACGCCCGAAAAACGGAATCCCCATTCCCCTGTCTTCAAACGGCTAAAGTGTTAGTAGGATTATCCTTGCACTCCCGCACGCATATAGCCCTGCCAACAGATCGTCCAGGACGATCCCGAACCCGCCTCTGAGCCTCTCCGCGTGTCTGATGGGGTAGGGCTTAAGGATATCGAAAAAACGGAACAAAAAAAACCCCAAACAAAGGGCCAACCAGGAGCATGGCAAAAACAGCATGGTCAAGAGAAACCCCGCGACCTCGTCGATCACCACCTCTTTGGGGTCATCCTGTCCGAGCAGTCTGCGGGTCCGGTCTGATGCCCAGAGGGCCGCACCCGTAAGGATTGCAAGGAAAAAGGCGCCACACCACACCCCCAGATAATGTAACACCAGGACGAGGGGCACGGCGACCAGAGACCCAAAGGTCCCCGGCGCCACCGGAAAAAGACCCGCCCCAAACCACGTGGATAGGACCAGGGCGGTCTTTGTGGAAAGATTGGAGTCACTGAAGACTTCTTGCAGTGACAAATTATCCGGCTGAGATCTTGACATGGGGCACGAATTGAGCCCTATTTGTTCAAAGCCATCACCCAGGAAAAGATCTCCTTGAGGGGACGGCTATTCTCCAAGGCGATCTTCCGGCAGACCTCGTATTCGGGCAGGAAAAGGGCGGACCCATCGCTGTTCAAGACCTTTTTCACCGCGATCTTTCCCCAGGGACTCTCCACTTCCACCACAGTTCGTTTGAGCACCTTTCTCTGGGTGTATCGGAATCGGATGCCAAGGGTTGTACTCTCTTTAAAAAGGACCCCCATCAAGACGTCCCTTTGATCAGCCCGACCCATGACCTGGACCTGTATGCCCGGTCTACCCTTCTTCATCTGGACGGGAAAAAAGACCACGTCCAAGGCCCCCGTATCAAATAGCCGCTCCATGAGATACCCGAGCAACTCGGGGCTGTTATCGTCCAGATTGCTCTCCAGGATCACAACAGTATCCACATCTGCTTTGTCCTGATGATCCCCGATCAATATCCTTGTCAGGTTGGGTCTGTCCGGGAGTTCTCTTTTTCCTATCCCGTATCCAACGCACTGGATGATCATGGGAGGCATGGGGCCAAAAGACCGGGCAAGACCCTTCACAAGGGCTGCCCCGGTAGGTGTGACCATTTCGTGGGAAAGACCTGCATCAAATACAGGGACGTTTTTTAGGAGGGCAACGGTGGCGGGTGAGGGAACCGGAATTCGACCATGCGATGACGTCACAAAACCGGAACCTAAGGGGAGAGAAGAGACAAACAACGCCTCAATCCCCAGGCGTTCAACACCATATACGACGCCCACAATATCGATGATCGAATCCACGGCACCTATCTCGTGAAAATGGACTTCTTCAATCGGGAGGTTGTGGATCTTGGCCTCGACCGCTGCCAGGGCTTCAAATATCTCAATGCTCTTTGTCTTGACCGTCTCTGAAAACTCTCCCCGCCCTATGATTTCCCGGATCGCCCGAAGCCCCCTCGCCGGTTGCTTTTTCTCTTCCGATATAACCAGAAAGCGCGTACCAGAGATGTGCTTTCTGTCTTCGAGAGAGGTGTCCAGCCAATAGCCTTCCATGGGCAAGGTCTTTAGCTGGCTACCCAGTTCATCAAAGGGAAGTCCCGAATCCAGCAGTGCACCAAGAAACATGTCACCGCTGATCCCTGAAAAACAGTCAAGATAGGCTATCTTCATCTATGCCACCAAAAAAAGATCTTGGTATCAATTTAGCCTTCTTCAAAATTGATAGTCCCGCAAAAAGTCGAAAATCCCCTCTTTTCGTCATTCCGGCGAAAGCCATTCGGCTCTGAGACATGTCGACGAGCCCATCGGCAGTGAGACATGTCGACGAGCTCATGTCGAGTCGCTAATGGCCGAAGGGCCGGAATCCAGTTCTTTTAGGTATTTACAGGTCCCCTGGACCCCGTTTACCGGATCGAGTCCGGCACAAGCTTCAACGGGGTGACGACTTTTTACAAAACCATCAAAATTGGCACCCGAACAGGGCAATGGGGATTCGGAACCCCATTGCCCGGGTTTCAAGCGGCTAATGTGTTACAGATCTTGATGTTATCATTATCAGCACCCGACTCACGTGTAACGAGAGCTACAGGACCTCTGCAATGAGTTCTGAAATATCTCTTATTTGGATCTCATCTTCCTTGTTGACTGTCTTGCGGCTGTCCTCTAGCATTGAGATGCAATAGGGGCAGGCCGTGGCAAGGATAGGCGCCCCGGTCTCACATGCCTCGATTATTCTCAGATCAGAAAACCGCCATTCCGGCTTGGTCTCCATCCATAGACGACCACCTCCCGCACCGCAGCAAAGACTATCCTTCTTGTTCCTTTTCATCTCTATCAGGTTGCCGTCGGTTACGGCCGAAATCAGTGAACGGGGTTCATCATAGACCTCGCTGTGTCTCCCGAGGTAGCAGGGATCATGATAGGTGATTTTCTTATCCAGCGTACCGGAGAGTTTAAGCTCCCCTGCTTCAAAAAGACGCGCCAGGAGCTGAGTATAGTGGATTGCCTCAAACTCTCCGCCCAGGTCGGGGTATTCCTGTGTAAATGTAAAATAGCAGTGAGGAGAAGTGGTTACGATCTTTTGGACCCCTTTTTGTTTGTAAAGATTGATTTTCTTTTCGGCCGTGGCCCCGAAAAGGGTCTCATCTCCTATCTTTCTGATCGACTCTGCACAGCATTGCTCCTCCTCACCGATCACCCCAAAACTGACGCCGGCAGCCGAAAGCACCCTGGTCATGGCCCGGGCAATGTTCCGGCTCCTGGCATCATATGCAGAAGTACAACATACAAAAATGAGATATTCCTTATCTTTGTCAAATTCTGGAATATCAAGGCCTTGCATCCATTCGGTCCTTTTTTCTCTCGGCTCAGACCACGGATTCCCGTTGCTATGGATGCTTCCGATAATAGTTCTCAGAACGACGGGGATGGCACCTGTCTCGGCTATCATCGCCCGCATGGCCCTTACAATATCGATGATGGTTACGCCCCTGGGGCATTTCAACACGCATTTGTTGCATGTGGTGCAACCATAGAGAATATCGTCAGACTCATATCCTTCAACACCTAGCTGTGCCATCCGGATCAAACGCCGTACATTAAAAGGGCCATCCACGATGCGCCAGGGACAGGATCCACTGCACATACCGCACTGCATGCAGAGGTTGAGCTTTTCAGCCCCCATTGCCACCAGTGCCTCATTCACTTCATAAAACGGGGTCAACGCTTCCATGCCAGCAACTACTCCTTCTTGTCTCCCTGTAATTCAGAGTTATCCGCCAGTCAGGCGATCAAGAAAATGTGATTTTTCTAACAAACCCCCCATCCAATGTCAACTGTTACACTCCAGATCTTTGAAACCCGTTCACGGGTTCAAAGGTTCGTATCAATTTAGCTTTTTTCAAACTTGACGGTTGCTTAAAAACCCATCAATTCCACTTTTCCGTCATTCCGGCGAAAGCCATTCGGCTCTGAGACATGCCGACGAGCCCATCGGCAGTGAGACATGTCGACGAGCTCATGTCGAGTCGCTAATGGCCGAAGGGCCGGAATCCAGTTCTTTTAGGTATTTACAGGTCCCCTGGACCCCGTTTACCGGATCGAGTCCGGCACAAGCTTCAACGGGGTGACGACTTTTTACGAGACCATCAAATTTGGGAGTTAGACAGGGCAATGGGGGTTCGGAATCCCCATTGCGCGGCTTTCAAAAGGCTAAGGTGTTGCCATGATTTAGGATTTGGGGGTTCAGGATTGGCAATCTAACCAAAGGGCCTTGTCCGCCGGAAATCGGGTAGAAAT
>CAZXCQ010000229.1:0-10081 GCA_964639275.1 uncultured Desulfobacteraceae bacterium | reverse complement strand
AGACCCCCATGCCACACCACAATCGATTTATCCCCTGGTTTTTGAGAAGTTACAAGAAAGCTAAATTGATACTATTCCAGTAAATAGAGGGAATACGATTGGGTGTCAAGGTGCCTGCAGAGGGTCCCCTGGCGCCCGGAGTTCCAGCGGGTAGTCGGTGCGAGAAACAAAAAAGGAGACAGGGGACAGGATCGGGAGCGGTTTAGACCTCTGAGTAAAGCAATGGGTTTAACGGGTGCCTGAAGCGATCAGGAGTTTCTGGCCCGGCCGAATCGCCTGTTTTAGGCTTATCTTATTGAGGCGGCACAGTTTTTCCACTGACAGGTTGTTCTTCCTGGCTATCCCGTAAAGGCTGTCTCCCCGGCGGACCACATAGTAGCGGTCTTTTCCCTTGGAGACCGCTTTTACTTTGGCGGCCCTCGAGGTCTGGGCCTTGCCAGTGGGCGAGGTCTCCCCCTTTCTTAGGCTGTCAAAGCGTTGTGAGAGTTGGCCGACTTGCCCCTCAAGCGATTTTCCAGCCATCTCCAGCCTCGATACGGTCTGCCGAAGCCCCCTTTCCGCCTTTTCCAGGAGAACGATCCGGTTCTCTATGTCATCGAGGCGGATAAGTCTCTGCCCGACCTCGTCGAGCTTCGCCCTTATGGAGATCAGGTCCTTGCTGCCGGTCCTTTTACCGGTTCCAAAGAAAATAATGACAAGGATAATCAGGATGAGAACACCGGCACCGCCGAGGAGGAGGGATTTTTTGTGACTTCCAGGTTCTCGGTATGGCCGGTCGTATTCTACGTCCTGACCTTCCGGACCATACCCCATTTCAAAGGGGCTCTCTTCCATGATATCTTTCATTTCTTCACCCGGACCCTTGTTCATGTGTTTCCCCCCTTTCAGGCTTTTGATCCTTTTACGACTACTTTTTCCAAGACGCAAGACTTTTTTCGGTTGAACGGACCCTAGATCTTGAGGGCCTCTTCAAATCCCTCCCTTATGGCCTCGGTGAGCTTCCTCGGCTCTTTGGCATCGCCAATGGTAATGACCTTGATCCCGTTCCCCTTGATCGCCCTGGCAAGGTCGTCAACCGATTGGGCGCCCATGGCCAGGATGACCGTATCGGCTGGGATGGCGGTCTTTCCTTTCTCCGTGTCCACCACAACAGAGTTGTCTTTGATCTCCAGGAGCCTGGTCTTGGGGCGGAGCTTTACCCCCATTACTCTCAGACCCTTGATCAGCGACCATCGAGCAGTCCTGCCGACATTTTCGGCGAGCCGCGGCACCATGTCGATGACCGTGATCTTTTTTCCGGGGGTGTGGAGAAGCCCCAGGGCATACTGGGGGTCTTCTGCGGCGTGATACATCAGGAATGTAAAGGTGTCGGGGTCCGGGGCCCCCAGCGAGGCGACAAAATAGGCGGTCTCACAGCCGGTGGCATTTCCACCCACGACGACAACATTCTCGCCGATATCATAGACCTTTTCCATGAGCACGTCCCAGGCACCCACCGCATGGGGCTTATCCATGCCCGGGACATTGATTGCCATGGGTCTTGCCCCAGAAGCCACCACCAGGACATCCGGTGCATTTTCGTTTACAATTTCGGGAGTTAAGGGGGTATTGAGGTTTATCTTGACCCCCTGGAGTTCCATACGATCTTTCATGCTGTCGGTGATCTTTTCAAATTCCCTCTTCCCCGGCGGGGTCCTGGCAAGATTGACCTGGCCTCCGAGGCGGTCTTCCTTTTCATAAAGGGTGACATGATGTCCTCTGGCAGCTGCGGTGAGGGCGAATTCCATACCCGCCGGCCCTCCACCGGCCACCATGACGCGCCTTGGCTTTTTGGTCTCTTCTATCTTGAGTTCATCTTCCCGGCCCACCCGGGGATTCATGATACAGGTCACGGAGCCACCGGAGAATATCGAATCAAAACATCCCTGATTGCAGGCAATGCAGGGGATGATCTCTTTTATCCTCCCTTCCCTGACCTTGTTGGGAAGTTCCGGGTCAGCAAGAAGGGGTCTCCCCCAGCATATCATGTCACATGCCCCGGATCTCAGGGCCTTCTCAGCAACACGGGGATCTCCCAGTCGGTTTGAGGCGAAGACCGGTACGCCCACCTTTTCCTTGACCCCACGGGCCAGGTAGACAAAGCCGCCAGGAGGTACGTTGGTGGTGAGCTGGGGGACATTGGTTTCATGCCAGCCACCGGTGACATTTATGGCGTCAACCCCGGCCTTTTCGGCCTCGGCAGCGAACCGGGCGGCCTCAATATTGGTGTTTCCCCCTTTCATAAAGTCATTTCCGGCGATCCTGATCCCCAGGGCGACCTCATGGCCCACCGCCTCCCTGACCTTCTGGATGACCTCAATCCCAAAGCGCATCCTGTTCTCCAGTGATCCGCCATATTTGTCGGTACGTTTGTTGGTGAGGGGGGAGAGGAACTCGCTTATAAGGTAGCCGGTGCAGGCCAGGATCTCCACATAGTCGAACCCGGCCGCTTTGGCCCTCGAGGCCGCGCTGCCAAATGCATCCTTTACCTTCTCGATGTCCTCATGGGTCATCTCACGGGGGGTCTCCCGTGTCAGCCTGCTGGGGATGGCCGAAGGGGCTATGGGGGTCGTTCCGGTCAGGAAAGAGAAGGAATATCGACCGGCGTGGAAAAGCTGTGTCCCCAGTGCGGCATCTGTCTCGTTGTGGAGCTCGTGCAAAAAGTCCGTTAGGGACTGGAGATTCTTGTCGTCAAAAAGCCCGGGCATAAAGGGGGCGCTGCCCACCTTGTCTATGGCGACCGGTCCGATGGTCATCAGGCCTACACCGCCCTTTGCCCTTTCGCGGTAAAATGCCCTGTATCTCTCATTAAATGAGTAATTGCCGGTATAGGCAAGACCCATAGAAGGCATCACAATCCGATTCTTTATCTCGACTTTGTTGATGGTAATCGGCTCAAACAGCTTCTTGAACTCCATCTTTTCCTCCCGATCCTTGTGATTTCTCTGTTGTGGGAGCCCCCAGCAATGACAGGATCCCCCACCGGCCCTGCTGAGGTCCCATTTCTGTGATCCGCAAAGGGGTCAATCAAAGCAAGGCTCTGATTTGCGATCCTTGAGAGACTAAGCCATAGAGAAATGGATTGCAAGTATCAGATATCAGGAAAAACAGGAAAGACTTTTTGACTGGGAACTATATATTGCTCTCCGCGTATCAATTTAGCTTTCTTCAAAATTGGAATTGAGACAGGGGAATGGGGGTTCGGAATCCCCATTGCCCGGGTTTCAAGAAGCTAGACTGTTACCTCTCCGCAATATCTATGGAACTGCTCTTGCCGGTGCCCTCGGATAGGCTTGTTTTTACCCAATTGCCGTGCTGAAATCCAGGACCGAAACGCAGTATATGTCCGAGGATTATGGTTTTTTTTGAAATACGGCTGTGTTATAAAAGACTTACCGCCAAGTTTTTGCCTTTGCTAGAGACCTCGTAACCATGATAAGGGGGTGCACCAAAAATGATTGATTTCCCTGGATTCCGGCCCCCACCTTGGCGGAGACAGGCCCCGCGGAAATGACAAAGAGTGGGTGTTGATTGGTTTTTGGAGTGCCATGGCAGACTATGACTTCGACATCGGCATCATGGGCGGTGGAGCAGCCGGTCTGACCGTTGCGTCCGGAGCGGCCCAACTGGGTGCCAAGACACTCCTCGTGGAGAGGGAGGAAGAACTCGGGGGTGACTGCCTCCATTATGGATGTGTGCCCAGCAAGACGCTTATCAAGACCGCCCAAGTGTATCACCAGATAAAAAATGCTGGGCGGTTCGGTCTTCCCAGACTGGAAGTCCCGGAGGTGGATTATGCGGATGTGGTAAGGAGGAACGGGAAGAAGATCTCTGCAAAGAACTGGGTTATCGCAACTGGTTCGTCCCCATCGATTCCCCCCATAAAAGATCTGGACAAGACCCCCTATGTTACTAACAAAGAGATCTTCTACCTTGACCATCTTCCCCGCTCTATGATTATCCTTGGGGCCGGTCCCATAGCCACTGAGATGGCCCAGGCCTTCTGCCGCCTCGGGACAAAGGTCTCTGTGGTCCAACGGAGCAACCAGATCTTGGGCAAAGAGGACAAGGACCTGGCCGACGAAGTCCTCAAGGTCCTGAGTGACGAGGGCGTGACCTTCTATTTGAACGCTTTGGTGGTTCGAACTGATGATCGGGGTTTAGAAAAGGAGGCCGTCATCAAGGGGGTTGCGGGTGAGATAAATAAGCGTGTGGCGGGGGCCTATTTCTCGTCAAAGATCTTCTCCAATAAGGTCAGGAAGGGATTGAAGCTCTTTTTTCACCTCAAGGGAAGGGCCTGTGGATAGGGGGACAGAAGATGCAGATCGGGATGATCGGCCTGGGACGGATGGGTTTGAATATGACAAAACGGCTCCTGAGGCGGGGGCAGGAGGTGGTTGCCTACAACCGCACGCGGCAAAGGACGGCCCAAGCCGTCAAGGAAGGGGCTGACGGGGCATACTCCCTCGATGAACTGGCGGGGAAGCTTGTGGCACCCAGAACCGTGTGGCTGATGTTGCCCGCTGGCTCGGCTGTGGATGAGCATGTCAATAGCCTGAAGGAGATCCTGGAACCGGGCGATATTCTGATCGATGGTGGAAACACCTATTATAAGGACGATATTCGCCGGGCCGATCTGCTTGCGCAGAAGGGAATTCGGTTTATGGACGTGGGTGTCAGCGGCGGCATCTGGGGGCTTGAGATCGGATATTGCCTGATGGTCGGCGGGGCCAAAGAGGTTTTTCAATATGTTGAGCCGATATTTAAGGCCCTGGCACCCGACGAGGGGTATCTCTATTGCGGAGGAGTCGGGGCGGGGCACTTTGTTAAGATGGTCCATAATGGTATAGAATATGGGATGATGCAGGCCTACGGCGAGGGCTTTGATATTCTGGAGGCCTCCCCTTACTCTGAAACACTCAATTTTGCCCAGATTGCCCACCTCTGGAACCAGGGGAGCGTGGTGCGTTCGTGGCTCCTGGAGCTGGCCCAGGAGGTCTTTGAAAAGGATGAGAGGCTCTCAGGGGTTCGGGGGTATGTCGAGGATTCCGGGGAAGGCAGGTGGACGGTCCAGCAGGTCATTGAGACGGGGGTGTCGGCGCCCGTGATCGCCCTTTCCCTCTTGAGCCGGTTTCGCTCGCGCGAAAAGGAGTCGTTTTCAGATAGACTCATCGCGGCGCTTCGAAGAGAATTTGGTGGTCATGCAGTGGTCGCCGGGGATAGGAAGGACAGGGGATAGATCGCCCAAAGGGGCAAGGCGACAAGATGGAGGAGAATACCCAAAAGCCAGGAGACCATGTTGAGGTGACACGGGTAACGAGCAAGGCACCTGATATGGGCATTCCCATTGATAGTTGTCTGATTGATGGGCAAATCGATCCTTGCACCATTGTGATTGTGGGGGCCTCGGGCGATTTGACCCAGCGGAGACTGGTTCCGGCTTTATTTAACCTGTACCGAAATGGTGGACTACCCGAGCCGCCTCTGATAGTGGGGTGCAGTCGCACAGGGTTGAGCAGCCAGGGTTTTAGGGAAAAGGTGAAACAGGCCGCGGACGCTGACCTCGACAAGAACCGGTCCGAATGGCAGGCCTTTTCCGAATTGCTCCACTATCGAGCTATTGAATATGACGATGTGACTTCCTTTGTGGAACTGGCCGGGTTTCTCAGGGAATTGGATAAGAGACATGGCACGCGCGGAAACCGGATCTTTTATCTTGCCATTCCTCCATCGCTTTGCAAGGCTGTCGGCCGGTCGATTGGTGAGGCAGGTCTGGGGGTCGAGAACAAAGACGGTAATGGTTGGGCACGGGTCGTTGTGGAAAAGCCCTTTGGCAGAGATCTGGGGACCGCTGTCGATCTGGACCGGTCGCTTCATGACCATTTTCAGGAACACCAGATATTCAGGATTGATCATTACCTGGCCAAAGAGACGGTTCAGAATATCCTGACGTTCCGTTTTGCCAATGCGATATTCGAACCCATCTGGAACAGGAGATATATCGATCACGTGGCCATAACAGCGGCTGAGACCCTGGGTGTGGAGCACCGCGCAGGGTACTATGAAGAGGCCGGTGTACTGAGGGATATGTTCCAGAACCATATGATGCAGCTCCTGGCGCTGACCGCGATGGAGCCGCCATCCCTCTTCGAGGCCGACCGGGTGCGTGACGAAAAGGTCAAGGTGTATCGGGCCTTAAGACCCTTTCCGGTTGAAGATCTCCGGGAGTATTTGGCCCTTGGGCAATATGGCCCCGGGACCGTCAACGGGGAGGCGGTTGTGGGCTATCGGGATGAACCGGGTGTGGATGCCGACTCGCTCGTCCCGACCTTTGCAATGATGAAGGTCTTTCTGGATAACTGGCGGTGGCAGGGTGTCCCCTTCTACCTCTGTTCCGGAAAGAGGCTGGCCAGTAAATTGACCGAGATCGCGATCCAGTTTAAGGAGGTCCCCCACTCCATGTTCAGGCAGGTACTGGGTGAGCATATCATTGCCAATCGATTGAGCATCGGGATCTACCCGGAGGAGAAGATAATCCTGACATTTCAGACAAAGAATCCTGGTGCCCGGTTGTGCCTCCGTTCTGTGACAATGGATTTTGAATACAGGCAGAATTATGAGGGCCCTCTCCTGGATCCCTATGAAAAGGTGCTGATCGATTGTATGCTGGGTGACCAAATGCTTTTCTGGCGGCAGGACGGTGTCGAGCTCTGCTGGTCATTCTTGACACCGATCCTGGAGCAATGCGAGACCTGTGGAGAACGTCGAGAGATGCTTCTGCCCTATGAGGCTGGGAGTTGGGGGCCCGGGCTGCCCGGGGGCCCGGGGAGGCCAGGTAGTTAAGGGAGGAAGGAACGAAAGGAGAGATGGAGAGTGGAGACCTATTACAAACCAGAAGACCTTCCGAAATTCGAAGAGATCGGGAAAGAGTCGCCTGAGTTGGCAAAGAAGTTTTTTGATTATTATAACGCCGTATTTGAAGAGGGCGAACTCACAGAAAGGGAAAAGTCTCTGATAGCCCTGGCCGTGGCCCATGCGGTTCAATGCCCCTATTGCATAGATGCCTATACCCAGGCCTGTCTCGAAAAGGGATCCAATCCGGCGGAGATGACCGAGGCCATTCACGTGGCAACAGCTATCCGAGGGGGGGCCTCGCTGGTCCACGGGGTCCAGATGCGCAACGTGGCCGCAAAGTTATCCATGTGATTGGGAAAAGAAAGTAAGCGTTTACAGGTTCCGGGTTCAGCGTTCAGGGTTCGGGGAAAGGACAAGAATCCAATCCCGCTTTCAGCGGGAAACCCCTGAACCTGTGAACGGCTACCAGAAAAAAGACGTTATTGAAGATCCGGGTTGAGCAAGTATGCATGTAGATCCTTTTTATCTAACTCTCTCCAAATATGGTTTTGAGTTAAACAGGGGGGAGACAACCACATTGCAGATTAACGTCGGTCTTCTCTGCAACCAGGCGTGCCGGCATTGTCATCTGGGTGCCGGGCCGGGTCGCAAAGAGATCATGGGTTTGGAGACAATGGATGAGGTGGTCTCCTATGCCCGGAGGTGCAATTTTGAAACAATCGACATCACCGGTGGTGCCCCCGAACTGAATCCGAATCTCGAGGGCTTGATAACGGATGTCTTCCGGCTGGCACCGAAGATCATGCTTCGATCCAATCTGACCGCCCTGCATGACGGAAAGCGGGACCGACTGATAGACGTCTTGAAGGTACACCGCGTTGTTATCGTCGCCTCGCTGCCTTCCCTAAACGAATCCCAGGTGGACTCCCAGCGGGGCCGCGGGGTCTTTCACACCAGTCTTGCCGTGCTTAAAAGGCTCAACGCGGTGGGCTATGGCCAGGAAGGCACCGGGCTGGAGCTTGACCTCGTGTCAAACCCCACCGGTGCGTTTCTCCCTCCCCCTCAGGCCCAGACCGAGAGGAGATTCCGGGAGGTCCTCGAGAGGAAATGGGGCGTTGTCTTTAACAATCTATTCAATCTGGCCAATGCCCCCCTCGGGAGGTTCTGGCACTGGCTTTTGAATTCGGGTAATGACGAGAAATACATGAAGAGACTGGTTTCGTGTTTTAACCCCTCAACCATTGAAGGGCTGATGTGCAAGACGTTTGTATCGGTTTCGTGGGATGGGTATCTCTATGATTGTGATTTCAATCTGGCCAAAGGCCTCTTTATGGGCGGCCAGAAAAGGCATGTCTCCGAGATGCCCGGCCCTCCTGAACCAGGGGCCTCCATTACTCTGGCAGACCATTGTTATGCCTGTACCGCCGGAGCGGGATTTACCTGTGCCGGGGCCATTGAGAATTGAAAAACGGAACCCCCATTGCCCTGTCCAGCTGCCAGTTTCGAAAATGGCTACGTTGATCTGAGCCAGGAATGTCGAATATTGAAGTAATATGGGTTCGCAAAAAGTCGGAACCCGGTGAGGCTTGTGCCTTTTCAATTCAGAATTCATAAATAGTGTCTGAACGGAACCCCCTCCTCCCTTGGCGAGAGGGGGCCGGGGAGGGGGAAACAAGAGCTTTTCGGTCAGCCACTAAATAGATGGTTTGGATTTTTGGGATACCCGGAACCTTTGAACCCATGAACGGTTACAATATTGGGGTTTGTATGGCAGGGAAAAAAAGGGCGATAATCAAGGCCTGTCTCCTGATTGCCTTTATTGCCGTGGGCATCTACCTGGTAAGGTTTACCCCGGTCAAAGGATATCTTACGGCTGAGGCCCTGGGGCGTTTCCTTGATATGGCTGGCCTCTGGGGGCCGGTTGTATTTATGCTGATTTATACGGCCGGGATATGCCTGTTTGTGCCGGGGACGGTTCTGACGGGCTTAGGCGCCGCCATCTTTGGTGCCTACTGGGGTTTTATCTATGTCTGGGTGGGGGCCATGCTCGGTGCCAGTGCTGCCTTCCTTATCGGGCGTACCCTGGGAAGGGAGTTTGCGGCCTCTCTTATTGGGGACAGGCTAAAGAAATATGACGATGCCATCGAGCGAAACGGGTTTGCTACCGTCCTCTATCTCCGTCTTGTCTATTTTCCATTTACGCCCATGAACTTTGGCATGGGTCTGACCCGGGTGCGGTTCTGGGACTATTTTGCTGGCACCGGTTTGGGCATCATTGTCGGGACCTTTATCTTTACATTTTTTATTGGCACGGTCAAACAGGTCTGGGTATCGGGGAACTGGGCCGGGTTACTCTCATTCAAGGTCTTCTTTTCTGTTGGTCTTTTTGTCTTTTCGCTCTTTATCCCAAAGATCATAAAAAAGATAAGGAGAGTTGACTCATGAGTGGCGAAACCGGTGGCACTACGGGTCTCCTGAGCGCCAAGGGGAAACCAGGACAGTCATGTGGGTGGGTGCGGGTAGAGGGAGTGTCTTAACATGACTGAGGAGCGAGTCCTGATTGATTCGGGGGGCCTGAAGATCGAGGCCCTCGTGGATCAGACGAGAGGCGACAAGGCTGTCGTGGTGACCCACCCCCATCCCCTTTACGGGGGCGATATGTACAATAACGTGGTCAAATCGATCGTGCGGGCCTATCGGCATGCGGGGTATTCCACCCTCAGGTTCAATTTCAGGGGCACCGGCGGAAGTGAAGGGCAATATGACGAGGGGATGGGCGAGCAGGAAGATGTCAGGGCTGCCATCGGGTATCTCTCTGACCTGGGAAAGACCGCCATAGACCTTGTGGGATATTCCTTCGGGGCCTGGGTCAATGCCCTGGGTCTAAATCGTTTTGATGGGGCCGGGCGGATGATCATGGTATCGCCTCCGGTAAACTTCATCGATTTTTCTTTCTTCTCCCAGAGCCCAAAGCTTCAACTGGTGATCGCGGGGGCTGAAGATGATATTGCACCGGCATCTATGATCGCGGAGATGCTGCCGGCCTGGAACCCCGATGCCGTTTTTGAGGTTATCCAGGGGGCGGATCACTTTTACTGGGGGAAGACCGGAGAGGTTGAGGCAATCATCCGGGCCTTTCTGGAGGGGAGGAGACAGGGGTCAGGGGGCGATGAACCGGATCAGCCTT
>CAZXCQ010000228.1:0-10110 GCA_964639275.1 uncultured Desulfobacteraceae bacterium | reverse complement strand
CTAGGCCATGTCATATGGGGGCATGTGGAAGAAAAAAAGACCCCCATGCCACACCTTTCCCTCTGTTTTTTGAGATGTTACAAAAAGGCTAAATTGATACGATTCTTGAAACCGTAATACAAGGCAAAAATGATACATGTGATTGTGGGAAAAGGGGTGAGCGGGTTGACCTTGTCTTATCATTCAGTCCAGATAGTCTTCCCGTTTCAACAGACCTTGCACTTCTCTTCCACAAAGGTAATTCCTGACATTTTCCAGGGCCTTTCTGGCTGCATTGGGTATCGAATCCGGCACGTGGTCTGCAACGTGGGGTGAGCCGATAAGATTGGGCAATTCAAAGAAGGGATACTCGAGTTTGAATTCGCCATGGCTGGTCGGCTCGGACCACCATGTGTCGATGCCGGCGCGGAAATCCGGGTTTGATTTGAGGTGTTCATAGAGCGCCTTCTGATTGATGACGCTGCCCCGGCCCACATTAATCAAAATCGCATCAGGTTTCATCCATTCCAGTTCTCTTTTGTCTATCAGATTTCGGGTCTGGCGGTTTAGCGGTGTTGCCACGACGACCACATCGGAGGCCTGCAGGACCCTTTTCATGTCCGTGATATTTCCGATAAAATCCACGTTGGCATCTGTTTTTCCGCCACGATTTATGCCGTGCACCTTCATGCCCACGGCCTGCATGGTCTCTGCAATTTCCCTGCCGTTTCCACCAAAGCCGATAATGCCGCAGATTCCACCTTTGAGTTTTCGATGAAAGCCAGATTGGTCAAATCGGCCTTGGCAAAGCAACTGGTGTCGCGGAAAAAGCTCTTTGGCCAGGGCAAGGGTGAGTGCCAGGACATGCTCCGCGAGGGGGCCGGCAAACGCTCCTGCATTACAAGCCACCACGGTGTCTTGGGAGATGAGTGCAAATGGGATGTTGTCTGCACCGGCAAAAACAAGCTGGATAAAGCGAACTTTTTTTATATGGGATATCTCCTCATCGGTGACCTCTTTCTTAGAGAAATTTAAGGCAACAATCACATCAGCGGAATTGAGCATCTGAATTCGCTCATTCTGGGGTGAGCGTGGCAGGTAGTCAACGTGAGCCAGGTCTTTCAGGAGATCCTGGAAAATCTTTTTTTCCTCTTTATCCGGAGAATACGAGACAACAATGTTTTTCATAAGGCGAATTTTACAGGAGATATCAGACACAAAGGGAATTTGAGTAATAGTAACAGCTTATTTTTTTGAAAGCAGGAGCTTAGGAAACCTCATTTTCTCTTCACTACACAAAAGGGTTGCTTCTATGACCGTTTGACAGGTATAAGCGATAAAAAAAGCCGTTGGGCATAATCTGACCGCCAAGACTGTATACCTCTGGGTGTCTGTATCCGCTTTACGTGGCATCTGTGCATTCAACGATATTCTGGAGCAAATGTCAATATGTAGCGGATGGCCGACTAATCTGAGGATATGTTGCCATGAAGATTGATCACAGGAGGGCATGGACTGTTTTTACGGCGATTTACACGACGGGTATCGTGGTCATCATGTGCCAGTTTATGGTGCCGCCGGTGATGCAGCATCTGATCGAAGAGTTAAAGATCGGTATGACCACTGCCGGGTGGTTGATGTCCATGTTTGCCGTTTCCGGCATTGTGCTTGCGATCCCCGCGGCCGTTTTGTTGAGGAAACTGGGTCCGAAATTGAGCGGTATTCTTGCCCTGGGGTGTTCAACCCTCGGCTCAATTGTGGGCGCCCTGGCCGATAATGCATCGACAATGTTGATTGGGCGATTGATCCAGGGGGTCGGCCTTGGTCTTATTTCTGTGCTAGCCCCGGCAGTGATCAGTATGTGGTTTTCGCCTGAGAAACGGGGTCAGCCTATGGGCATCTGGGCTACCTGGGTGCCTGCGGGGACTTTTGTCATTTTTAATATCGCCAGCCCGCTGACAAACTCATTTGGCTGGCGGGGCCTGTGGTGGTTCAGTGGCTTCCTTTGTCTGGGTTGCCTTGTCTTTTATGCCCTGGTTGTTGATCCGCCGGCCGAAGAAAAGGCCGTTCAAGGGCATAGCCCGGGTGATGACCGTATTTCATACAAGGTGGCGTTATTCAATCCGTCCTGTTGGCTCCTGGCGCTTGTATTTGCAGCCTTCAATTTTTCATTTATAGGTTTACTCACCTGGGAACCTATTTTTCTGGATAAGGCTATAGGGATTGTCCCGGCAAAAGCGAGTTTCGATGTCAGCCTCATACCCCTCGCTTTTATCCCCTCCAGCATAGTCACCGGCGTGATATTGAATCGGATGAAGAAGAGAAGCCTCTTCCTTGCGGCCGGGATGTTCATCTTTGGCGTTGGTCTTATCTGGTGTTTCAACCTCCCAGGTCAAGAAATGGTTGTCTCCTATATGTTAATATTGGGTCTTCTGGCGGGTGTTACCCCGACCTCTGTCTTTACTATCGCCCCGGAAATCGTTGAGAGCCCGGCGTTTGTCGGCTTTGCCCTGGGAATTGTCATAATCGGGCAGAATGCCGGGATGATGCTTGGACCACCGATGCTTGGAAGTGCCATTGACAGCAGCGGTTGGAGCCTCGGGGTCACCCCAATGCTGGTTGCCATGGCAATTGGCGTGGCATCGTCTTTGTTTATAAAAAGAGGGTAACACTTTGGCCCTTCAAAACACCCCTCCTTCGCTCAAAGGCCTGTTGGCCAGAATACGTTCAGGCCGGAAAACCGACAGATCAAGGGTTAATGGATGGTCTAAAATCAGCTCAGAGAGATAACGGCCAACGGCCGGTGCTTGCTGCAAACCGTGGCCGGAAAAACCATTGGCCAAGAAAAGGCCCTTCAGTTCGGGCCATTCACCGAGAATCGCATTTTTGTCTAAAGTGTTAACCGCATACAGTCCGGACCAACCCCTCACCAACTTGAGTGTGTCGAAGGCTGGCACAAACTCGGCAAGTTCGGGCCAGAGGATTTCCATAAAGCGCTTGTCGTCCCAGGTAAAATCGAACCCCACCGGATCCTCGTCAAAAGACTTTCCCAGAAGAATCAGGCCGCCGGTTTCGCTTCGGAAATAGAGCCCCGAGGATAAGAACGTCAGCGGCAAAGGGGCCTCGGGCTTGACAGCTGTATCAAGGACATAGATCTGACGTTTGACCGGAATCACCGGAAGGGTTACCCCCGCTGTTTTGGCCACCTCAGCCGCCCAGGCGCCGCTACAGTTTACCACATACCTGGCCATCAGGTCGCCTTTTGAAGCCAGTTTTACTCCGGTCGCTCGACCGCGATGTGTTAGAACTCTGGTGACCTCGTCTTTTAGATATTGAGCGCCCAGGGATCTCGCCTTGGCCTTTAGCCCCATCAACATCCCCCACGCATCCAGGTGCCCGTCTCGGGGTCCAAAGGTGCCGCCAACCAGGCCTCTGGTTTCATACAATGGGTAACGCTCCTTGATCGTTTCGGGAGACCACCATTCAGCCTGGCACCCCAGACTCTTCTGCAACGACAGCGCGATTTCAGCGGCCTTGCGCCTGGCCTCGTCTTTCAGGAAGAGATTGCCCTCCCTGCGAAAGTAGATCTTCGGGTGGTCGCCGTCCACCTCCATTTCATCTTCAAATCGGTCAAGAAAATCGGAGGTAAACTGGGATATCTGGACATTTTCTTTTAGGCTGAACTGGATGCGGACATTGGAGGCAGAAAGCGCCGTGGACGCGCGGGTATAGGTGGGATCGCGCTCCACCACCGCCAATTTGACATTGGGGTCGGCGTTTATCAGGAAATAGGCCGTCGAACAGCCCATAATACCGCCGCCGATTATGACGACATCGTAGGTTCTTTCAGCCATCTCGGTTTGCGAATCTTTCTAAATGCCGAGCCCGGTGCGGCAGGGAAGATCCTTGCCGAGAAGGGCAGCGAGATCATCCCCTGCGAGGAATGCATGACCTGTTTTGCCACCATCGCGCGTGGTGCACCCATCGGCTGTGAGGTGAATCGGAACCTCCCTGGTTCACTCCATTCTACAAATCAGAGGAAATGGGGTCAAATCGACCTCTGGCTTATGGGTCACTTACTATCCATATTCCTCATCTATCTTTAACCATTTTGATAATTTTACCACTTCTTCGTACTCCTCATACGCGATGAGGTCTTCACTCATCTGTCGGGTGGTCCCGGTAGTCTTTAGCATGTTTACGACCCTTGTTACCGCCTTCATGGCGGCAAAGAGGGGAAGGTGCCAGTAGAGTACCATCCTGACTCCGGCGCTTTTCCATTCATCAATACCAAAATCAGGCTGAAGGGAGAAATGGGCATGGGCGGAGGCACATGCAACGATGGGTGCCTTTACCTTGGTGACAATCCGTTTGTACTCATCAAGACCATAGAAATCCCCCACCATGGCCATATCAGCGCCATTTTCTACGTACAGATTCAATCTTCTGATAGCCTCCTCGATTCCGAGCGATGCCTTGGCATCCGTTCTGGCGATTATCACGAAGTCTTTGCTTGCCCGCGCATCCACAGCCGCCCTGACCCTTTTTGCAAAATCCTTCGCCGGGACGACCTTTTTGCCAGCCAATACCCCACACCTTTTGGGGAGTGTCTGGTCTTCGATATGGACTCCGGTGACCCCGGCAGATTCAAACATCCTGATGGTTCGGTGCATATTCAATGCGCCCCCAAAACCCGTATCAGCGTCACAGACAACCGGTACACTGACTGATCGGACCACATTGCCCGCTCTTCTGATGAGCTCTGTGGATGTGGATAGACCCAAATCAGGGGAGCCCAAGTCGCTGGCCTCATTTCCCAAACCGGTGATATAGGCAACAGGAAATCCGGCCTTTTCAATAATTTGAGCAGAGACAACATCATAGGCCCCTGGTGCAATAATAATGTCCTGGGTTTCTATCAGCTCTCGAAAGTGCATTTCTTCTCCTTTGTATCAATTTAGCTTTCTGAAAATTGGCACTTAGAGAGAGGGATGGGGGTTCGGAATCCCCATACCCCGGGTTTTAAAAGACAAAAGTGTTATTCTCCTTTTTTGTCACACAGAGACAGCCCCTCGAGACCTGGTTGCGATGATCGCCTTGGGCACATCCGCCGAATCATAAATCTTGCAGGCAGGATTTATCTTGGGTTGCGAGACAAATCGATCTGCTCCAGGGTCCTGGCATACCGCCGCATCTGAGAAAAGACCCAGACCCCCGTCTCGGGAAAGAGGTAGACCGGGAGCTGTTGTTCGAGCAGGTACTCGGTGGACTCCTTCACCTCATCCCCCTTTCCCAGCACCGAGAAAAAGACTGGTTTGTTCGGCCTCTCCTTGATGATTTCGATCAGGGGCCGATACATACTTCTCCCGCTGCCCAAGGCGAAGCCGATGAAGATGATCCCGTGAACCTGGTCGTCGTCCAGGAGGGCCTTGAGGATTTCTGTGGTGGTTTTTTCAAAGCCGTGGACGTTCATGTCTGGATAGATGTCAATGGGGTTGATCCGCTTGGCTCTGGTGGCGATCACCCGGGACAGCCTCTCATCCGTCCGATCCGAGAAGGGGGCCACGCCAAGTCCTTCCTCCACGGTGGTATCCACGCTCAAAATTGCCTGTGCCCCGCTGTAAGTGATGTAGGCCAGGTTGTTGCCTCTGGGAAGGGGTGCCCACTGAAAACCCATAAAGGCGGCCATGAGTTCGTCGATCCGGCTGACGCGCATGACGCCGGCCTGGCGGAGGGCCCCATCAAACACGCTGTCGTCTCCGGCCAGGCTGGCCGTATGCGACACCATGGCCCGACCCCCTTCTTTGGTGCGGCCCCCTTTTATCAAAAGGACGGGCTTTTGTCCGACCGTCTCCCGGGCCGCCTCCAGGAGGCGTCGGCCGTCCCGAGTGTCTTCCAGATAGAGCCCGATGACGCGGGTCTTTTCGTCTTCCTTTAGATAGTCCAGGGCATCTATCTCGTCCACGTCCACCTTGTTCCCCAGGCCCAGGCCCTTGGAGAGCCGATAGACCGGGAAGGAGCTGAGGTACCCCAGCAGGGCCCCGACAAAGATTCCTGACTGAGAGACGAACCCGATCGACCCCGGGCTGAGCATGTTGTGATCTGCGAAGTAGGAGGTGGTTAGACCTGTGTCGGTATTCAGAATTCCCAGGGTGTTAGGCCCAAACCCCCGCATGCCTGCGGACTTGAGGATGCCACGGATTTCCTCCTGGATGGCCTGCCCTTCGGGACCGGATTCCGCAAACCCCTCCGAAGAGATGACCACCCCTTTGACCCCTTTGCGGGCGCAGTCAGCCACCGTTCCGGGCACGCCCCTGGGTGGGATGATGATCGAGGCCAGATCGACCTCGAATGGGACGTCCTCGACCCTGGGATAGAGCTTTACGCCGTGGACCTCTCCTCCTTTCGGGTTAACCCCGGCGACCAGGCCTTGAAATTTGGACTTTCTCAGTATGTTGATCAGCATAGCGCCGGGTTTGGAGTGGTCCTGGGAGGCCCCGACCACGATCACACTCCTGGACTCCATCACTTCACGAATTGATCGCATCTTCTCCTCTTTGAATGCTGCTGATAGTAGTAATCGGGTCGGATACCTCCGAGACAGGGATAGATACGCAAGGTTCCTTGTGCATAAAGGGAAACGATGCCTCTTCACGTCTGTGATAAAAAATTGACCCGGATTCAGATCCTGGTTCTTGGAGCATAAAATAAATCTAGTCCTCTATGCTCTCCAGCTTGAAAATTACAGGCCTGAGCCCATCGGTGCAGCATGAGATGGCGACACCTTTTTCTTTCATCCAGGGGTAATAGCCTCCATAAAGGACATGCACGAGATCTCTCTGGATATCGGCAAATGCCCAGTTACAGAAACCCTCAGGGCAGTTATGACTGTCAACAATAAATTCCTGGCCGACCGAGAACCGATCGCACTCCGGCTTGATTCGGTTTTCATCAAAAGCAGCTGGGAGATTTTCACCGTATAGATCCCTGTTGTTTACCTTTTTGACCACCGTGATTCTTACCTTTGGCATTTTACCCTCCTTTCATGGGTTATCCTTTTGAGATATTGGGTACCTGGTCAACTGATCCATAACAAAAAGACTTCAGGCCATATCCAAAAGGCGTTTACCATAACATCGGGCCAGACTCATGGCAAGATATTCCAAGTTCAACCCACACCCCACACCCTTCAGATAGGATCTTTTTCTTAATAGAAGTCCTTAGCAGTTAGCATCGGCAGGCGGGTGGTTGGAATTGTTCTAAGGCTCATACCGCTTCAACTGGAAGAGCTTTTTGTACTGGGTGGCTACAATATGGTAGAATTTGTCTTGCGGGACATAAATATATGGGACATCCTCTTTTCTGCGGAAAAGAAAGTGTGAAAGGATCATCCGGTTTACGGCCCGGTGGCCGATGATCATAATGTTCGGGGAGTTCCCGCTCAAATAGATCGCCTTCTTGACTCCCCTGTCCACCCTCTCCTTCATGGTAACATAACCTTCCCCTTGGGGGTATATATAATCATATTTATTTTTCTTCCGGGGAAAATATACGTAGGGCATTTTTTCCCGGATTTCCTCATAGCTCATGCGCTCACACACGCCGCTATCGATTTCGTCGAATTCCGCCAGGGGGATGATAGTACAGTGCCCCTGCAGTTCCTTGATAGGGACCGCTGTCTGGATGGCCCGTTTTTTCTGGCTGGTAAAAATAAAAGGGAGCTTCTTATTCTCAAAGAATCGGGCCAATGCCATAGCCTGGGCTTTCCCATTTTCAGTCAGAGCGGAATCCCCACCGATCCTGTTCTGAAGGTTGAAGTAGGTCTCCCCATGCCTGATCAGGAAAAGGTTTTTGACGGTATCGGTAACCAGAGAATCCCTGATCCGGTCGTAATACGGGATATCGGCTTTGATCTCCTCCCGAAAGATCTTGTTGTACAGGGAATCCAATTTGACAAAATTCGCCTCATCTTTAAGGGGTGTGTAAATGGAATGATAATAACTGACGCGCTGTCTGAAGCTATGAATCGCGGTCTCTTTTGGCAAGTGACTGAACTCCGGAAGGGCTACTTTTTTCTCTGTACTGGCCTTCAAGATCTCCTTATCCTCATTGATACATTCGACAAAGAGAAGGGGTTGGTCTCTGACCAGCTCGACAATTTTTTCTCTTCTCCGGAGGCTGACGTTTGTGGCATCTAAAATGGCCACTTGGCCCCCTTTTCGAATGAATGCCTTGGCACGAGCAATATTGGTCAAGGCAATCTTCTCTCTGATCGCCGTGCCATATGTGTTTTCCGGGTCATAAAATGCAGGGCTGGTTGTGTCTTCCCCGGTGAGTTTTCTTCTCAGGTCCCCGTTGTTGAAAATCCGCGTTTTTATCCCGTCCATGGTCAGGTTCTCTTTTAGCCTGTTGGCAATGGTGGACTTTCCTCTGGCAGGAAGCCCGACCATGGCGATGAATAGCTTCTTGTCGTTCATGATGCAAATTTAGACATTGATCCAAAAAGTGCAATCCAAAATTCTTGACTCCCGCTTTGACATCTCTCCTGCAAACTTCAACCCGGAGTTACACCGGTGGGAATCCTCCAGATCCTGAGTTGAAATTGAGACTGGATCTTGAAATTTCTGAGATACAGCGATTTTCACTCCTTGTTAGAACCCTTGAATCGATGCGAACAATCTTTTCTGGCATCCTGTCAGCACCAGATCCAGATCGCGGTTGAACGCTCTGCAGATGAGGGCGACCCGAATCATCTTGACACGGTCATCCTGTTACCTTAATTTAAGGTAACACTTTGGCACTTTGAAAGCTGGGTAATAGGGATTCGGAATGCCTACCGGTCGAGTTTCAAGAGGCTAAAGTGTTACATAGGCTGCATTCTGGCCTTTACATTACCACAGAATCTTATTTGTACCAGAGGATCTTCTCGATGAAAAAAGGGGTTAAGAAGAGGCCGGCAATCGCAATTCTGACCGGTGGCGGTGACGTTCCGGGTCTCAACGCGTGCATCAAGACCCTGGTTTATAGGGCAGCAAGCGAGGGCATCCGGCCAATAGGCATTCGACGCGGTTGGGCCGGGTTACTGGAGTATAATTCTGAAGATCCTGAATCAGCAAAGCGGTGTCTTCAGCAGCTTGAACCCGCCGAGGTCAGGACGATCGATCGTTACGGCGGGACCTACCTTCACACATCGAGAACGAATCCCAGCGCTGTAAAAAAAAGGGACGCCCCGGAATTTCTGAGGAAGGCATTCAAAAAGGGAGAGGATGTCAAAGATTTTACGGCCAGGATTCTAAAGGCACTTGAACAGAACGCAATTGACGCCGTCATCCCAATAGGGGGCGACGACACCCTGAGCTTTGCAGAAAGATTGCACCGCGAAGGGTTTCCCGTGATAGCCATTCCCAAGACCATGGATAATGACGTCTTTGGCACAGACTACTGCATTGGCTTTTCAACCGCCGTTACCAGGGGGGTGGGCTTTATACATGCCCTCCGGACCTGTACTGGTTCACACGAGAGGATCGCTGTTATCGAGCTCTTTGGACGTTATTGCGGTGAAACCTCCTTGATATCGGCCTATTTGGCCGGCGCAGACAGGGCAATTATCTCTGAGGTGCCTTTTGACCCCAAGAAGCTCGCCGAGCTTATCCTTGAAGACAAAAAGGCCAATCCCAAAAACTATGCCATGATCACCATCTCAGAGGGTGCCAGGATGATCAGGGGGAAAATGATAATGTCTGGTGAATCAGACGCATACGGGCACTCCAGACTCGGGGGCATCGGCGAAGAAACAGGCGCCCTCCTCAAAGAACTGACAGGAGAGGATGTCCTCAATCAAAGGCTTTCCTATCTGATGAGAAGTGGAGCCCCCGATTCGCTTGATCTCATGGTGGCTGTAAATTTTGCCAACATGGCAATCGATCTCTTTCTAAAGGCGATCTATGGGCGCCTCACAGCCCTCAGCAGGGGTATTTACACCGATATCCCCTTGAGTACCATCACTACCGGTCAAAAACGAGTGGACGTTAGGGAGCTCTATGATGTAGAGCGATATCGGCCAAAGGTAAGACATGTGAGTGGAAAGCCGATGTTTTTATATTGAATTGTCTCCTTGGCTATATTCCAATA
>CAZXCQ010000227.1:0-10141 GCA_964639275.1 uncultured Desulfobacteraceae bacterium | reverse complement strand
GACAAAAATGCAACCTTGAACCCTGAACCTTTGAACCCGTGAACGGCTACCAAAACCTCAAAATTGTATAGGGTATAATATGATCCGACCCAGGGCAGATATAAATGGGGCGCATTCTCTATTGTATACAAAACACCCCTGGATAAGTCGTCTTCACTCAGAATTCTCCTTCGGACTCCCCCTACGGTCGTCTTCTCCCCTTGAGCCCGGTATGGGACCCTTTCGCCGACTTCCGGATCGGGCCCGGGTTCAGGCTGCTTTTCCAGCAAAACGCTGGCCATACTGCCCCTTGCGAGCCACTCGTATTTTTCTCTCACTAGGTGAAAGTTCTCTTTTTCCGAGACCTCCTCAAGATATAATTCCGGGACATGCCACCCTTTGACATATCTTCCAATCCTCTTGAAGATATCGCTATGATTTGCGGCCAGCAAATCAAATGCCCGTTTGCTCATACCCAACCGGAGAAAAACGTGCTCGAAACTGACAAAGCCGTTGTCCTCATCCTGGGAGGCGTGCAGCAAACGGTAGTCCGGGGTCAAGACTTTCTCTTCAAGTTCCAGACCCTCCGCCTCCATCATCTGATTCATGAGGTGGTATTTGAGGGTCCTGAGCAGTCCTTTGATCCTTATTGATCGAAAGAAACAGGGAAGCTCTTTGATCTTCAGAGCGGGCCTCCCATCGATGATTTCCTCACAATCCTTTCTGATCTTATGGACCCGCCATGCAGCAATCCGCTTCAGCTCCGACTTCCTGTAACCGGCCGTCCCCCTCCCCAGATATCTTCTGGGCCCTCGCCCGGTCTGGGCCTTTATGAACTGCAGCTCCTCCTCCACCTCGGAAAAGAGCGTCATCCCCTCTCGTTTCCCATAGACCTCCTCCTTGAGTTTCTCTAGTGCGTGTCGGGAACCCGACTTTGCAGCCCTCTCCGTCCTCTCTTGAAGGTCTTTGAGCCTTTCGTAAACAGACCTTGCTACTGTCTTCAATTTCCCGGACTCATAGCGGGGCTCCGACTGATTCAAAAGTCGTGTCGGGTGAACATCCAGGGTATCTCGAAGGTAGTCCAGCAGCGGCTTAGTCTCTTCATAGGAAATCCGTCCTTCGGCAATGACTTGATCAACCTCTTCGATCCATTTCATGATTTCGGGACGTGTCAACCCCTGATCGAGTAACTTACGCTCCATGATCCCTTCGATTCTCCCCTCTACTGTCTCTGTTTCTCCGGTGAAGATCCTGTAGTCAACGTTCTTGGGAGATCGCTTGCCCCGATAGAGCTCTCTATAAAGATCTTTCTTTGTATCCTCCCCATACAAAAAGATCCACAGCCTCACCATACCCCTGAAATAGGCGCCATCTACCCTCGAGCCCCTCTTGTCGGGCGGTTCTTGCTCGAAGATACGCCTGTAATCCGCTGCCGAGATTGAATGGATCCTTCCGTGTACGAGGTTATAAATCAACCCATAGGGTAGGCCTTTTTCCGCCGAAAGGGCAGATACCTCGCTCCTGAATATATTCATGAAGAAGTCTTCCATGACCTCCTGGGTCAATTCGATCCTTCTTTGCACAGTGCCTTTCATTTCCATCTGGCTCCCACCTACTTACCTAATTTTATCATCCCTCAATAGCTTGGGCTCGTGACCGCCAGATTCCAGTCCAGGCAGGAATCCAGAAACCGCCTGTGGTCAAGAAGTCAACCCTTTTCATTGAGAAGATCTGTTATTTTATTGGAACTACAGATAAAATAAGCCTGAATGCCTGTGTGTCAAGGACATGAGAATCCGGGGATCACCATCCCGAAAAGGAGAGAGACGCCTTTCCCTTCTAGTTGTGTTAACGATGGGAGGCGACGGGCGATGGTCTATCTGTCGCGGTTCAAGCCAAAACCAGTTCACCTCCCGTATCCCAGACGGGCATATTCACTGAGGGTTCCGTTGTAGCCGCTTAACAGGCCGGCCTCGGGGGAGGCCAAAAACACCGCCAGGGAAGCGACCTCAGCCGGGTCCTTCAGATGCCCTTTTTTCTTATATTCCATGAAATTCTCATAGACAGATGTCCCCAGTACGGCTGGCCCATACGACCGGATCTGTTCCTGCATATGCGTATCCATCACGCCGGGGTCAATGGCGTTTACCTGGATATTCAGCGGTCCAAGTTCTTCAGACAGGGACCGGGTAAGCTGGATAATTCCTGCCTTGGAAACGCTGTAGGCGCAGAATTTGGGAAAGGGCATCTGCCCCAAACCCGAAGAGATATTGATAATCTTGCCACCGCCCTTTTGAATCATGAAGGGCAAGACGGCTCGGATAAAGAGGAAGGCACCGGTGAGATTGATGCCAATTGTCTCTTTCCAGGCATCGAGATCCGCATCTTCCCGGAACCGGACAGGACCTATAACGGCCGCATTGTTGACGAGCACATCCACTGTGGAAAAGCGCTCAGCGGCCTGTTTCACCGTGCGGGTCACGTCGGCCCGGCTCGATACATCTCCCTGGGAGACCAGACATGTCCCTTCCCTGTCCCTTATCTGGGCCGCAACATCCTCCAGTTCGTTCAAAGACCGGCTCATCACGGTTACGCTCGCCCCTTCCCGGGACATGGCCAGGGCGATCGCACGGCCCAGGCCACGACCCGCCCCGGTAATAATTGCAGATTTTCCTTCGAGTTTCATGCGGTCCCTCCATTACTCCCGGATCTGGGCCTTCTGCAGTCTTCCGCTGTAATCGATGAAGACGGTCTTGAGCTCGGTGAATTCCTCGATGGCCGTACTGCCGGCCTCCCTGGCCCCATTGCCGGTGTGTTTCACCCCGCCGAAGGGCAGATGGACCTCGGCGCCGATGGTGGGTGCGTTGATGTAGGTCACACCGGTCTCAAGCTCATGGATGGCCCGGTAGGCCAGTCTGAGGCTGTTCGTGTAGATGGAGGAGGATAGACCATAGTCCACGTCGTTGGCCACGTGCACGGCCTCCTCGTAGTCCCGGATCTTGATCACTGAGAGGACAGGCCCGAAGATCTCTTCTTGGGTGATTCGCATCCCGTGGTGTGCCTCGAAGATCGTGGGCGCGATGAAGGTTCCTTTGTCAAAGGGGCTTTGGGTCAGTTTTTGTCCTCCTGTGAGGAGGTTGGCCCCTTCCTCCTTACCGATGGCAATATACTTCAAAATCTTCCTTTCCTGCTCCTCTCCGCAGACCGGACCTACATCCACCCTTGGATCTACGGGATCACCGATTCTCAGTCTCTTGGTGCGGGTGACCAGCCGCTCCATAAACTCGTCGTAGACCGCCTCATGCAGGATCAACCGGCTGGTCGCGGTGCATCGCTGCCCCGCGGTGCCGAAGGCCCCGAACAAGACACCGTTGAGGGCCAGTGAAAGGTCCGCATCGTCCATAACGATCTGCGGGTTTTTCCCCCCAAGTTCCAGACCGACCCGCTTGATGTGGGCCGATGCACGGGTATAGACCTCCCTTCCGGAGGCGACGCTGCCCGTAAAGGAGACAGCCCTGATCTCGGGATGCTCGACAATGGCCGTTCCCACCCGGCCTGCCGGTCCGGTCACCATGTTGAGCACCCCGGCCGGCAATCCGACCTTTTCCAGGATATCAACCAGGGTTGCCGCACACAGGGGGGTCAGGGTGGCGGGCTTGTAAACGACTGTGTTGCCGGCGATGAGTGCGGGACCCAGTTTCCAGCATGGCACGGCAAAGGGAAAATTCCAGGGCGTAATGAGTCCCACGATGCCGACAGGTTGCCGGACGGTCATACAGAACTTGTCGGGCAGCTCCGAAGGGGTGGTCTCCCCGAGCATCCTCCTGCCCTCTCCGGCGATGTATTCCAAAAAATCTATGGCCTCCTGTACGTCCCCCTTCCCCTCCGCGATCACCTTGCCCATTTCACGGCTGACAAGCTCCCCCAGCTCGTCCTTCCGATCTCGCATGACTGAGGCCGCCCTTAACAGTATATCTCCGCGCCTGGGCGCAGGCGCGTTTCGCCACCCTAACCGGGCCCTGGATGCGGCCTTAACCGCCTTGTCCACGTCTTCTGCGCTTCCTTCGGCCAATGTGGCAAGGACCTCGCTCGTGGCCGGGTTTTGGGTCGTAAAGGTGCGTCCGCTTGAAGACGGCATCCATTGGCCGCCGATGTAAAGTCCGTATGCTTTCATGGTCCTTCCTTTCACTGGTCACTGGATGCTGAGTCAACGATCGCTCTTATGGTCTTTTTCTACAGACTGAATAAAGAGGTTAATTTTCTTTCCCAATGTCTCCAAACGCTTGTGAAAATCTTGGTATAAGGCCTCGTCCTTCAGTGATCCTGTTTCAAACAGGGTCTCCAGGTGATCCGTACTCTCGTCGCAAGAGGCTAGGGAATAGGTCAAAAATCGTATCAACTCCTGCTTATATCGTCTCCTGCCATAGCCTTCCACGATATTCGATTTCACCGATTTAATAGAGCGCCGGATTTGACTCCCTTCTTCATACAGCTCAAACTGAGGCAGCTTATTCACTGTCATCTTATGGATATCAAAGACCAAGTCCTTAGCGTGCTGCCAAATAAGCAATTTTTTGTAACTCAAAGCTCCTGCCTTCTTCTCGCGTGTTTCTTCTCATCCAGCATCTGGCAACCAGCATCCAGCAACCAGTTAATGCACCGAGCAAGAGAAACAGGGATCATAGGCGCGGATGAGTTGCTCGCATTTCAATCGGAGCCCTCCGGGTGCGTCTTCTTCGGCAAAGCGCCGGGCCAGAAGATGCAGGTCCTTTTCCATGTTGGCAAAATTATGGGAGGTGGGCGTTACCAGATCGGCCTTGTCGATGAACCCCCTCCTGTTGACCCCGTAGCTGTGCATGAGCAGCCCGCGAGGGGCCTCTGTGATCGCCATCCCTTCTCCCTCCCGTATCCGGACCCCGGGTGTCTCTTTTTCAGGGGAAATGCCCGAGAGCAGATGAAGACACTCAATCATGCCGTCGTAGATCTCCAGGGCCTGGGCCAAATTGTTGTGGAAGGGGTTGGCATCCGGGACGGCGATGCCCATCTCCTGGGCCACGGCGCGGGTTTCTTCGTGGTACTGATCGAACTTGAGGTTCATCCGGGCAAGGGCCCCCACCATGAAGAGACCCCTTTCCCGGATGGAGGACTTTTTGGCCATGGCGTAAGAGGTCTCCGTTTCTCTGAAAAAAGACGGGTAGTCATGGATCTCGAGATCGAGTCCCCCGGAGGAGATCAGGCGACCTTCGGTAACAGCAAATTCGCCATCTTTCCGAAGGGCCAGAAATTCCGAGTCCCCCTGCAGGTCCGGGAAGGGTAGGTGACTTATCCTGTCAACGGTCCGCCGGGCCAGGGGGAGAACCCGGTCAATGTCCTCGGCCAGGGAATCCAGCTCCTCCTTGGACGGCACCCTGGTAAAGCCGTTCACCACCATAGAAATGGGGTGAAGCGGTCTGCCGCCGATCCGCTCCCCCACCTTATTCATGGCCCCTTTCATCTGGAGAAAGTCCTTTGATTCCTCTTTAAATTCAGGGATCATGGGAAGGAAGCCGGGGTAGCCGAAGTAGTCAGGCAAGGCCAGCATATAGAGGTGGATGATATGGCTTGAAACGATCTGGGAAAGACACATCAATCTTCGAAGTCTGTGGGTCTGAGGGCTGGTCGTGATCCCCATGGCATCCTCTATGGCCTGGAGGGCGGTGGTCATGTGAGAAATGGGGCAGATGCCGCAGATGCGCGATACGATATCGCCCACCTCGTCATATCTCCGACCGACCAGGAAACCCTCAAAAAACCTGGGGGCCTCGAAGATCTCCAGCCTGATCTCCTGGCCGGTTTCGCCGCCGGGGTTCAGGACCAAGGCGGTTTCGCCCTCCACCCGGGCGAGATAATCGATCTGGATCTTGCGGCGGTTAATCGGTTCGGCCATAGAGTTCGGCTCCCCTCCGGAATTCAGCCTTGGTTGAGGCATATTGCGTAAACCTGCAAAAGATCTCGTCCGGGCTCAATCCCATCCGTTCGAACTGTCGCGCCAGGGCCTGGGCATTGGCGTCTTCCATGGGTCCCCAGCATCCGTAACAGGCCCGTCCGTGAGATGGGCACAGGGCCCCGCACCCCGCATTGGTGACCGGGCCCATGCAGGGCTGATTCCAGGAGATGAGGACGCACGGGTTATCCTTGAGCTTGCATTCAACGCATACAGCGTAGTTGAAGAAGACCGGCCTCTTGCCCAAAAGGAGGGATAACGCGGCCTCAATCAGGTCCCCTTGACCCATGGGGCAGCCCCTGATGTACCCGTCAACCTGCACAAAGGCATCTACAGGCTGGGCCTTCATGGAGTGGAGACGGCTGACGTCCGCGTAGACCCTGTTTTCCACCTCCAGTTCGGGCGTCCGGTTCTTGATGGCAGGGACGCCCCCGTTGACCGCACAGGAGCCGATGGGAAGGAGCCATCGACTGACCTTCCGGACCCTTTTCAACTGATCCGCCTGTTCGGCCTGGGTGACGGCCCCCTCAATCAGGGCGAGGTCGAAAGGCCCTTCCTCCACGCCGCCGTTCTGGGCCATCTTGAGGAAGACGACCTCCATGTGCCTGAAAAACTCGACGATATAATTCTGAAAATAGAGGAGCTGAAACTCACACCCTGCGCAACAACTATATTTGAACACCCCTAAACGGTACTTTTTCATATCTAGTGTCCGATGTCCAATGTCCAATGTCCGATGTCCGACTCGAAATTCCGAATTCCGGCTTCGCACCTTTCCTCCGTCTTTCGAACTCCGAAGTCGGAATGTCGAATATGAAATTTTGTTATCGCCTTCCCCCTCACGCCTAACGCCTTCCTCACAAAAGGGTATCAGAGAAGCGCGCGATTTCGGCGTAGGGGAAGACAGGTCCGTCCTGACAGACGAACTTGGCCCCGATCTGACAGTGGCCGCAGTGGGCGGTTCCACACCGCATGCGCCGCTCAAGGGAGACATAAATCCTGTTCTTCAAATAGCCCTCTTGCAACAGCTGACGGGCCACGAAGCGCATCATGATCTCGGGGCCGCAGACGCAGACCAGTGTATCCGGCGGGTTCAGATCCAGATCCTCCAGGAATGTGGTGACCAGTCCTTCACGAAGCCTCAGGGCTGTCGGGCTCCCGTTGGCGAGGTGGTCCGCGCAGTAAAGGGTTGTCACAGGGCATTTCTCCTGCCAGTCGAAGAGCTCTTTTTGAAAAAGCATTTCCTCCGGGGTCTTGGCCCCGTAGACCAAAACCAGATCGCCTATTTCCCCTCGGTGTTCCAGGCAGTGGAGCAGAAGGGGCCTCAGCGGGGCCAGCCCGAGACCCCCGGCCACCATGAGCACGTCCCTGTGGTCGAGCTCTTGAACGGGCCAGCCTCGACCGAAAGGCCCACGCATCATGAGTGTCTCCCCTGCCCTAAGCCCTGCCATCCGGCTTGTCAGATTGCCCACGCAGCGTACCGTGTGGGCAAAGAGGTTGTTACGGGGGACGGGAAGAGAGCTCATGGAGAGCGGGGCCTCTTCCAGACCCGGCAACCCGATCATATTGAACTGACCGGGCTGAAAGATAAATTCCT
The DNA here is from genome assembly GCA_964639275.1 of uncultured Desulfobacteraceae bacterium. Taxonomy (GTDB): domain Bacteria; phylum Desulfobacterota; class DSM-4660; order Desulfatiglandales; family Desulfatiglandaceae; genus CAZXCQ01. Next base: position 2,582 of record CAZXCQ010000227.1, on the reverse strand, counting down.
CCTCCCCCTCCAGGGTAATGAGGAAGGTGCTGACATCCCGGGTCTCGGGCCGCACATCCATGAGGCGAGCGACCTTGTAGTCCATACTTTCCATCCTGTTCCTGGACCCGCGGGTCATCCCTCTCCTTTCGATATCATGATCTGCTTGGTCATGTCTGTTAAGTCGATGCGGGTCGGGCACCAGGTCATACAGCGCCCGCACCCCACACACCCGAAGCACCCGAACTGCTCCCACCAGGTGGCCAGCTTGTGGGTGACGAACTGGCGGAGCCGGGCCGTTCGGGTGGATCGAAAATTTCCTCCGTGGACCTCTGCAAAATGGAGTTCCTGGCAGGAATCCTTGTAGCGGACCCTGTCCCAGTGGGCCGGATCAAGACCCCTGCTTCGGTCCTTCACGTTGGAGCAAAAGCATGTAGGGCATACCATGGTACAATTGGTGCACCCCAGGCAGCGCTCCTCGGCCGTCCGCCTCCATACGGGATGGTCCTGGCCGGCCAGAATCGTATCTACCAGGTGCGTCGTATCCAGCGTCTTCTTGAATTGGCCGTGGAGGGCCCGGTCGATCGCTTCTTTGCTGGCAAAATCCCTTTCACCGGCGCGGCTGAGGCGAAGGGGGGAGAGGATCTGCCGGGCCCTTTGGCCCAAAGGTTCCATCAGATAAACCGCGCCGAGGTCTGTCAGGAGGAGATCATAGCCTTTCTTGGGTTCAAAGAAAGGTCCTGTTCCCATGGAGGCGCAGAAGCACTGGGGATAAACCTGGGTGCAGTGATAGCCAATCACCACCGTGTTTTCCCGCCACAACCTGTAGTGATGATCCACGACCCTTCCTTTCAGAAAGACCTTGTCGAGGACCAGGAGGGCATGGAGATCACAGGAGTGGACCCCAAGAAGCACCTGGGGAGGCGCGGTGTCCGGACTTTCGACATGAAAGTCCCCATTTTCGACGCGAATGGTGCACAGAGTTTCAGAAAGGTGGTAAATGCAGGTCTGGGGCCCCATCATGGTCAGGCCGTAATCCATCAGGAGGTCATGGACCGAGGTGATTCTCTTGAAGGCCGGCAATCCCTGTTCCCCTGAGGGACCGATCAACCGATACTGTTCTCCAAGCCCTTCCAGCCAGGGCATGAGCCGGTCTTTTTCCATTAGAAAAGCCTGTTCCACCGGGGGTCTCTCCTTTTGGATCACATCTTGGGCGGCCTTTCGCCCCATCCATACCAGTGCCACACATCCCGGGTGAGATCCTGGTAGTCCCTCTTAATGTGATCGAAGAGCCGTGCATTTTCGATGGCGATGGCCCCGAAATCGGCCAGGATTTCCAGGAGCACCTGTTCCTCGTCGGTAAACTCCCGGACCTGACCCAGATAGAGTCGCAGGACGCCGATCCCTGATCCCTTGATCCTCAGGGGCATGCAGATGACGGAGCGAACCTCTTCCTTGGCCAGGTCTTCGGGAAAGGGAAAGGCCTGCCCTCTTGAGAGATCCGAGATCACGACGATCTGCTCAAGGCAATTTCTGATGGCATCGTCGATCCGGAAGACCTTTTTTTCGAAAAAGCCGTTGCCGACACCGTAGGATGCCTTCATCTCCAGGGTGTCTTCTTCAGGATTGGTCAGATAGACCGAGGCCCCCTTTGCGCTGAAAACGCTGGTCCCACTTTCCACGATGAGCCGGAGGATCTCTTGAAGATCCCGCCGCGAAGTAACGGCGCGGCCCACCCCGGCGATCACGTGGAGGTCGCTGTGCAACCTGGCGTTTCCCAGGGTCACGCCGCCCTGGGCGGAAATAGCGGCCAGGTAACTTGTTTCATCGGCCGTAAACCTCCTGCGTTCCCTTGAAAATGCCCACAAGGCCCCGACAATGCGCTCCTTTGATTTAAGAGGGACCACGAGGGCGGATCGCATTCCTTCGGATCGGATCAGGTCCTCATGGGCCGGATCCATGGAGAGATCCTCCATGGCCACCACCTGGTCCTGGAGGATCTTCCGGCCTGTGAGGTCCTTCTCGAGCGGAATGGGCTCCCTCTTGACATAGTCTTCCGAGAGATTTCGGGCCGCTGCCACTGAGAAGGACAAGCCGGATGGGTCCAAGAGGAGCACAGAGGACGCATCGGTGTTCAGGCAGGCCTCTACGGCCTCCAGAATGGCCTGCAATGCCTCGTCGAAATTAAGGGTGCAGGAAATTTCTCCACATCGCAGGCAGAGGTCGTCGCGCTGCAGCAATTTGATCTCTTCCATCTTCTTCCCTTATGGGTGGATCTTCTTTTTGTCATCGTTAACCTGTTTTTAGACAGGACAAACAGGATCGGCATGATGGAATGCCATTCTGCTGATCCATTTTTCTTGCGCAACAGTAACAACCCTAGGATTTTGAAACGAAAGCAGAGAACCGCGAAAAAAGACGCTTGCGGTCCTCTGCTCCCACAATTCAAATTAAACACAGTCAGTTTGGGTCCGTTTATCAAGGCACGGCGATCGCCAGCACCGGTATGGACGCATTCTTGATCACCTTTTCGGCAACGCCTCCAAATGGAAAAACGGCCTTTCTCCCACGGGTCGTCATGATGACCATGTCGATATTCTCTT
>CAZXCQ010000226.1:0-10169 GCA_964639275.1 uncultured Desulfobacteraceae bacterium | reverse complement strand
CTTGTCCTTTTCCCTAACCCTGAACGTTGAACCCGGAACCTGTGAACGCTTACAGATCTCAAAAGGTAGTATCAATTTAGCTTTCTGCAAAATCGGCAGTGGGACAGGGGCATGGGGGTTTCGTTTTGAAGGGTGTATCCCTGCCTGAAAAACGGAATCCCCATACCCCGGGTTTCAATGGGATAAAGTGTTACAAGAAGTAGGGGAAAGGCACGGCATGGGGAATTCGCAATGTGGGCCGAATCAGCGCACACGCAATAGATCCGAGCGCAACCAGTCGATCCCATCGATCAGTTCTTGCTGGCGATCGGCCAGCGGCACTTCGATCAGCGAGGGTCGATTGACAGAAAGCGCCTCTTCAAAGATGGATTTGAACTCAGAAAGCTTGTCAACACGCCTCCCATAGGCCCCGAAGGATTCTGCAAATTTGACAAAGTCCGGATTGTGCAAGTCGGCATCGATAATCCGTCCTTCATAGTACTTCTGCTGCGAGCCTTTGATCGAGCTCAGCGCCCCATCGTTTGCAATGATCGTGACGACGTTCATGGCATACTTCATCGCCGTCGATAGCTCAGGGGAGCCCATCATAAAGCCGCCGTCGCCAGTAAGACATACAACCGGTCTTTCCGGGTGAGCAGCCTTTGCACCGAGCGCCGCAGGAAAGGCATACCCCAATGCGACACTGATGTTTGGAAAAAGAAAAACCGATGGATCGCAGATAGGAAACTCGTCAAGGGTTGCATAGCCGATTGCATGGACATCAACCGACAGGATTCCCTCCTCAGGAAGGACTTCCCGGATCTCTGAGAGCAGGGGCAGGGGGGATTGCTCAGCGAATTTCTTTCGAAGACGGTCGAGTGGTTCTGCCCAACTGTTCTGTTTTGGTTCAGTCTCCTCGATTAACGCCCTTAGGGTTGTTTTCAGATCCCCGACAATGCCAAAATCACTGGGGTATTCTGAGTTGATTTCCCCCGGGTCTTCATCGATCTGGATGAGGGGGCGGGGTGGCTCCAAGGCCCAAGACCCCGTGTCGAGGGACGTGAAGCGGGGGCCCACGGCAAGGGTACAGTCGGCAAGCCTCATCGCCTCGCGGGCAAGGAAGCGATTACAGTGTGAAAGGGCGAGCGGGTGGTCCTCCCGGAAGGCTCCTTTGGCGCATCTTGTCACTGCGACCGGGGCATTCAGCTTCTCGGCGAGCAACCGCAACTCCTCACGCGCGGCCGCGTGGATAACGGCAGACCCCACGAAAATCATCGGCATCCGGGCGCGGCTGAGGGCCTCTGCTGCGGCCCGGATGGCGTTTTGATCCGGAGTTGGACCCTGTATTCTGCCGACGGGAGGGGGGATATCCGCCTCCGCAGGACGGGCCAAGACGTCGTCCGGGAACTCCAGCACCACAGGCCCTGGTCGGCCCGAACGAAACGCACGGAATGCTTCATTGACGACCTTTGGGATCTCATCAGGGGTACGGGCGATCGCACAATATTTTGTAATTGGCCTGAAAAATGCCATCTGATCCAGACCGTGAAACATCTTGGCCGGATCTTTGGCATAGTATCTTGAATCACTCTGCCCCGTGATCAACAGCACAGGCACACAATCCGTAAAGGCTTCGAGTATTCCAGTGGCAGCGTTGGTTGCCCCCGGTCCGGGGACGGTGACCGCGACACCGACATCACCCGTTGAACGTGCAAAACCGCTTGCCATCAAGGTAGCAGCGTATTCGTGGCGCACGAGATAGTGACCAATCGCCCCCTCGCCCCGACGAAAAATTGCATCGTAGATTTGAAGGTTCTGTACCCCGGGCATTCCAAAGATGCACCGAACGCCCTGTGCTTCCAGACATTCAATAAGAAGATCTCCCCCTTTTATAGACACGACTCTTATACCCTCCTTATTCTCATGACTTTTTAACTCTCTCTGGAACAGACCCACCTTATCACAGAGCCAAGAGCCGCGCAACCGTTGAGGTGAAAAAGGAACTTCTCTCCTCAATCGCCAATCCCTGGCCCGGATCACCTGAATACGGGAATAATGGTGCCAGGAGAGGTTTCAATCCATCAGTGCTCCAGCCTCATCCCCCATCCCTCAAACATGAACATGATGGCAAAACCATACCAAACAGTATAAGCCACATAAAACACAAGAGAAAAGAGGACCACCCCCCATTGATCACCAATGCTCCGGGGGGCTATCCCGTAATAGTTGTAAGCGGTCTCCACCGCCTTTGTAAGCACAACCGAAACGATCTTGGCCCCCTTGAATCGCTTCTGTCGCTTTAGATCCTTTTCCATCTCCTTTAAGGCCTTCCACCAGTCAAACAACACCCTTTTTTCATCGTAGCCATATTTGCCGGAGACCTTCTGGCCGTCATTGTTGTACATGGCGTCCGCATCGGAAAGGCAGCTCGCCAGGATATTGCCCAGATCGCCCGTGGCTTTGAGCTTCAGTCCCGACAGTTCGACCGCAGCGCCGCTCTTTTTGAACAGCAGGGCCGTCTGTTGCGCCTGTTTTTCGTTGATCATATTGAGGGAGACCGTTACTACGGTACCCTTGAAGGGGCCACTCTCTTCGCTCACCTTCTGAATATAGTAGGCAGAGCCTTTGGATATAGAATTATACAGGTTATCCAGATAGTCCAGCCCGTTTTTGCCCGCAAAGGTGGGTGAAAAGAAAAGGATCAGCACGACGATAAAGCCAATCATCAATCCGACACCGCCCCAGAATTTCTTCTTGTTTGCAATCATGACCTCACCCCCTCTCCCTTAAGGACCATGGTATTTCGAATGAATGTCATGATCACCCAGATGGCAAATCCGCCCAGCACGATAAAAAATGCATAAACGCCGATTGCCTCAAGGACTTGACCCATCTCCTTTGAAATGGGGATCACTCCCATCTCTCCCAGCTTGCCTGGTAGCGCAAAGATCCGGTTGACAAAACCTGCCAGCACTGCCATGGCATAGAACCCCCTGATGGTGATTCCCTTGACCACCCTGGTAACCATGGCCCCCAACTGGATGCCAAACAGCGAACCCAAGAGCATTCCCATGGCCAGGGTGTAGAACACAAAGCCATAGATGGCGTACTGGCTGATCGCTGCATAGCCCGCCGTAAAGATGATCTGAAAGATATCGGTTCCGACCGTGGTCATGGAAGAGACGCCCAGCACATAGACAAAGATGGGAAATGTTAGAAAGCCCCCACCGACCCCCATTATCCCGGCCGCCAGCCCCACCAGGGCACCGCTGATCACCAGGAATATCCAGGAAATACTCCTGCCTCCAGGGGTGAAGCCATAATCGAATTTGATCATCGGAGGTGCCTTGATCGCCTGAAGCCTCTTTGGCAAATCACCCATCTCCGCTCCTTCGTCCTTTGCGCCGTGGGCATCACCTCCGCCATGGGGGGCGGTGGTCTTGTCCGCCTTTTTTGCCTTTAAAAAGTCGGTCATGGCATAGATCCCCAGAAAACCGAGCATCAGGGCGTAGATGGTCGTGATAAATGCGTCACTCAGCACCGGATTGATCTCATAGAGAAACCGGTTTATCAATCCCCCGGCCGTTGCCCCGACGACCGCACCGATCAGGAACACGACCGCCAGGGCCACGGAGACATTTCCAAGCTTCCGGTGAATCGTGCTCCCCATGATGGCCTTTGCAAATATATGAAAGAGGTCCGTCCCTACCGCCAGTATCCCCTTGATGCCTGCACTCATCAGGGCAGGGGCAATGACAAAACCACCCCCAGCCCCGATGCAGCCGGTAACCAATCCGGCTATCAGGCCTATGACTATGGATATGACAAAGATGGACGTTGAATAGAAGGCCGGGCTATAGGCCTTCTTCCCTCCCAGAAACCTGGGCATGGCCTCACCCATCTGGTCGGCAAAGGCAATGCCCCCCAACACAACGGGAACCAAAAGCAGCCCGAGGATAATCAGCCGTCTCCGGTCACCCAGTATGGTGTTTGATACATCAAGTTCCCACCTGGCGTGGGACCTTGCCCCCAGCATCATAAACCTCCCCAACTCTCTTATGAAATTCATCCTGGTCCATCTCCTCCTTGCTGGACGATTTTCAAATCTCAGTCACACCGGGGGATCAGCCCCCAGGTTTCTTATCTTCTCTTCCTGGATCATCTTCTTCTTGTAGGCATCCTCTACCTTATAGAGGAGTTCATCGATATCCATCGGCTTCATGAGATAGTCAAAGGCCCCGAGCTCCATCCCCTGGATCGCCACTTCCACATTGGCATGGCCGGTCAGCATGACCACCTCCACCAGAGGATATCGTCTCTTGATCTCCCGCAAGGCCTGGATCCCGTCCATCCCCGGCATCTTTACATCCAGGACCACCACATCCGTAGGGTCTTGATCCAGCCGCTCAAGGGCCTCTTCGCCACTCTTGACCCCGGTGACATTTACCCTGCGTTTTTTCATCCGTTTCAGGAGCGTCTCAAGAAAATCCTCCTCATCATCTACGAGCAGGAGATTTAATTTATCCACCGCTATTGCCTCCCTTGTTGGACCGCTTCCATTATCTTGGCCACCAACTCCTTGATATCGCATGGCTTGGTCAGGTAATCAAAGGCCCCATACTCGATTCCATCCCTGGCCGCCTGTTCCGAACCATGCCCGGTAAGCATGATAACGGGCATCTTGGGATCCATTTTCTTGAATATCTGGAGCACCTCAATACCGTCCATGTCTTCCATCTTTAGATCCACCACCGCCACATCAAAATCCTGCCGGCGGAGGGTCTGAATCGCTGTTGAACCGCTAAAGGCCATTCTCACATCAATCCCCCTCTTTATCAGCCGGTTGGCGAGGACGGTCACAAAACCTTCTTCATCATCCACGAGTAGAACTCTGATGCTGCTTCGCTCTGTTTGCATTGAAACATTGGGGGCTTTTTCCTGGGCATCTTTTTCCTGCGACATTGCCTTTCTCCTGTTCCGGATAAACCGGAAACCCGTTATTCATTGTCTGCTATTTGCTTTTCCTGCCTCTCTTTTCCCTGTCTTCGGCAAAGGGAATCCTGATCGTGAATGTGGTTCCCCCGTCAATCACACTACTAACCTCTATGTCACCCCCCAATTTCTTGATTATGCCGTAGCAGATCGATAGCCCCAAACCGGTCCCCTTTCCGACGGACTTGGTGGTAAAGAAGGGGTCAAATATCCTGTTTAGATAGGCCCTGGGGATACCCGGACCATCGTCAGCCACCTCAATGAGGATACTATTATCGTAATGGCCCCGCGCAGTTCGGGTGGATAGATGAATGTTGCCGCCCGTCTTTTCCATTGCGTCGAGGGAATTATTGATCAGGTTGAGAAAGACCTGCTGGAATTCTGACTCGGATGCCTTTATTGATGGCAGGTTTTCCTGGAGGTTCATATGAACAATCACGTTGCTGTATTTTGCCCTCTGTGCGGAAAGCGCCACCACCTCCCGAATCACGTCATTTACCTGCACGTCCCGGGCCTTTAAATCGGTCTTCCTGGCAAAACTGAGTAACTTGTGCGTTATCTCCTTGCACCGTTTCCCCTGGGTATTTATCTGTCTTAATGCCCTCTTGAACTCCTCCAGGTTCTTGCCTTCCCTGAAGTCTTCTTCCTCCAACAGATCCTCGATCCACCCTGCCTCTTCAACCATAATGGCGACAGGGTTATTGATTTCATGCGCAATTCCCGCTGCCAGTTCACCGACCGATGCGAGTTTACCGGTCTCCACGATCTGGTCATTCATCATCTGCTTTTCCTGATCGACCTTGGCAATATGGCTGATCATCCTTCTTGACAAGATAAATGCCATGCTAATGATTCCAATGCTGCCCAGAAGGATTATGACAAGGGTCACTTTAAATGAATTTCGGAGATCCGCAAATGCATCCGCTGCACTCTGCTGGTATATCAGGAGCCAGTCGCCCCCCTTGAGAAAGGCGGCCACATAGATCTCCTTGTTGCCCGAATCATTTCGACCCTCAACAACGCTTATCTTGTCCTTGATCTTATCTTTGTTCCTTAAAAAACCGATATAGGGCTCTCTGGTGGGTACAATGTTATGGAGTGGTTTGGTCTGAAACTCCCCTTCCTTGTTCAGGATAAAGGCAAACCCGGTTTCACCGATGCGGATATTTTCCACAAGATTATTGAATGCCACAAAGTCGATGGTGGCCCTCAGTATCCAGGGTTCCCCGTTATAATTGTCTCTCACAGCCACGATAAAGTGAGGAAGACCGCGAAGGCCCAAAAAGACATCACTGACATAAACCTTCCGCTTGATGGCCTGTTTGAACCATTCCGCAGTCGAATATACGGCCTCTCCCAGCTTAAACGGCCCTGCATATGCCATCTGGACCCCGCGGGCATTGATCACCCCCAGGTCCACAAAGGAGGGACCGTATTCCTCCTGAAGGATCTCCAGCCTGTCCCGAAGAAATGATTCATTGCTCAGCTCTTCAAAACTGAAGGTCCTTGCCAGGGACCGGATGTTGCCCGACCTATCTCTCAAAAAGCTGTTGATGTTCTGTTTGTGCTTTTTGACCAGTGTCCTGAGGTGGGCCTCGACCTTTTCCTGATAAGAGACATTAAACTGATAAAGGATAATGGCACTGACCAAGATCATGGGCGTGATAGAGACGATGATAACGGTCAGGAGCATCTTTCTTCTCAGCGAATGGTAGTAACCGTTACTTATCTGTCTGACTGGATTTTCTCGCATCGGTCTGTTCGGCCTTCAATACGTGTGGTTGCCTCTCGTTGGACGCCCCTACCCGCTCTGACATAACCCCTTTGATATGTCAGTCTTCTCTTACCCGCCTTTCAAACGTGATCTGGTATTTTTCGATCTTGGAATGGAGCGTCGGCCTGGAGAGGCCCAGAAGCTTGGCCGCACGAGATCGGTTTCCCCCCGTAAGGTTCAGGGCCTCGCCGATGATGATGCTGGCAAAACGGTTCATGCACCAATCAAAGACCTTCTCTTCCCTTAACGAGGTCAAGGCCTGGCGAATCCATCCGCGCATTGCCTGGTGTCCGTTGGCATCCAGGGGCTTCCTCCCCTGCATCTCACCCCCCAGGGTCTGGGCGATATCATCTGGCCCCAGAGGGCCGCCGCGGTTAAAAATCAGCGTCTTTTGTAGGGTATTGGCGAGCTCCCGGACATTTCCCGGCCATGAATAGTTGTTGAGCATCGTTATGGCCTCCTTTGTGATCCCCGGGTTCTCCATACCCCCCTCTGCGGCATACCTGGAGAGAAAATACTCGATAAGATAGGGGATATCTTCCGGCTTCTCCCTGAGGGGAGGCAGCCATATGGTGACCACCTTGAGACGGTAGTAGAGGTCATCCCGAAAACGGCCCTCTGTAAGGGCAAGCTCCAGGTCACGGTTGGTGGCGGCAATTATCCTCACATCCACGGGGATGGTTTCGCGGCCCCCCAGGCGTTCGATACTCTTCTCCTGGAGCAGTCTCAGTATCTTGGCCTGTATGCTGGATGGCATATCACCGATCTCATCCAGAAAGATGGTGCCTCCATGGGCCTGTTCGATCTTTCCCACCCGGCGATGGGTCGCCCCGGTAAAGGCCCCCTTTTCGTACCCGAAGAGCTCGCTTTCAAGCAGATTCTCCGGGATCGCCACACAATTGATTACCATAAAGGGCTTGTCGGCGCGCAGGCTGTGTTGATAGATGGCACGGGCCACCAGTTCCTTTCCCGTGCCTGACTCCCCACGAACAAGGACTGTTGCGTCGGTAGGGGACACCCGCCCGATTGCCTTGTAGACCTCTTGCATCGGCCTGCTCCGCCCGATCAGGGCCTCCCTGGAGGCCTTGTAAGGTATGGCGTTCATATCCACGGGAGTGCGCATAAAACGGCCGGCCTCCAGTGCCTGGCCGATGACCCCCAACATGTCAGGGATGTCAAAGGGCTTGAGTATATAGTCAAACGCACCCATCTTTGTGGCTTCTATCGCGGTCTCCGTGGTCCCGTAAGCGGTCATGATCACCACCGGAAGCTTGGGCTCCACCCTATGGATGGCCTCAAAGGTCTCAAGCCCATTCATCCCGGGCAGCCGCATGTCCAGGACAACCAGATCCGGCGCCTTCTCCTCAACAAGCCTGAGGCCTGCTTCCCCGGATGGAGCGCTTTCAACGGTAAAGCCCTCTTCGGACAACAGCTTCTCAAAGCTCTTACGCAACTGGTCATCGTCGTCAATTATCAGTATTGTGCTCAATTTATGACCCCCTTCCCGGAAGGGTAATAGTAAAGGTGGTTCCCTGGCCCTCCTTGGATCTGACACTTATCTGACCACCATGCTCTTCAACAATCCGTGTGACAATACTGAGGCCCAGGCCTGTGCCCTCTTCTTTTGTGGTAAAAAACGGCTGAAAGATCTTGTCCTGCGCGGATTCAGGTATCCCTGGGCCATCGTCTGATACTCGAATCACGATCACACGGCCGAGTGGCTCCACAAAATCCACTTCCTCGTGGATAACGATTGATCCGCCCGTCCCCATGGCCTCGCAGGCATTGACCACGAGGTTTACAAAGACCTCCTTTAACTGTTCCGGATCCACCAGGATCTCGGGGAGCTGTGTCTGGCGCTCAATATGAACATTCACATCATAGGAGCTGAGGCGGTGCCGCAACAGCTGAATGGCCAGATCCACCACCTCCGAGGGACTCACCATCTGCATCTTGAGCTTGGGGGGTCTCGAGAACTCGAGAAAGTTCTGAACAATGGTGTCGATATGACGAATCTCCTCCGAGATGACTTGAAAATCATCTTCCTGGGCATCAGAGAGATGGAGCGTGCGATTGAGGGAAAAGAGCCGCATCTTTACTGATGTCAGGGGGTTACGGATGCTATGGGCCATCCCCGCGGCCAGTCTGCCGACCAGGGCCATCTTTTCGGCCTGGAGAAGGGACTCGCGGCTCCTTTCCAGTTCAACCTGGGTGTGATCCACATCTTCGATCAGACCGCGGACACTTCGACTGAGCGCCTTGACCTCATCCCCTGATTGACCCGACGAGACACCCTCCCGGTGTGCCTCTACCGCCAGTCTCTTCAAGGGCTCCAAAATATGGCCTATCAGCACAAAGGCCAGGAGCACCCCCAGGGAAAAAACCGTAAGAATAGCTACAATTGCAATGACCCGGAGCCTTTTGGCCTGTGCATAACTTTTCTCCTTCGCCTTATTGATAATCTCCTTACACAGGTTCTTATATCCCTCGCACCGCTCCAGTATCTTGAAAAAGCGATCACGGACCTCCCTGTGGAGACGGGCGCCGGCCTCGCGATCCCCGGATTTATAGTGCTCAATGACCTGGTCTTTGATTGCCATATAGTCGTTGTAATCAGACTCTATAAGACCTACGGCCTCTTTTTGCTCCCGGGTCTCAGTCAGGGACTGGACTTCGTTAAGCCGCTCCCTAAAGATCTGGCGGTACTCACCGAGCTGCCTCAGCCAGTCCGGGTCACCGTCCAAATAGTAATAGGAAACAAATCCCTTCTGATTCACAAGGGCGTTTTCCAGCGATGAAGCGGCCTGAAAGGCCGCCACATTTCTGTCGATGATATGGGTCAACAGATCTTGCATCTGATAGGTATACCATACCATGACCAGACCACCCGCCAGGGTGATAAGCACCAGTGCAATCAAGATTAAGTATATTCGTAAACGCAGGCTGATCTTGTTCCACATGTCAGGGGTCCCTTGACATAGAGTCGGAGGAATGTTGGAGCTACGTGGATGATAGGCGGGCTCTTTAAGGGATTTCTCGGTCCCTGCTACAGGCCATGCATGGAGATGGCCTCCTTGACCTTGGCTTCTCTGATCTTCTCCTCATGTTCACGCTTCTTCCTGGTGGCCTCCTCCACTTTGGTCATGAGCTGATCAATATCGCACGGCTTCATCAGGTAGTCGTAGGCCCCTAGCTTCATTCCCTCGATGGCCGTCTCTATGGTTGCGTGACCGGTGAGCATAATGACCTCTATCCGAGGATAGATCTTTTTCATCTCCCTCAGCGTCTCGATACCGTCCAGGCCTGGCATCTTGACGTCCAGGATGACAACGTCAAGGTTCCGGTTCTCGGCCAGCCGTTCCAGGGCCTCATCTCCGCTAAGAGCCGTTATTACGGTAAGTTCTCTCTTTTGAAGACGTTTGGT
>CAZXCQ010000225.1:0-10176 GCA_964639275.1 uncultured Desulfobacteraceae bacterium | reverse complement strand
AAGCCCTGCAGAAACTTCGTGAGGACCGGTTCGGGCTGGTATTCCTGGACCTGAAGATGGCGGGAATGGACGGCATGGATGTGCTTCGCCGGATTAAAGATGACTGGCCCAAGACGCGGGTAATCATCATCACGGCCCATGGAACGATAGAGTCCGCCGTTGAGGCCATGAAACTCGGCGCGGTGGATTTTATTCAGAAGCCCTTCAGTCCTACCGAAATCAGGGAACTGGCTGCGCTCGTCATGGAGCGGGAGACGCTGGATGAGGCAACCGCGGTGGATTACCGGGCATGGATCGAGCTGGCCAAGCGTTACATCACCGATAGAAATTTCACCACCGCGCGTGAAAGTGTTCGCAAGGCCATCGCCGCCGATCCAGGTCAGCCAGAGGCTTACAACCTGCTTGGGGCGCTGCTTGAAATCAAGGGGGACTGGGTAGAGGCGCAGAAGTTCTACCGCGCAGCGCTTGACATCGACCCCACGTTCAAACCGGCTTCGGCGAACCTGGACCGGACCACGTCCTGGCACAAGTTGGGAAAGGTCGATCTGGGGCCGGAAAGAAAGGAAACAGGTTGAGTGAAAGCGCGCGACCGCGAGGCCCCGGATGAAGAATAGCCTTTATATCGTGATTATCGGGTGCGGCCGTCTGGGCTCGCACCTGGCCAACCAGTTGAGCCGCATTGGGCATTCGGTGGTGGCGATCGACGTGGATGAAGCCATGTTTGACGACCTGTCACACGACTTCAGCGGCTTTCGCATAGAAGGGGATGCCACTCGACTTTCGGTGCTGAGAACGGCCAAGTTGAAAGATGCGGATGTATTGCTTGCCACGACGCATGATGACAACGTCAACCTGATGGTAGCTCAAATCGCCCGGAAGATATTCAATGTTCCCCATGTACTCACCAGGGTTTTCGATCCGAAACGAGAAAAAGTTTTTGACCAACTCGGCATTGAAACCATCTGCCCAACGTCTGTGGCGGCAGAGATGTTCCTCTTGGCCGTTGCCAGCGGTCGCGTTGCGAAGGGAGATGAAAAATGAAGGTGCTCATCGTCGGCGGCGGCAAGACGCTCTATTTTCTTTGCCGGAACTTCACTGCAAAGGGATACGAGGTTGTGATTATTAACCGGAACCGGGCGGAATGCGTCCAGCTGGCTCGCCAGCTTTCAGCCAGGGTGGTCTGCGGCGACGGCAGCGATGAAAGGATTCTCAAGGACGCCGGTGCCATGGGTGCGGACGCGGTGCTCGCTATCACCCCCAACGACCAGGACAATCTGGTCATCTGTCAACTGGCCTCAATCCGGTACGGCGTACCCAGGGCCATTGCTTTGGCCAATGATCCGGATAATGCGGAGATTTTCGAAAAATTGGACGTTTCCGCCTTCTCAACGACACATATCGTCAGCAGCCTGATCGAACAGCGGGCGTCCCTGGAACAGATCATCAATCTACTGCCGGTTGCCGAAGGAAGGGTGAATGTTACGGAGATCATACTTGACGCTGATTCGCCGGTGGCCGGCAAATTCTTGAAGGATATTGACCTCCCCGGGAACGCCCTGGTCGCGGTCGTAATCCGTGACAACCAGCCGATCGTTCCGCGGGGGGCCAACCGGCTCCTGGGGGGCGACCGGGTGGTGCTGATCACCCTGCCGGAAAACCATGGCTCCGTACTGAAAGCCTTTACTGGGGAGCAGGAATAGGAGCCGGGCCTTGCGTGAAAAGGAATATCTCAAACAGCGGTATTCCGCGATCCTCTCATCCGTCGGATTGATCCTCCTTCTGGCCGCCTTAACGATGCTCGCGCCCCTTCTGATACTCCTTGCTTATCAGGAGGAGGTGAGGAATGCCCCGGCGTTTGTCGTTCCGGCGGGCTGCCTGGCCGTTATAGGGTTTGGGTTGCAGCGACTCTTTCGCCCTCCTTCCACCGTCACCCTCTCCATCCAGGAGGGCGGAGTGATCGTCCTTATTAGCTGGATTGTGGTCATGCTCTTTTCGGCATGGCCTTTCATGTCGATCTTGCGACTGGAATTCTCAAGGGCCGTTTTTGAATCGGTGAGCGGATGGACGACCACCGGTCTTTCTGTTGTGGATGTAACCAGGGCGAGTCGAATGATCTTATTCTGGCGCAGCCTCATGCAACTGGCTGGCGGGGCGGGCCTGGCCATCATCATGATGTCAGCCATCGTGGGCCCTGTGGGAGTGGGCATCTCCAGTGCCGAAGGTCGCGGGGATCAACTGGTTCCGCAGGTGAGACAATCGGCCCGGCTGGTTCTGATCATCTATTCATGCTACGCCACCGGAGGGACACTGGCCTATTGGCTGGCCGGTATGAGCCCATTCGACGCTCTCAATCATTCCTTCGCCGCTGTATCCACGGGCGGCTTTTCAACACGGGCGGATAGCATCGGCCATTGGGATTCTGTAACCATTGAGGCAGTAACGCTCCCGCTCATGCTTCTCGGAAATTTGAGCTTCGTGACCGCATGGCTGTTGTGGCGCGGGAAATTCCGGTTCGTTACACGCAACGGCGAAGTACGTCTTCTGGCCGTGGTCATCCCCACGGCCGCGTCGGCCATATTCCTGTTCACCTGCCTGGGGCTTTATCCCCGGATCGGAAACCCGGTTCGGGTTGCCGTTTTCGAAACGATTACCGCGCTCACCACAACGGGATTTTCGACGGTGAGCTATGGAAATTGGAACGGTTTTGGCGTCCTTATTCTTATCGTACTCATGCTCATCGGCGGGGGGACTTGCTCAACGGCAGGCGGTCTCAAGCAGTTTCGCGTCTATTTGCTATGGAGGCTGCTCGGATGGGAAATCAAACGTTCCCTTCTACCCCGAACCGCGATCCTGGAACGTCCTTTATGGGAAGGCAACCACCGAGTCTTTGTCGATGACGCCAGGGTTCGCCAGATTAGCATCTTCGTCTTTTTGTACCTGGCCACATATCTATTGGGAGCCCTGCTTTTATGCGCTTGCGGTTATTCCACCAAGGACTCCCTTTTCGAATTCGCTTCCGCAATTGGGACCGTCGGGCTTTCGGTTGGAGTGACATCCGCAGATATGCCCGATGTCGCCTTGTGGGCGGAGACGGCTGCCATGTTCCTCGGTCGTCTGGAATTCATGGTGGTGATTGTCAGCGTTATCAAAACGGTCGGAGATACCGTTCGCTTGATGGCACCAATATCGGAAGGCAAAAAGGTATAATGCAAATGAAAAACGATTCAGAAGACAGGCAGAGCGAGCAAGGCCTTCGTTACCTTATGTGTGACACCTGGGGACAGATTGAACCGGAATTGGAGGGTGGCGAATGGGTCCGCAGCCCCATCCGATGCCTGGACAGGGCCGTGGAGGGAAAACCGGATATCATAGTGGTTCGCTTCTGGCAAATCCCGATCCGGGAGCGGGAAGCCCTGGTGGATCTGTGCGCCACGTTGAAACGGAACAGTTATACAAGGAAAACACCGGTACTGGCCCTGCTTCATGCCAAACACCGCGGTCTTATGGAGGCTTTAGAACGTGCCGGTGTGGACTTTGCCAGGTTTTTCGGGGAAAGAAGCTTGAACTCAGGTCAGATGATCGAGATTATCGATGGCGTGAGCGCTGAGGATCGGGTTAAACGGCAATTGACGATGCTGTGTCCCTATCTTCACTACGATGCCATCGATGAAAGCCGCGAAATGATTGTTTGTGGCGCGTATCTGGACCGGATGGTGCTTGGAGGCAACTGGCTGCATGAGGTGTGTGAAACCGGCGAGCATCTCCACTGCCCATACTATCTGAAGCCCAGGGTCAAATAATGACCTTCCGGAGCCGACTCCTCAAGGCGCATCCGGCAACTCTCGTGCTGGCCAGTTTCCTTCTGGCCATTGCGGTGGGAACATTGCTGTTGATGCTCCCAGTCTCAACCAAAAGCGGAGCGATTCCATTTATCGATGCGCTTTTTACGGCCACATCCGCCGTATGCGTCACAGGCCTGGTGGTCGTGGATACGGGGGCTTATTTCACCACCTTTGGTCAGTGTGTGATCCTGGCGCTCATCCAGATCGGGGGCCTTGGCGTGATGACCATCTCCGTGGCCCTTTTCCAATGGATCGGAAGAAGTGTTTCCTTCCGGCATCGGATGGTCATGCAGGACCTCTTTGCCCATACCCCGCGGGAGGATATCTTCAGCCTGGTAAAAAGCACGGTGTTTTTTACGTTGAGCGCCGAGATCCTGGGAGCCGTTCTCCTCTCCATCCACTGGAGTCAGGAACTTTCCTTCGCCGGAGCGGTCTGCACGGCTGTTTTCCATTCCATATCCGCGTTCTGCAATGCAGGATTTTCCTTGTTTTCCGACAGCATGATGCGATACAGCGACAATCTCCTACTGAATGCAACAATGTGCGCCTTGATTGTTGTAGGAGGCATCGGTTTCCCCGTTCTTTATGATCTTCAATCATGGCTCCGGGGCCGAAAAAATCAGCGCCTTCGACTTTCTGTACAGACCAAAACGGTTCTCCTTACAACGCTGTCTCTAATCCTGGGCGGCGCCATGATGTTCGCATTCCTTGAAAACCGCGCTTCGCTGTCATCCTCGTCATTTTCTCATCGTCTGTTGGCTTCGATATTTCAGTCTATCACCTGCCGCACTGCCGGTTTCAACACGGTCGATACCGGGTCCTTGAGAGAGGCGACCCTGGCCCTGATGATTTTCTTGATGTTCTTCGGCGCCTCCCCGGGTTCCTGCGGAGGCGGTGTGAAGACGACCACGCTTGCCCTCATCGGGGCCTTCACGCTGAGCAGGGTGAAGAGAAAGGTTCGTGTCAATATGTTTAAAAAAAGCATTCCTGGTGACGCTATCAACCGGAGCATATCACTCATACTCGTATCCATCGGGGTCATCGGGCTGGTGCTCTTCATGCTTTTGGTGAGCGAATCTCCAGAGCCTCGCTTCGAAATAAGGCACAGCGGATCATTTCTCGCCTATTTCTTTGAAACCGTATCGGCCTTCGGTACTGTCGGATTATCCATGGGGGTGACGCCGGATTTGAGCACTTGGGGCAAAAGCTGGCTCATCTTGATGATGATCATCGGCCGTGTCGGGGTGCTGACCTTCTCCTACATCATTGTCGGCACGGGCGCCACCAATGGCATCGAATATTCTGAAGAAAGCATCATGATCTGTTAAGGGAGGGTTTGTTTTATGAAGAGATTTGCTGTAATCGGTCTTGGGAATTTTGGGTTTCACGCTGCTAAAGCACTGTTTGAGGACGGCAATGAAGTAGTGGCTATTGATTTGGACAAAGGCCGGGTGCATGCCATAGACCCCCATTCCACGGAAGCTATCGTCTTGGATGCGACAGACAAGGAAGCCTTGAAAGCCCTCGGGCTTGAAAACATGGACGGGGTCATTGTCTCAACAGGCACCAAGATAAGTACGAGCATCCTTATTTGCCTGCATTTGCAGGAGATGGGTGTAAAAAAAATATTGGCAAAAGCGCTGGACGAGGATCATGGAAAAATCTTAAAAAGGGTCGGCGCAACGGAAATCATCCACCCGGAACGGGACATGGCCATACGGGTATCGCGTGGTCTGTCCCGACCCAATGTGCTGGATTTCGTGCCCTTGAGTGAAGATTACGACCTGGTCCAGGTCGGACCACCCGGGGAATTCATCGGGAAAAGCCTGAAAGACCTCAATCTGAGGGCCAAATATAAGGTTCACATCATCGCCATCAAGGAACTGGTGCCGGAAAACTTCGTTCTCGTGCCACCGGCGAACTTTGTCATTAAAGACAGTGATATCTTGCTCATGCTCGGGAAATCGGAAGACATTAAGAAAATCAAGGCGCTTAAGTAAGAATTGGGCCAGTTGAGCTGGAAAGCAATAACGTCTACTCTCATGCCCAACTGCTGAGCGGGATATGACCTCTAATTTTTCTTCGGCCCCCATGCTTTTTCCCATAGCTGCGCTTCCTGCCCATCCAGATCCACGAGATATTTATCGCCCTCGACCTCTACGACCGTCCCTGTACCGTGGCTTGCTCGCACCCCTGGCCCAGACCTGATTTCCCTCGTCAATTGCAAAGGACAACGCACTAAACAATAAGCCCAAATCCGGAATTCAAAATGGGGTTAGTCGCGCCAGGGCGGGCCTGTCCCCGACCTTGAAAGGTTCTTCACGTGGTGCCTGGTGCTGCGGGGTCTCGGTCATAAATCGGCTGGATCGAGTATCCAAAAAACCACGGGATGCTCTCCGCACATGTTTGGGCTGGGGGGCATGGGAGGTCCTGGAACCCTGAATAGGTTCATACCGCTTGATGACTGCCTGCCATTCCGGGGTAAGAATGTCCTTAAAGTTATGAGGGATATAGAGCTCCCGGATCGCGCGGGTGAAGGCCACGTAGGCGACGTTGGCCTCGTCTCCAAGTTCGCTGGCCGACGGCCCTCCAGGCGTTGAAAGGGAGGCTGCAAGGCCGGGATGGATATACACCCGGTCGTATTCCTGTTCCTTGGCCCCGTGCACTGTGGATAGGACGATACCCGGGCCGTGCGGGGTCTGGGCCATGCTTTTGGATACCCTCATCATGTCATAGACCGCATCCGGCAGGATGCGGGCGTATTCTCTGACCACCTTTGCCATGCCAGCAAGCTGGAAGTCATCCAGATCCCTGACATAGATTTCGAGGAAATCCAGGCCCTCGAAAGACTGGATAAATGGGTCACGGATTTTGTCGTGTTCCCCTTTTGATAGCCAGTAGACATCCAATACTCGCCCGAGGAACGCACCGATATTCTCCTCCAGGAAGAAAGGGAAGGGACGCGGAAGCTCATGGTGAGATCCAGTTCATCGTCGAAGGGAAATCGCTTCATGGCATTGATGGCGTAGCGGAAACTGTGGATCTGCTGGTGGGCATCCCCAACAATGATGATCCGTTTTCGGCAGTGCTCCAGGGCATCCAGCATGATGGGAGACAGGTCCTGGCTCTCATTTTTCTAAATATGTAAAAGCAATTAACAGGTATTTTGGGCCACTTTGATATTTTGCACGTCCTTTGGGGACGCCTCCAGTGTAAAGCCTAATCGTGTAAACAAAAGCAGGGCATTCCTCTTACCGCCGCCAATAGTAACGCTGGCTACCACGCCCGTATATGTCTTATCTTCACCATACTCGCAAATATAAGGGGTACCACCCCCATGGCCACCAGCATGATTTGTCAGCCCCAGACCTCCATCAACAGAAAGGACCATCAGGACCGCCATAATACCGATCAAGGATTTTCTCATACAAGGACCTTCTTTCAAATTTCTATTAATTGATTTACCCAGAATTAAGCAAGAACCATACCAATCGAATTGGAGTCCAGTTAACGCGTCCTAATCACAAGGTATCCAGACCAAAGAGACCGCCTCAGCACCAGGTCTTTTCTTTTTGTAGTTTTTAATCTAGCCGACAAGAACTGGCATTTAGCCCGCGCCAGCAAGACCTTTGATCTAGGTAACATCACTACCACACCATAACCTTTTCACTCCTTATTGCTGCTTGTTCCATGACCCAGTTGACATCTGAACCTCATTTCCTTATGCTCCTTGCCTCATCAGGAGGCGGTGCGGTGCTGCGCGGCTTGATTTTGAAAACATCAGGCGTTTCAGCGAATAGCACACGGGTTAAAGGAGGTCACCAATGAACATAGCGGTCTTGGGACTCGGAGGTGTAGGCGGTTTTTTCGGGGGCAAACTTGCCTATCATTATTCTTCGACCAAAGACGTTCAAGTGGCGTTCATTGCGCGAGGAGAACACCTAAAGAAAATCATAAAACAGGGGCTAAGGGTTATCACCGTGGATGGGAATTTTGTTGCAAATCCTGACAAGGCCACTGATGATCCAGAGAAACTGGGCGCCATCGACCTCATTCTTTTCTGCGTCAAGGGCTATGACCTGGAAAGCGGCGCAAGGGCGGCTGTGAAGAATCTTGGCAAACAAAGCGTGGCAATCCCATTGTTGAACGGAGTGGATAACGCGGCCCGGCTGACATCCCTCCTGCCAGACTGTCAGGTCCTCAATGGCTGTGTCTATCTCAGCTCTCAGATAGTCGAACCTGGCGTGGTTCAGCAGGTCGGCGGTCCTGGTCAGCTCCTCTTTGGTCCTAAAGATGGCAACACCAGGCCCTTTGCTGGTGTTGAACAACTGCTCAGGGAGGCCGGTATTCGGGCAGAGCTCAAGCCAAACATCGATGAAATCGTATGGGAGAAATATATCTTTATCTCCCCAATGGCAGGGGCCACCTCTTTATTTGTGGAACCGCTTGGTGTCATATTGGAAAAAGAGGATTACAGAGAACTTCTTATGGGATTGATCCGGGAGGTTGTGCAACTCGCAAGGGAAAAAGGAGTTGGCATCGCGGAGGACATTGTTGAAAGGACAATCAAGACGGCATCGTCATTTCCCCCGCAGACAAAATCATCCATGCAGCTGGACTTTGAGAAGGGCAAGCGGACGGAGCTAGAGACCCTCGTCGGTTACGTCGTAAAAGCCGCACAGGACCTGGATCTTGATCTCCCCCATTACCGGATGGTCTACTCCAAGCTCCGACAGACGGAGAAGCGGTGAAGTCCGGCCAGAGCACCTGGGGATTTTCTACCCATGTGGGCACGAGATGTGGGTAATAAGTATCCGCCTTTCTCTCCCTTTATTGTCTCCACCGATCTTTTCAATCCCTCACCCTCAAGAAAACCCTTTTTAATTTCATGGGCTTACCAAGATACCAAAGGGTCTGGCACAACCTTTGCTCAACTATTCAGAAAGAGATATCCCCTTTGAAAGGAGGTTTGAGCAATGAAGAGATTCGCTGTCATTTTGGGAAGTCTGATGCTGGTTGCGACCCTGGTCTATCCGGTTATCGCCTGGGGCCCGAGATGGGGTCATGGGGGACATCATATGATCGATTCCTGGGGGTACGGCAAGGGTTATGGCCCGGAGTCTTATGATGCAAGATACGGGGGCCAATACCCTGAGCAAACAGGATTGGATCAACAGGGCCGAGAAACCGGTCCTAAAGGCGATTATGGAGCGGGATACGGCGGAGACCGCGGCCGCTACATAAAAGATTATGGCTACCGAATGGGAGGCGGCGGCCCCATGGGATGCTGGAACTAGATCAGTGCGTGCCTGAAGCAAAAGCCTGTTCTGTTCAAACACTATTCTGGATTTTGAATTGCGGAGAGGGTGAGAGAGATCTGGCATCCGGCTGGTTGACCATTCTACCCCCTGGGGGGATCAAGTTACCTTTCATGGAAGAGGGTCTCTGGGTCGCCGGCTTAACAAGGTCCTGAGGGAGGCCCAAGAAAATGGATGACAGGCACACCACAGAGCTAACCCGGAAGAGATACGACCGCCTGGCTCGCTTTTATGACGCGTTCGAGGCCCCAATGGAGAGGGGACGGCTTTCTGTCTGGCGAAACAGGCTTCAGCAAAAGATCAAGGGCACTATGGCGCTGGAAGTCGGTGTCGGCACAGGCAAGAATATGCGCTTCTATCCCCCGGGCGTAAAGATCATCGGTATCGACCTCAGCCCCCGGATGCTCAAAAAGGCCCGGTCTCGGGGGTCATCTCTGGGGCTCGATATCGACCTGAGGGTGACGGATGTGCAAGAGCTCCCCTTCCCTGACAACCATTTCGACACGGTATTTGCGACCTTTGTCTTTTGTTCGGTCCCAGACCCGGTCTCAGGACTTATGGAGCTGCGAAGGGTCTGTAAGCCCAGCGGCAGGCTTTTACTGTTGGAACATATGCAGTCAAGACACAGGGTACTGGCATGGCTTCTTGACATGCTAAATCCGCTAATTGTCCGATTTATGGGGGCCAACATCAACCGTGAAACCATGGAGAATATTCGAAAGGCCGGATGGCAGGTGTATCTGGAGCAATGCCTCTGGTTGGACGTGGTCCGATGGGTAGAGGCCCGTCCCGGTTTGGCAGGGCCAAATCCATTCCCATAGTACCCCTTTTGAACCCACCCCTCAATGGCCAAATGATGCTTCGAAACCCCTTCGCCACTTCAAAGGCTGGTTCCCCCGGTATCCCCCTTTTGAGCCAAGGTCCAGGATAGATCTTTATAGACCTAAGTAACGTTCGGGGCTTTTTGTAAAGGCTGTGGCACATTCGAGAGAGCAGAAATAGTATGTCTTCCCTCG
>CAZXCQ010000224.1:0-10191 GCA_964639275.1 uncultured Desulfobacteraceae bacterium | reverse complement strand
TGAGACGGCACTGCCGGGCCCCCTATTAGAGGCATGTGGAAGAAAAAAAGACCCCGTGCCATGCCACAATCCATTAACCCCCTGGTTTTTGATAAGTTACCAGGTGACTCTGATTAACTGGATTTATCGCGTCTATCCTGCTATTCTGTCAAGCGTCTCTTTTGGTTGACTATGACGTTCCATGATTCTTGCTGACAAGGAGGGATGAACCCCATGATAAATTCGGAGTACCGCCCTGCTCCCGGGAAAGGCGTCTTTAGCGTCTTTACGCTGACGATGATGAATTTGGCCGTGATCTGCACCCTCCGCGGACTGCCGATGATGTCGGAAGAGGGTCTTTCACTGGTCTTCTATTATGTGATAACGGTGTTGGTTTTCTTGATCCCGGTCTCGCTTATCTCGTCGGAGCTTGCCACGGGCTGGCCCCCGCACGGGCCGGGGGGTGTCTATATCTGGGTAAGAGAGGCCTTTGGGGAGCGCTGGGGCTTTTTTGCCATCTGGCTTCAGTGGATACAGAATGTGATTTGGTTTCCCACCGTTCTCTCCTTTATCGCCGCGACAATCGCCTATATCTTTGATCCTGACCTCGCAGGCAACAGGGTCTATATGGTTATCGTTATCCTGGCAGCCTACTGGGCGGGAACTCTGGCAAACTTCCGGGGGATGAAAACCTCGGGTTCGATCAGCGCCATCTGTGTGATCGGCGGGGTCTTTATCCCCGGCGCGCTCATCATTGTGCTGGGGATTGTCTGGCTGGTTGGTCAAAATGTCTCGCAGATCACTTTCTCGTTTCGCGCTCTTTTTCCCGAACTCTCCAATGTCGATCACATCGTCTTGCTGGCAGGGGCGTTTTTGATCTTTTCGGGGATGGAGGTCTCTGCGGTCCACGCCAACTCGGTCCGCGACACCAAGCGGGACTTTCCACGCGCGATCTTTCTCTCCGCCGGGATTGCCGTTGTGGTGTTGATCCTTGGTTCGCTCGCCGTTGCCGTTGTTGTCCCCCAGCAGGAGATCAGCCTGGTGGCCGGGATCATGGAGGCGTTTCGTTCAATCCTTATCCGTTATCATATGGGATGGCTGGTCCCCTTTATTGCCTTCTGTGTCGCCCTGGGTTCGATGGGCGAGCTGACCACCTGGATTGTCGGTCCGAGCAAAGGTCTTTACACCACGGCAAGAGACGGCATTCTCCCCCCATTCCTCCAGAAGGTCAATGGGCATGGTGTGGCCACCCATGTTCTTATCCTCCAGGGCTGTATCGTAACCGTTCTCGCCTTTGTGTTCCTGCTCATGCCCAATGTCAGCAGTTCGTACTGGATACTCTCCGCCCTTTGTGTGCTTCTCTATCTGGTCATGTATATCTTCCTCTTTGCTTCGGCCATCTGGCTCCGTTACAAACGGCCGGAGGTTCATCGCGCCTACCGGGTTCCGGTGGGCAACTTCGGAATGTGGGCGGTGGGAGGGCTGGGGATAGCGGGTGCCCTGTTCGCACTGGTGGTCAGCTTTTTTCCCCCCTCGCAGTTAAAGACCGGGAGCGCGGTCTTTTATGAGCTGTTTCTGATTATCGGCATCATCATCATGTCGTCACTCCCCCTCCTGATATATCAGCTCAAAAGACCGGAGTGGAAACCGGGCCGATCGTGGGGCCGGGAATCCAGGAGAAGAAAACGCTGAGCCGTCGCAATTTTAGGAATTTTAGATCATTTTAGGCACTTCCTCACAGTATTTCCTATACAATACTGACGATCAGGGCCCCCCAGACCGTGAGCAGGACATTCCCGATTGCGTAAGGAACGGTGTACCCGATCACCGGAACCGGGCTCTTTGCATCCTCCTTGACCGAGTTCAGCGCAGCGGTACAGGTCCCGGCCCCGGTCATCGCCCCCAGAAGGAGGACGGGGTTGAGCTTGAGCAGATACAGCCCGAAGAGCCACGTCAGAATATGAGGAAACGAGGTGAGGCAGACCCCGGCCAGGAATATATTGATCCCCGCCTGTTCGAGGGCCAGGATTGCCCGCGGGCCGGCCGAGATCCCGACACAGGCGATAAATAGGTTCAGGCCGAGATCGGTGAATATCCACTGGGCAGGAGTGGGGATTTGCCCCCAGGTTGGCCTGACCGACCGTAGCCAGCCAAAAAAGATTCCCGAGACCAGGACCCCGCCCCCTATGCCCAGGGTGACAGGGATGCCCCCGATATTGATGGCCACCAGCCCGACCAGGGTTCCGAGAATGATCCCGACCCCCACCGCGACCAGGTCCGTGACCTGCGTGCGGCGTTCAGGATAGCCGATCGCCCGGATCAATGCCTCGACATCTGTGCGCTCACCGATCACGTTGATGATATCCCCGCGGTGGACCTTGAGCCTGGGGGCGAGCGGGAGTTCGTGCCCCTGGCGGGTAACGCTTCGGATAAAGCAGCCGTGGCCGTGGGTCTTAAAGATTTCTCCAATCGTTTTTCCGGCCAGCGCCTTGTTGGTCACACAGATACCGAGGATCTCCCCGACCATCTCTTCGACGACCTTGTCGTCAACTTCCGGACCGATTACCTCCCAGGCATTATAGATCCGGGATGGGTAACCGGTGACGACGGCGATGTCCCCCTGATCTAGCTTGATATCCTTGGCAACCGGATCGATGATTTTGTCCCCCTTCCTGATCCGATCGATAATTACGAATTTCGGGAACAGCGCCTCAACCTCCTGGATGGTCTTCCCGATCACCTCCTGCTTCTCAACCCGGTAGGCCCGGGGGATGACCAGGTTTGACCAGTGAAAGGCCTCCACCGTCTCGTGTTCATCAATGGAGCCGAGTTCGGCCTCGGCCTCCCTGGCCGATTTTGGCAGGTTGATCTTCCAGAGGTTCGAGATGAGCTTGAGGAGGATGATCAGACCCGCGGTCCCGAAGACATAGGTGACGGCATAGGCCACCGCGACATCGGACTTGAGATTTATGTCCGAGGTGGCCTTTCCGGTAGTCAGGTGCTGTAAGGCGCCATCGGCGGTTCCGATTACAGCGGACTGGGTCAGGGCGCCGCCGATGAGTCCACCGCTGTACCCCCTGTTAAGATCAAAGATCTTGGCCAGCACGATGGCGATGAACAGCGCCATGACGCAGAAAAAGATTGCAACCGTGACATACTTTATCCCCCCGCGTTTTAGTCCGCCGACGAAGTCGGGCCCAACCTTATACCCGATAGCAAAGATAAAGAGCCCGAAGGAGATGGTCTTGATCAGACCCAGATCGTACTCTGTATGACGGAGGATTACCGCTCCCAGCGCAATCGCCACGATCAGGACGCTCGTGGTGGATCCCAGCGAAAAGGTCCCGAACTTGACCTTCCCGAGTGCGTAGCCGGCGGCAAGGGCCGCAAAAAGAAGGAGTGACGGGTTATCGCGACAGAGTTGAAAGACATTATGAATCAGGGTATACATGCTGGTACCTCCCGGTAGTTACTTCGCGGTTTGCCATTCCTTTTTATATTGTTCCAGGAGCTCGCTGACGCCCCGCCCGATCTTCTCGTAGTCGTCCTTAAAAAGATTGGCGAGGGAGACCCGGACCGACATCTCCGGGGCGTCAAAACCGCCACCGTCCATAAGGACGATTTCATATTCTTCAGCCAGTCTCCAGACAAAGTCAATCGGCTCGTGGGTCGATTCCAGCCACTTGCCAAACTCCTCTCCGTACCGTTCCCGCGCCAGTTTGCGGATGTCGATGGTGGTATAGTATCGGGCGTAGCAGGGCAGTTCGGGAGGTGTGACCCCGAGTGCTGCGTAAAGGGTCTCATACCGCTCCCGCACCAGGTCCTGGGCCTCCTTTTTGTAAAGGTGGCTGTCGGTGTCGAGGAGTTCCTGGAAGGAGAAAAAGACCATCATCACCTGCTGGGGCGTGGAGAGCCCGGCGGTGTGGTTGAGGGCTACGGCCCGGCTGTCGGCGACCATCCGGTCGATCAGCTTTAGGCTGTCCGGATCCGTGGCAATTGACGCGTAGCGCGCGTGTAGCCCCTTCTTCTTGGCCTCCGGGAGCGCGGCGATCATCTTGTCCATGACATTGTCCTGGTAGATCCCGATGATACCCAGCCGCCAGCCCGTGGCCCCAAAATACTTGGAATAGGAGTAGACCAGGATGGTGTTTTTGGGAGCGATGGCAACGAGCGACTTGAACCCGTCTACAAAGGTGCCGTAGACATCGTCGGTAAGGATGATCAGGTCCTTCCTCCTGGTCTTGACGAGGTCGGCGATCTTATCCAGGGATTCGCCCGCCACGCTCACAGAAGAAGGATTGGACGGGTTGACCAGAAAAAAGGCCTTGATGCTAGGGTCGGCGAGTTTTTCGAGTTCCGAGACCGGGTACTGCCAGTTGTTGTCTTCGTCCTGTTCGACCTCGACGACGACCAGTTGATAGTCATTGAGGACCGGGATTTCCAGATACGGGGTAAAGATCGGGGTGCCCAGCGCGATCTTGTCTCCGGGGCTGATCAGCCCATTCTCCTTGAGCGTATTAAAGATATAGGTCATGGCCGCGGTTCCACCTTCAACCGCAAAGAGGTCCATGATCCCTTCCGGGGGATCGTTGTCGCACATGGTCACATCGAGATAGGCCCGGATGATCTTCTGGGTGTTCTCCAGAACGCGGTCCGGTGTGGGGTAGTGGTCGCCGAGAATGGCATCAACCATCTCGCCGACAAAGGAGTCGCCGTCGAGTCCGAGCTTTTCGGTCGCATACCGATAGGCGTCGGACAAAAACTGTGCTCCCCGCTGCTCGGCATGGACGCGGCAAAACTCCTGGCACCTTTCCCCCATTCCCCTCGAATCCGGGGCACCGGCTATCCCGGGGCGGCTCAGGACGCGGTGTCCCTCCTCGATGGCAAAGCTCCCAAAGAGAAAAAAGGCCTCACGGGGGGTTGTGGCCACCCAGTTCGGGTTGCCTCGTCCGGCGTTAAGCATCATCTTTTCCCTCTTGCCCTTTGCCATTGAGATAAGCTTGTCTTTTAGCTCAAAGGGGCTCAAGGCCTCGTACGCCTTCTCGGATTTTGTTCTATCCATTGCTATTTTCCTCCTGTTCTGGAATGGTCGGGTTTCTGTCGAGTCACGACCTGTCTACCCGGTATCGGGTTTTATAAGTTATGTCGTAGATTCTGGCAATCTAAATTCTGGATAATCTAAAATGCCAGTTTGTCCTTCGGACACCCCACCTACCGGTGGGTCCCCAGTTTTCAAACACCAAAACCTGATATTGGTTGCTGGTTGCACTTCCACAATCGAACCCCGAAACCTTGTGAATGTCAAATTACCATTTCTTATGACAGGATTTATGAGACAAGAAACTAGTACCTGAAATATGTCTTGAGCCTATCGGTTGAAAAATTCGGCCGGGCCAGGGCCAGCATCAGCAGGAGCCTGGCCTTGAAAGTGTCGATCTGACCGCCAAGAACAGCCCCGATCTTCTCCAGGTCTTCTGCGCCCCCGATATCGCCGTAAGCCGGGACCACTCCCCCCCACTCGACACGGGTGGTGATGATCACCGGAATCTTCTTTTCCAGGGAGTCCTTGATGGCCTTGCGGACCTCAGGGTTGACGTTCCCGGCGCCGACCGCCTCGATGACCAGTCCTCTGGCTCCGTCGGCGACTGCGTGGCGGATCAGCGATCCGTCATCGCCCGCAAAAGTAGTCAGGGGGACAACCTTGGGGAGTTTTTCCGGGATGGGAAATTTGAGGGTTCGGCCCTGGTCCTGGTAGCGAAGGACCTTTCCCAGGACGATATAGCCCAGGTATCCATGCGGGCCAGAGACAAAGGTCTGGACATTGGTTGAATGGGTCTTTTTTACATACCAGGCCGAGTTGACATAATTGTTCAGGGTTACTGTAACCCCCCAGTTGGCGGTGGCGTCGGAACAGATACAGAGGACGGCATTCATGATGTTGGCCGGGCCGTCCGGGCTCAAATCCGAGGCGTTGCGCATCGCCCCGACAAAGACTACGGGTTTTTTGGAGGTCACGGTCAACTCCAGAAAAAAGGCGCCTTCGGCCATGGTGTCGGTCCCGTGAGTGATGACCACGCCCCTTACTTCCGGGACGGCGAGCAGTTCATTGACTTTGAGGGAGAGTCTTTTCCAGATCTCGGGGGTCATGTGCGAACTGTCGATATTGCAGAGTTCGAAGACCTTGATCCGCGCCACCTTCCCCAGTCCGGGGACGGCCTTCAGGAGGTCATCTCCGGAGACAGCGGGCACGGCCGCGCCGGTGGCTGGATCAATCTTTTCGGCGATGGTCCCCCCGGTGGAGACGACCCAGACCAGAGGCAGTTCTTTGGCCACGGATGGGGAAGTGATAGTAAATGAAAACAGGAACACAAAAGACAGGAACAATCTTATTATCATCGGTCTCTCTCCTTTCACTTTACCAGTTTTATTGCCTGCGGCCGACCATCTCCACGCGGTCTCAGGCAAGAAGATAGTTTTTTCAACTATCATCATTTTTTTAAAAAAGCAAACAGTTATTGTCAGTACCCGGGTTATGACCCAGCATGGAGGACTAACACACCGCTCCGAATGGGCTTGATTTTACGAAAAAAAGTCCACGTCCTATGGGCGTGGCCAGAGACTAATGGTTATGCCATAAAAATCAAAGGGCAGTCCGGCGTAATGGAGTGTTGGCCTGCGGCTCTGAGAGGGTATGGGAGTGTTGGCTTTCAGACTGGAAAGAAAACAATAAACTCTGGTGTCTACTAAATGCTTTAACTTTTTGAAATCCTGGCAATGGGAATTCCGAACTCCCATTGCCAGGATTTCATACGGCTAAAGTGTTACAACTTCAAGGGGGTGTAAGAGAGTCGTCTATGGGCATGAACGATGCGATCGAGGAATTGAACCGTCGAAAGGCCAGGGCCAATGATGCCACTGTGCTGGCCGGGAGCGGGGGCAGAAACGGGGCCAAAAAGAGCCGGCACCTGTTTCAACTGGCGATCGAAAAGGGCTATCCGATCATCAACCTGGGAGAGGCGGGTGGGGCGAGGATTCCGGATATTCAGGGCTCTGACGGTCTGAGCTCAATGACACCCGGTGCCAATTACGGGACCCGGATGCGGCGCGTTCCCATGGTGGCGACCATCATGGAAAAATGCTTTGGTGACCCGGCCTGGGCCGCGGCTGCCGCCGACTTTGTCATCCAGGTCAAGGGGTCCTGTATGGCCGTCTCCGGGCCTCGTGTCCTGGAAATCGCAAAGAGCGAAAGGGTCTCCAATGCAGGAACTGGGAGGCTGGAGGCTCCATAGCCAGGTGACCGGTCAGGCAGACCGCATCGCCGAAGATGAGGATGATTGCTTTGAAATTGTGAAAGAATCCTATGATACCCCCGGAGTCCTCGTAGGCAAGGCAGCAGAAGAGAGACGGACTTTTAACCCCACGCCACGGCTTACCATTGGTTTTTGAGATGTTACAAGCCCTCTCTGTTGCGCTATCAACCAAGTGGGACAGGTCGCGGTCGATATAGAGTCCGAGCCTTTGGGCCAGTTCCTTTACAGACTGTAAAAAAGCCTGACATACCCAGGCCCTTGTCCCTCTCTCCAAATTTGTCCTTTCATGCCCATATTACCCGTGCAATCCAATAGTTTGACTCACTGGTGTCCACGCTTTGGGTTGGTACACCCCTTGCAATTTTATGCCCAGAATAGACGGCTAATCTCTTTATGCCTTTCTGCCCCGGCTCGGTATCGGGTTGATTACAACGGAGGCATCAATTTGGCTTTTTTCAAAATCGGCTCTTGGAGAGGGCAATGGGGGTTCAAAAACCGCATTGCTCAGCTTTCAAAGGGTCAAAGAGTTACCAATGGAGGTGAATATGGATTTTTCCATAAAGATCGATTCCAAGACCTGGCAGAAATACATGGCGGTGAACCAGAAGGGGAGGGCAGTCCTCAATAATCCATTTATAAACAAAGGTCCGGCCTTTACGGCCCGTGAGAGAGACGAACTCGATCTTCACGGCCTGTTACCCCCCTCAATATCCACCATCGACGATCAACTGGTGAGAAACTATGAAAACTTCAAGGCACAACCCAACAACCTCAAGAAGTATGAGTTCCTTGCCACTCTTCAGGACAGAAACGAGACACTGTTTTTTCGGTTCCTTTATGAACACATAGAAGAGTGCATGCCGATCGTTTACACCCCCACCGTGGGAGAGGTATGCCAGAAATTTTCCCATATCTACCGTCGGGCCCGGGGTCTATATATCAGCTACGATCATCAGGATCACATCGAAAAACTCCTCAGGAGTTTCTACTTCAAGGATCCTTCCGTGATCGTGGCTACGGACGGTGAGCGCATCCTGGGGCTTGGGGATCAGGGGGCCGACGGAATGGGTATTCCCATCGGCAAATTGTGTCTTTACACCCTCTGTGCAGGGGTCTCACCATACAGCACCCTTCCCGTTATGCTGGATGTGGGAACAGACAACGAGGAAAGACGCAGCGACCCCCTTTATCTTGGACTCAAACAAAGGCGGGTCCGCGGAGAGGATTACCAGACCTTTATCGACAAATTCGTCAGGGCAGTGTGCAACGTCTTTCCCGAGGTTCTGCTTCAATGGGAAGACCTCTTAAAAGGCAATGCCATAAAGCAAATGAACCGTTTTGGAGACGTCTTGTGTTCTTTTAATGACGATATCCAGGGTACAGGAAGCGTGGTCCTTGCATGTATCTATAAGGCCCTGCGTGTAATCGGGCGGTCGATCCAGGACTGTCGGGTCGTCATTGCGGGTGCCGGGGCCGCCGCATATGGCATCGCGAATCAAATTGTGCTGGCCTTCAAGGAAGAAGGCTTGTCCGACAATGAGGCCAGGCAGCGCATTTGGTTGGTCGACACCCAGGGCCTGGTGACAAAGGCCCGATCAGGCATGGAGGACTTTAAGGAGAGTTTTGCCAGAGCGGAAGATGAAGTTACCGGCTACGAGTGCAGGGATCGCTTGAAGATTACGCTGGAAGAAGCGGTGGCAAATATCAGGCCGAACATCCTTATTGGAACCTCAGCCACTCAAGGGATCTTCACAGAGGCTATTGTAAAGGCCATGGCAAAGGTGAATGAGCGCCCTATCATTTTCCCGCTTTCAAACCCCGTATCCAAGAGTGAATGTCTTCCGGAAGACGCCATCCGGTGGTCTGGGGGCAGGGCCATTGTGGCGACCGGCAGTCCGTTCCCGCCGGTGGAGTATAACGGGCGTACCTATCAAATCGGCCAGTGCAACAACTCCTTTGTCTTTCCCGGTCTGGGTCTGGGTGTCACGGTAGGGCGCATCCGGCGCGTGAATGACCGTCTGCTGCTTGCAGCGGCCAAGGCCCTTGCCGATGTCACCCCGACCGGGGACTCCCAAGAAGGGGCTGTTTTCCCAGATCTCCGCCGGATACGCGAATGCTCACACGCGGTCGCATGCGCCGCAATCAGATGCGCCGTTTCCGAAGGTCACGCAGACCCGGGGGTCTCATTTAAACTCGAGGAGACGGTTAGAAGTGCCATGTGGTTTCCGGAATACCTTCCCGTCCGCTTTGAGGAAGGGGAGTGAGGGAGTGTGGAAAACCGATCCCTGTCATCTGGCTTCGAGTCGGTCGCCACCGAGTTTGAAATCGCCATGGGCAGCTCGGAGCGGGTGAGATCCGCTTGCTTGCAGCTTCGGGAGCGGATCGGAAAACAACCTGCCAGGTCGGATGTGGAACGACTGGGGCAACTGTTGCCTCTTCTGGGTAAAAGGACCGGTGCCATTGTGGCTCCTGCGGGAGGTCATTGCCGAACTTGGCTGGTCATCTGTAAACCTGGCCCTTCACCTCCTGCAGCACATGCCCGAGGCCGTGGCTGTTGGGCCGATACTCATGGGGACACGACTTCCGGCCCACCTTTCCCAATACGGGGTCACTGTGGAGGAGGTCGTGAATCTGACCGCAGTGGGGGCTGTGAGGGAGTGCTTGATAAAATGACGACGCGTAAGCGCCATACCAAGCACCCCACTGTGGCCATAAGGCTTTAAAAAGGTCTTACATTTTTCATATCAATTTAGCCTTCTGAAAATTGGCACTTGGACAGGGGTATGGGGGTTCCGTTTTGAAGGGTGTATCCGTGTCTGAGACCGTTAGAGAGCGTTAAGAAATCACGGGCAAGCGTTCACAGGTTCCGGGTTCAACGTTCAAGGTTAGGGACAAAGACAAA
>CAZXCQ010000223.1:0-10225 GCA_964639275.1 uncultured Desulfobacteraceae bacterium | reverse complement strand
CGGGCGCCCCAACATCAGAAAAGCTCACGGAACTCGGTCTGGGATATGTCGCCGATGCCATCAAACCGTAGGACGGAAAACATTCCGTTGCCGTTCGTGGGTTCACAGGTTCCCCGCTGGGCGGGGAAACTGTGAACGATTACAACATTCATAATTGTTCACGGGTTCAAAGGTTGTGTTCTCATCACCATGCGTCATTTTGTAACCCTTTTGTACGGGAAAACCAATCATTGGCACATTTCCATGAATCTAGAACAGGAGTAACGTTTTAGCTTTTTGAGACCCGCTCCTAACCCTGAACGTTGAGCCCTGAACCTGTGAACGGATACCAATATCCCAAACCCAGGAGGAAAAAAATGGAGATTAAAGCCGCGGTCGTTTTTGAGCAATCGGGAGATTTCAGCATTGAAAAACTAGAGATCAATGATCCGAACGATGATGAGGTGCTGGTTCGGATAGCTGGCGTCGGCATATGCCACACGGATCTGGCCGCCCGTGACCTGCATTTACCTATTCCACCCGAACGCGCTCTGCCGGGTGTCTTCGGACACGAAGGGGCCGGCGTTGTTGAAGAGGTGGGGGCAAGGGTGACCAAGGTCAAGCCGGGTGATCATGTGGCATTGAGCTGGGACTGTTGCGGGGCTTGCTCGTCGTGCAAGTCAGGCAATGATACATATTGCCTCAATTTTTTCCTGCACAATTTCAACGGCGCTCGCCCTGACGGCACCTCGACCTTAAGAAAGGGCAATCAAGTCATCTATGGGTCCTTTTTTTGCCAGTCTTCTTTTGCCAGTTTTGCCCTGGCCAACGAACGAAACGTCGTAAAGGTCAGGGAGGACGTTCCCCTCGAGATCCTTGGACCCCTGGGATGCGGTGTTCAGACCGGCGCGGGTGCGGTCATGAATACGCTTCGTCCGAGGCCCGGGGCTGCCATCGCCATATTCGGTGTCGGCCCGGTGGGGATGAGCGCCCTTCTCGCTGCGGTCGTGTGTGGTTGCACCACCATTATCGCCGTGGATGTCATCCCGGACCGCCTGGAAAAGGCGAAGAAGTTCGGCGCCACCCATACCATAAACGCAAGCGAGGTGGACCCGGTTGGTGCGATTCTGGATATTACCGGGGGCGGAGCGGAGTTCACCCTGGAGTGTGTGGGTAATCCCAAGGTGTTTCGGCAGGCCGTGGACTCCCTGCCGCTACTCGGGGTTTGCGGACTGCTCGGAGTTGTACCACCGGGCACCGAGGTGGGGCTGGATATGGACAAAATCATGAACGGCCGGACCGTCAGGGGGATCATCGAAGGCGATGCTATTCCAGATCTGTTTATCCCGAAACTGATTGAATTATATAGCCAGGGGCGGTTCCCCTTTGACCAGCTGATCACATACTACCCATTCGAAGACATAAACCAGGCGGTGGAAGATATGGAAAAGGGGCGCGTGATCAAACCCGTTCTGCGACCTTAGCCGCAAAAAGGACTATTGCTGGTGGTTTTTGCGCGGTATCCGATGAATGTGGGGGGTGATTGATGGCCCAAGGCCAATAACCCCTTAAGAAAGGAGGTGCAAATCTAGAGGAGAAAAGGCGGGACGAGATGTGTAACAAAGGGTTCAGGAACAGAAAGGGAGGGATAAAATGAAAAATAGACTGTTGGTTGGGTTATTTGTCTGTACCGTAGCTGTGGTGTTCTTATTTGGTGTTGGGGTCACAAAATCACCGGCCAAGGATAAAATCCGAATTGGCCAGGCTATCGCCCTCTCCGGCCCGCTGGCGGGCGGTGTTGCCATAGCAGGCGGTCGAATTTACGAAATGTGGGTTGAAGAAGTCAATAAGAATGGCGGGATATATGTGAAGGAATATGGCAAAAAATTGCCTGTGGAGCTGATAAGATACGACGATAAAAGCAATATAGGCACGATGACGAATCTGCTGGAAAAATTGATTGTACAGGACAAAGTTGATTTTGTCTTCCCCCCCTGGGGCACGGCCTGGCTTTTTGCAGCCGCTCCTGTCGCCAACAAGTACGGGTATATATTGATCGGTGGTCCAGGTGGCGCGTTGAAGCTCAAGGAGCTTAATTTGCCTTACTTCTTCCAGGTTTTGAATTTTTCCGAAACCCAGGCTCCGGCCCTGGCTGATATTTTTAAGGAAGTCGGTGTGAAATCCGTGGCGGTCATCTACCGCGGAGACCTCCATGGTGTAGAGTATGGTGATGCCATGGTTCCGTATTTTAAGCAGAAGGGAATTGACGTCAAAATGAAGAAGAGCTATCCCCCAGGTATTAAAGACCTGTCGCCGCTATTGAAGGAGGCCAAGTCGCTTGGTGTGGATGCCTTTTGTGCTGCTTCCTATCCTCCTGGAGGCATGCTTCTTACCGGTCAGGCCATTGAGCTTGGTATTAACTTCAACGCCTTGTTCATTACTGTTACGCCCTTTTCTCCCAACCTCTATAGAGATACGTTCGGCAAGAATGTGGTGGAGGGAGTCATGGGCGGCGGTGCCTGGAATGCGAAAAGCTCTCCCGGAGCCAAGAAATTCGTTAAAAAATTTGTGGAACGCTTCAAGGTAGAACCCGATTACTGGGGAGGGCTGTACTATTGGTCATCGCTTCAGCATTTCAAGCAGGCTATCGAGAAGGCGGGAACCCTGGATCAGAAGAAGATCAGGGATATCATGGCCAAAGAGAAGTTCGATACGGCCCTGGGACCGTTCTGGTACGATAAGAATCGATACTTTGTAAATCATCCCGGTGAGATAGG
Source organism: uncultured Desulfobacteraceae bacterium (assembly GCA_964639275.1). Taxonomy (GTDB): domain Bacteria; phylum Desulfobacterota; class DSM-4660; order Desulfatiglandales; family Desulfatiglandaceae; genus CAZXCQ01. The sequence continues at coordinate 7,469 of CAZXCQ010000223.1, read as the reverse complement.
CCAGTGGCAAAAGGGCGTATTTGAAGTCATCGACCCCGGTCCAAAACGGACTGCGCCACCTGAATACCCAAAGCCGCCATGGCCAAAAAAGGAGAAATGAATCGAGGTAAGCGAGTAAGAAACCGTAAGCAGGTTGTCTCAGAAGGCGCAGACATGACAAGTATTCAGAGTGGTTATCTTCTCCAGAGGAGTTGCTCGGCGCCTTTTGGACAGCCTGCACCTGCCATCGTGGAAGATAGGAAGCCACCAGAATGATTGTAAAGATCCTGGACGTGGTGATTGCCGGTTTGCTGATGGGTGGCATCTATGCCCTGGTTGCCGTGGGGCTCAGCCTTCAGTACGGTGTTGCCCGGGTGCTCAACATCGCCCACGGCGAGTTTATCATGCTCGGGGCCTTTATCACCTGGTCACTATACACCATGTTTGGGATTAACCCGCTGGTTTCTCTGGCCATTTGCGGTCCGATCGTCTTCACCATCGGTTTTATACTTTATGGCACTTTGTTCACGCGCCTCAAAAACTCGTCACCATCACCGGCTGCCTTTGAGGGCAACTCCATGTTGGCGTGTTTTGCTCTCCTTTTCATCATTCAAAACGTGGCCATATTGATATGGGGTGCTGACATGAAGGGATACTCCTACTTAGCCTTTCCGGTCAATTTTGGAGGCGCGAAATTTGCCGCCAATCGCCTGCTAACCCTTGGATTTGCAATGGCCATAGGTTTAGTCTTTTATCTTTTTTTGGCCCGTAGCCGGCTTGGAAAAGCGATACGGGCAGCGGCCCAAGATCCGACAGCCGCCGGACTCATGGGGATAAACATCAACCAGGTCCTGGCTTTATGCTTTGGCTTTGGTGCCTTGATGGCTGGTTTTGGCGGTACACTTTTAAGCATGTCCTACAAGATTGAGCCAACGATGGGTCTCGAATATACAGTGATCGCCCTCATCGTGATCGTCTTAGGGGGGTTGGGCAGTATTCCCGGCAGTTTTATCGGGGGTCTTTTGCTGGGTCTTGTGGGCAGCGTGGTGACCTATATAGAGCCGGGCCTGTCACTGGTTGCCTATTATGTCATCTTCATGATTCTGCTCCTGGCCAAGCCAACAGGTATTTTGGGGAAATAGAAAGATGAATGGGGTAAATGTTATCTCCAGGAGACCCTTTGTACTAGGATTAGTTTTGTTAATCTTTATTCTATTGGCAATGTCCCCTTTCTATGCCCCCGAGTATACTATCATACTACTAACCAGCATCTTCATGTATATCGTTATTACGGTAAGCTGGACTATGTTCTCCGGTCCTACCGGTTACATCTCGCTGGCATCCGCCGCCTTCTTCGGGGTTGGCATCTATACTTCAGCTATACTGGGGAGAGCATTACCCCTGCCTCTCGTTATCTGTATTGGCGGTCTGGCCAGTTTTTGTCTTGCCCTCCTCGTTGGCGCTTTGACACTCAGGCTGAAGGGTATATATTTCGTTATGTTCACTTTTGGACTCGTCGAACTCCTCCTTCATTTTATACTGTGGTGGGAAGTCAATATAACGGGTACCACTGGCCGAGTGGTTCCCACCGTGGGTAACACGACGGTCTACTATCTCATGCTCGTCGTTTTTGCCATATTAATGCTTACCGTCTACTTTATCAGACGCTCCAGATTTGGGTTAGCATTGCAGAGCATCGGAGAATATGAGGAAGCAGCGGCTCACCGAGGCATAAATGTAACATCTTTGAAAATTATCACGTTTGCCACCAGCGCCTTTTTCATGGGGGCAGCCGGATCAATCATGGCGACAAGATGGACCTATATTGACCCAAGGATTGCCTTTAATCCTCTCATTTCTTTTATGCCGGTTCTGATGGCCATCTTTGGCGGCATGGGGCAACTCTATGGCCCTATCATAGGCTCTGCTATCTTTACATACCTGGAAGAATTTTTGATAACCAGGTTCCCCTATTACTATATGCTCATTTTCGGCATTATCATGGTGGTCGCTATATTATACATGCCTGAGGGTCTTGTGGGATTGATACAAAAATTGTGGAAACGAATTTCGGGGACAAAACATGCCGATACTCCAATGTAGAGGAGTGACCAAGTATTTTGGAGGGCTGGCCGCCTTATCCAGTGTGGACTTTCATGTGGAAAAAGGTGAAGTCTTCGGTCTGATTGGTCCCAATGGAGCGGGCAAGACAACCCTGTTTAATCTAATATCGGCTGCCCTTTCGCCCAAATCAGGGTCCATAACATTTAAAGGTAAAAATATCACCGGCTTAAGACCGCATCAAATCTGTCGGATGGGAGTGGCGAGGACCTTTCAATCCGTTAAGGTTTTCGCAAATATGTCGATTCTTGACAATGTGGTACTGGGATCGTTTTTTGGGAGGTCAACCGATATCTCATCGGCGGATGCTGTAAAGGAGGCAAAAGAGTTATTGGAATTTGTCGGGCTGTCTGCAGTGAAAGGAATTCCGGCTAAAGACCTGACCCTGGCTAACCAGAAGCGACTTGAAGTGGCTGGGGCGCTGGCCACCGATCCAGAGCTCCTATTGCTTGATGAAATCATGGCGGGTTTGAATCCCACCGAGGTAGCCCAGGCCATGGAATTGGTAAACAGTATCCGGGAGAAGGGGATTACCATTATTATGATCGAGCACGTCATGAAGGCCATTATGAATGTGTGCGAACGGATTATGGTACTCCATCACGGTGCCAAGATTGCTGAAGGAACGCCCCAGGAGATTGCAACCAGCAAGAAGGTTATTGAGGTATACCTGGGAGAGAAGACCCATGCTGGGAGTTAGTAACCCAGATGCTTTTTACGGCAAGATTCAGGCATTGTGGGCCGTTTCTTTAAAAATCGAAGAGGTGGAGATAGTTGCCCTGGTGGACTGTGCCGGGTAGATTTGTAAGGTGGCAAAGACGGCGGAAGACCCGTCCTCGCTTCTGGCATCCGGCCTACCATAGCCGAAAAAGGAGATAACCAAGCTATGGCAGACTTTGACTCATTAAGGAAAAGGGTAGAAGAGCTGGGGAAAAGGGCCTGGGACGTGGAGGGCATTGAGGCCAGGTTCAGAAAGCTGGAGGCCGAGGGAATCCCCAGAAAGGGTCTTAAGCCGGATGAGATCCTGGCAGGCAGGCAACAAATCCTGGATCGCGTCCAGCGGCGGGCTGAGGAATACAATCTTATCACCAAGAATTGCGCGCAGGGAACGGCGCTTGCCCTGCTGGAGGAATTTGGTCTGGGCAGTATGGAGGTTATCAAGGCATTGACGAATTTTCCCGGTATCGGTGGGACCGGAGAGATCTGCGGAGGCATTACAGGGAGTCTGATTGCCTTTGGGCTCTATTTTGGCGGTGATGACATACTGGATTTTGAGACCGTCGGTCCAACCATGATGACGGCCCAAAAATTCATGGCCTCTTTTGAAGATGAATTGGGTTATATGCATTGTGCCAAGATACAGGAGGTCATTTTTGGGAAAAACATGGACCCCGGTGCAAGCCAAGGGCAGATGGAGGCCTTTGCAAAGGCAAAGGGTTTTGAAAAGTGCGGCCTTGCTCCGGGGACAGGCGCCAGGCTTGCCGCAGGGTTTATTATCGACAGCATGGAGTGAGAAAGGAGGTTATCGCTATGTCAGGGGAATTGGTGAAGTTGTTATCAGATTTGAAAGAACCCGAGGTTTTGGAATTTGTCAAAAAGGCCCTGGAAGAAGGGGTCGATCCGATGGACCTCCTGGGGGAATCCAAGGAAGCCATGAAAATCGTGGGCCAGAGATTTGCCAACGAGGAGTACTTTATCCCGGACCTTGTCTTTTCCGGGGAAATCTTAAAGGGTGTCGTCAAGATGCTTGAGCCCCATGTCAAAAAGGCCGAAGAGGGTGAACGGTTGGGAAAGGTCATTATCGGGACAGTGGCCGGTGATATCCATGATATCGGGAAGGACCTCGTAGTCTTTATGCTCGATGTCAGTGGATTCAATGTCACGGACCTGGGCATTGATGTGCCGGTGCACAAGTTCGTGGATGCGATCAAAGACACCGGCAGCAAGGTGGTGGGTCTGAGCGGATTTCTCACCCTCGCATTTGACTCCATGAAAGAGACCGTCGATGCGATCAAGGAGGCCGGGCTCCGGGACGAGGTCAAGATCATGATCGGAGGCGGCCAGATTGACGAACAGGTCAGGGACTTTACCGGTGCAGACGCGTACGGGACAGACGCCATGGCAGCCGTACATTTGGCCAAAGGCTGGATAGGAGGGTAAGACAATGGATAAGAAATGGGAAGAGATGTCAGCGGATGAAAAGCAGGAGGCGCAGTTTCAAAGGCTGCTGGCGCCAAAAGATCCCGAGGGGAATGACCTCAAGTTCCAGAGCCCGGAGGCAGAGGCGAACTACAAGGCAAGCATAAACAGGATCAAGGATGCCGTTCAGCTAAAAAAGACTCCTGACAGAATACCACTCACCTTACTTCCGAGTATGTTTCCTTTTATTAATGCCGGGATGACCATCGAAGAGGCCATGTATGACTACGACAAGACTGTCGCGGCCTTTAGGAAATTCATCTTGGAATTTAAGCCGGATATGCACATAGGCGCTGCACAAGCGGGACCAGGAAAGTTCTTTGAGATCCTTGACTACAAGTTATACTCCTGGCCGGGCCATGGTGTCGCGCCTGAATATAGCTTTCAGTGCAATGAGGGAGAATACATGAAGGCGGAGGAATATGATCTCTTGATTGCCGACCCGTCGTTCTACTTCAGGAATTTCTACCTCCCACGCGTATTCGGAGCGTTAGAGGGTTTCACGATGCTCCCCCCGTTCACCGGCATACTCGAAATATATGGCGTCGCCTTCAATTTTATACCCTATGCACTCCCCCCTGTTCAGGGAACCTATAAGGCCCTTTTTGAGGCCGGGGCTGAAGCCCTCAAATGGGCGACGGCTATAGGGGGTTTAAATGGTGAATTGGCATCGTTAGGATTTCCGAATATCCTCGGTGGGTTTACCAAGGCACCGTTTGACACGATCGGCGATACCCTCAGGGGCACCAGAGGGATTATGATAGATATGTACCGGCAGCCTGATAAACTTTTGAAGGCCATGGAGGCACTCGTCCCTCTCATGATTGGTATGGGAATAGGTGCTGCACAACAGACCGGAAATCCGCAGATATTCATACCGCTCCATAAAGGTGCTGATGGCTTCATGTCCGACGAGCAATTCAAGACATTTTACTGGCCTCCCCTTAAGGCAGTCATGTTAGGACTTATTGAGGGGGGATGTATACCATGGCCTGCGCTTGAGGGGCATTGGGACTCGCGGCTGAAAGTTATCCAAGAGATACCGAAAGGCAAGACAATGTGGATGGTTGACCAGACAGATATGGCGAAAGCCAAAGAAACATTGGGCAAGAATGCTTGCCTCATCGGCAACGTATCCTCCTCCATGTTGAAATTAGCCACACCTGATAAAGTGAAAGACTACTGTCAGAAACTCATCGATATTGCTGGCAAAGACGGTGGTTTTATCATGGGTAATGGGGCATTCTTTGATGAGGCAAGGCCGGAAAATATCAAGGCTATGGTTGATTTCACAAAGGAATACGGTGTCTATAAATAGATGTCCGATGGGGCTGGGCCTTGCGGTGCTGTGGGAAAGCAGCACGCCTCATAGAAACATGGCCGACAATCACATAGAATTTCAGCCCATTGGCAGGCGGGGGTCATGCCCGGCAGGAGAGACCCTTTTGGAATGCGCCCGTCGGCTGGGTGTCGAGTTAGCCACCCTATGCGGCGGCACGGGAAAGTGCAAGGCCTGCAAGATAAGGGTGATGGAGGGAAGCCTTTCGGGATCAACCCCTGTTGAGGAGGCGGCCTTTAGCCGGGAGGAGATCGCGGGGGGGTGGCGTCTGGCCTGCCAGAGTTATCCCCGGAGCGATTGCAGGGTCAATGTCCCTCCCGAATCCCTGAGCACGCAGCAACGCCTCCAGGTCGAGGGGCGTGAGATAGACATCCCGATCGACCCTCCGATCAGATCCGTTGCCTGCAAACTTGAACCACCCACCTTGACAGGGCCTGTCGCAGACGCGGAGAACCTGCTCGAAAAGATCGGCGGCCCCGGCCCTATAGATGTGGATATCCACGTCTTGCAAGACCTTTCCACGCGGCTTCGGGAATGGAACTGGCACCTCACCGCACACATCCGAAATCGGGAGCTCGTCGCTGTAAGTCCTCCCGGTTCCCGGCCCATGGGTCTGGCCGTCGACCTGGGTTCAACCAAGATAGCCGGGTATCTGATCGATCTGGAAACGGGCAAGACGCTGGCCGCAAAAGGGATCATGAATCCCCAGATCAGCCAAGGTGAGGACATGATAACACGCATCAACCTTGCGGTTCGATCGCCCGGTGGGCGAACCCTGATGGCGAATCTGGCCCGGGAAGCGCTGGTAAAGCTGGCCCAGGGCCTGTGCTCTGAAATGGGCGCCAGGACTGCGGACATTTTGGAGGCGGTCATTGTGGGAAACACCGCCATGCACCACCTGTTGCTGGGCCTGCCGGTCCATCAACTGGCCAGGTCTCCCTTTGTCCCGGCGGTCCGCGGCGATCTGAATGTCAAGGCCAGGGCCATCGGTCTGGATTTCGCGCCGGGCGCCTATGTCTATTTCCCCCCCAACATTGCGGGTTTTGTGGGGGCCGATCACGTGGCCGTCCTGGCGGCAACGGCCGAAGAATGGGATCACAAAAACCTAATCGTCATTGATATCGGCACCAACACGGAAATATCACTGATTTGCCGGGGCCGGATAACAAGCGTATCCTGTGCCTCTGGTCCCGCGTTTGAAGGGTATCATATCCGCGACGGGCTGAGGGCCTCTCCCGGGGCCATCGAAAGGATACGCCTGTGGGGCGAAGGGGTCAGCTATAAGACCATTGATGATGCCGAGCCAACAGGGATCTGCGGCTCCGGGATACTGGACGCTGTCTCGCAGCTCTATCTGGCCGGGGTTCTGGATGGGGGCGGTCGGATGCTGAGGGGCTCGCATTCCCGCGTGGTCGAAAAGAGCGGCCGTTTAGAATTTATCCTTGTTCCCGGAGATCTGAACGCCACGGTTTCGGAGATCTCCATCACCCAGAAGGATGTGCGCGAGGTCCAGCTGGGAAAGGCCGCGATTGCGGCCGCACTGATGATCCTTCTGGAGCGAGACGGCATTTCTGAAATCGACAAGATCATCATAGCCGGTGCCTTTGGCAGTTACATAGACATCTCAAATGCGCTGGCCATGGGCATGCTGCCTTCTCTGGCCCTCACCCGGTTTCATCAGGTGGGAAATGCCGCCGGTATGGGTGCCAGGCTTCTTCTGTTGTCTTCGGTCAAACGCAAAGAGACCCGGGAACTGCTATCCCGGATAACATATCTCGAATTAGCAGGCACACCGGAATTTAGCCAGGCCTTTACCCGTGCCTGCCTGCTC
>CAZXCQ010000222.1:1274-10246 GCA_964639275.1 uncultured Desulfobacteraceae bacterium | reverse complement strand
CGGGCCCCCTATTAGAGGCATGTGGAAGAAAAAAAGACCCCCATGCCTCACCTTTGCCCCTGTTTTTTCAGATGTTACCAAAAAATATCCATGGTTCCATTAAATTACCTTGTTTTTGCAATACGAAGTCACCAAATTGATGCTCTATGAGGAATTCACATTGAATGCGGTCCTGTGAGGGCATCAATTATCCAGTTGGTGCTTGTATGACAGGACATTCCATCGGATCGGGTGAATTCCAATGCAACATCGGGGTTTACATTCAAAAGGAGATTTTGTTCGACACTGCCCGGCCCACTTCTGCACCGTGGCAGATCACGGTTTCGGCGACAGATCCTAGAACATACGGATCTGTCGCTATTTTCCCTGATATGGCCTCCATCCGAATTCCTCTGGCTTATAGGTGAGTTGGTCAGGGGGGATAACCTCAATTGGCTTTACGTACGGAAAATCGTAGTACTTTGTCTTTTTGACCACTTGGCCGACACACATGGGTTGCATTAGCTGGTGGTCTTTTGCCCGCATGGTTACGGTGCCGGTCGGTCCATTCCACTTGAGCCCCTCAAAGGCCTTGATAATCTTTTCGACATCGAGTGACCCTGCCTTTTTGACGGCCTCTGCATACAACACCATCCCTTTGTATCCCAGCCAAATCTGTTCAACCGGCCACGTTCCACCTGTTTTCTCATAAAATGAATCCTCAAATTTCCTGGCCGCTGGAATGTCGAGACCCAGGACAAAAGAACCCACGCCATAGTCCCCCACAGCTTGATCTCCCGGCATTGCCCTCAGATTATTGATATCAAACATAAGGATGCCCGCAATCGGGATATCCATACCAAGGCTTCGGCTCTGAATAATAAGCTGGCTTTCATCAGGCCCCCAATTGCCGGTGAGCAGATAGTCCGCGCCAGAGGCCTTGACCTTGCTGATATAAGGGGCAAAGTCCTTATTAAAGATTGGATGGAAATCCTTTCCCACGATCTCGGTATCCGGGTTAATCTCCTTGATAAACCTCTCGTAATAATTGGCCACATCGTGGCCATAAGAGTAGTCCTGGTTGATCATATAGACCTTCTTAAACTGCTTTTGCCTGCCACAATATAACGCCATGGTTTTGGTCAGGGTCGCCACATTGGCGTCTGTCCGGAAGACATAAGGATTAAAATGCTCTCCGGTGATAGCCATGGCAAATGACGCTATGGCCAGGAAGAGCTTTTTGTATCGAGGCATGGCCTGAGAGATCGCCAGCCCCACTGCCGAACTCGACCCCTGAAAGATGGCCTGACATTTGTCTTTCAGAATCATTTTCTTGAGCTTCTGGACCGCAATCTCCGGTTTTAGCTGGTTGTCTTCGACCAGTATTTTAATGGGACGTCCCAAAAGCCCACCGGCGGCATTGATCTCCTTGGCCGCCACCTCCATGCCCATGAGAAATCGATCCCCATTCGTCTTAAATGGACCGGAGCGAATATCGTTAAGACCCACCACCACAGGAGGGGCTGCCTGCACCTGGTTGATAACCAGGATCAGCCCTGCCAAGACCACGAATAATACGCATACCTTTCTCATAGCCAATCTCCTTGTTTGGTCTGTTTGTAACTTCTCAAGAATCCGGAGGGGCGATGGATCCTGGTGTGGCATGGGGTCTATCTTTTTCCACATGCCACGGCTTTACCCCTGCTTATTGAGATGTTACGTCTGTTTTTGGTAAACATACTCGAATGCCGCGTTGTCCCCTCACCTCCTTTCATCTAGACCTCCAGATACTTTTTGCGGATATCATCCCGTTCGCCAAGCCCCTCAGGGGTCCCCACCCACTGGATGATCCCCTTGCTCATCAGGTAGATCCTCTGTGCCAGACCCAGGACAACCGGAAGTCTCTGCTCGACCAACAATACGGCCGTACCCGAATCATTTATCTCCCTGATTACCTTGCTGACCTCCTCCACAATCATCGGGGCCAGACCCTCTGTGGGTTCGTCAACCAGGATCAAGTCGGGATTTCCCATCAGGGTCCGGGCTATGGCCAAGATCTGCATCTCGCCACCGGAGAGAACTCCCCCTTTTGAGTTGTGTCGTGCCCTAAGTATCGGGAAGTGCGCATAACACCGATCGATGGTCCACCCCGCCTGAACATCCTTTTTGTATTGGCCCGGTTTTATTCCCATAATCAGGTTCTGGTAAACGGTCAGGTTGGGAAATATCCAGCGCTCCTCGGGCACCAGACCGATTCCGGCCAGTGCGATGTAATGGCTCTTTTTGCCGGCTATCTCTTCATTTTTGAACCGGATGGATCCACTGACCGGTGGAGTCAGGCCCATAATGGTTCTCAGGGTGGTCGTCTTGCCCACGCCATTTCTGCCCAACAGGGCCACGATTTCCCCTTGCGCGATTTCCATGGAAATATCGAAGAGGACGTGGCTTTTTCCGTAGTACGTATTTACCTCACGAAGCTGCAACATCTCTTACTGATCTCCGAGGTACGCCTCCCTCACCTTCGGGTCCTCTCGAATCTCTTCCGGTGGCCCGGTGGCCACAACCTTTCCATAATACATGACCGTGATCACGTCGGCCAAACTAAAGACCACCTCCATGTCATGTTCGATGATGACCAGGGTCTTTCCCCGGGTGACCGTATCAATCAATCTTATGGCCTGACGGGTCTCATCCATTGACATGCCCGCGGTCGGCTCATCCAGCAGGATCAGCTCGGGATCGGAAGCTATGGTGAGCCCCACCTCCAAGGCCCTTTGTTCCCCGTAAGAGAGAAAGCCCGCCGGAACCTCTTTTTTGTGCAGCAACCCGATCTGCTCCAGGCTGGCCAGGGTCTCCTGCTCCACATTTCCCCACCTGCGTATGTTTCTCACGAAGTTAAAGCGGACCTGGTGTTTGGACATTAAGACTGAGCGCACATTTTCGAACACCGATAACTGGGGAAAGACATTGATGATTTGAAAGGAACGGGCTATTCCCAGTCGGTTGATGCGAAAAGGGGACAACCCGGTAATGTCCAGGCCCTTGAAGATGATTTGTCCGCTGGTCACCTTGTGGTGGCCGCTGAGGAGGTTGAATAACGTTGTCTTGCCTGCCCCGTTGGGTCCAATAATGGCATGCCGTGTTCCTCCATCTATGGAGAGTGAGAGATCATTTATGGCCATCAGTTCCCCGAAGCTCTTGTAAAGACCGATCATTTCCAGAATAGTTGCGTTTTTCATCCTTCTCAGCCTGCTTCCCTTCTAAATCGGTCCAGGAGCCAGTCCTTTATACGTAGCACCAGACCACTGATCCCATCCGGGGCATACATGACCAGGGCGATAAAGATGGCACCTTGAATGATTGCCCAGTGCTCGGTGAGCGAACTCAAGGCATCGTTGAGATACGTTAGGAAAAAGGCGCCTATGATGGGTCCCCAGAATATGCCGCGACCACCGACAAAGGTTATAATCAGGATATCTGCTGACTTATCGAGGTTGATCATTGTCGTGGAGACGAACTCCTGAAAGGACGAGGCCAGGGCCCCGGCTATCCCGCAAAAGAATGCAGCAATGAGATAGACCAGGAATTTTGTCGCATAGGTGTTGTAGCCCACAAAGCCTGCTCGCTCTGCGTTTTCCCGAACGCACACATTGATCCGTCCCAGAGGGGTTCTGGTGAGAAACCAACAATACACTACGCTCAGTCCCACAACGATGAGGACAAAGTAATAGAAGTTGACAGTGGAAAACATGTCAATAGATCCGAATCCCGGTACAGACAGGTCGGGTCGCTGCATGGCCAGCCCATCCTCACCACCGCTAAGGGAACGCCACTTTTCGGCGACAGCATAGATGACCATATTGAATGCCAGACTCAGCAATGCGAAAGGCAGTCCGCTCAATCGAACCACAAAGACCCCGAAGACTATACCCAGCAAGACACCGCACACACCGCCCGCGACAATGCCTGGCAACAAGGAGAGTCCAAGATGTTTATACACGAGTATGGAAGTATAGGCGCCTATTCCAAAGTAGGCGGCATGCCCGAAGGAGAGGAGTCCCGCCTGTCCAAAAAGGATATTGTAACCCACGGCCACCAGAGAGTAGATCAGCATGGTAATCACGAGGTTCAGGCTGAATTCCGAAATGAGCTTGGGCAAAAAGGCCAGAAGCGCAACGAGAGAGACGAAAAACAGCCACTTCCATACACGGCGATACGTCATTTGCTCTCTCCCAACAGGCCTTGTGGTTTAAAGATGAGAACCGCTGCCAGGAGCAAGAACTCAAAAAAGAGCGCGAATTGAGGCAGGAAAAGGATCCCGAAGGACTGAAGCTCTCCGATCAATATCGCGGCCAGAAGCGCCCCCTGGATCGATCCCAATCCCCCCACCACGACCACGACGAAAAGGTCAACAAGGATCGCGGCGGCCATGCCAGGATGTGTCATCAGGTAAGGGCCACCGATGACGCCTGCCACTCCTGCCAGCCATGCCCCAACACCAAAGAGGAGCAGGAATATCAAGGGAACATTGAACCCCAGCGCACCTACCATCTCCTTTTTGGCCACAGCCGCCCGCACGATGATCCCCACGCGAGTTCTAAACAGGATCAAAAACAAGATCACAAATACCAGTAGAGATATGACCAAGATGAAGAGTCGGTACGTAGGATATGTAACGCCAAAGACAGACAATGAGCCTGATAGAATCGCCGGAATCGGGACCCTCAGGGGCTCAGAGCCCCATATGATCTTTACCACGTCCTCGAGAATATAGGCTATCCCAAAGGTCAGCAATAGTTCTGGAACGTGACCATAGGCATGCACTTTTCGCAGAAAAAACCGCTCGATGAATATACCAACAGAACCAACCAGTACGGGGGCTATGATCAGGCTGAGCCAGAATTGCCCGGTCCACACCAGCACAGAAAAGGAGAAGTAGGCGCCGAGCATGTATAGCGCCCCGTGGGCAAAGTTCAAGACATCCATCATCCCGAAAATAAGGGTAAGCCCTGATGCCAGCAGAAAAAGGACCATCCCATAAACGAGCCCATGCAGGACCTGGATCGGGATTATAGATATCAAATCCACCCAACTTCCTCCGGTTTGATCAAAATCCCCTGGAACCTGAGGCCGGGGATTCTAACCCCAAAAAAGACAATTCACGGACACCGCTTCACTTTGATATCCCGGTACTTGATGGTGTTGTAGAAACCCATCAATGCCACTTCTCCTTTAATCTGGCCTTGTGAGGATGCGTTGCAGACCGAATGCCTAAACCTTTGTCTTTCCCTCTATGGCCTCGAGGATCATGCCGTCAGGGTCACGAAAATACATCACCAGGTTGGAGATTCCTTTCTGCGGGCTACAGTGTACGACCACCTGGTTTGACAGGAGCTTTTCATACAATGCCTCTATGTTGTCGGTCTTAAAGCAGACATGGGCCGCACCTGTGTCACTTGCCTTATTGTCCACCAGCTCTTTTCCCCTGGGGGTGTACTCCACCAGTTCCAGGAAGTCTCCTCCAATCCCCATGTAGACGATGTGCTGCTCGGTCCCCGGACACCCCGTGATCCTGTCGCTCACCTCTCCCTTATATATTACCCCCGCCTCGATGGAATCCCACAGGACCTCCATTCCCAGGATGTCCCGGTAAAAGGCAACGGATCTTTCCATGTTGCTTACGGTAAAGCTCGCATGATGTATTGCGCTGATCATAACAACCTTCCTTTTTAACAGTCTAGTTTTATGAAACCCGGGCAATGGGGATTCCGAACCCCCATTGCCCTGCCCAGGTGTTAATTCTGAAAAAGGCTAAATTGATACCTTCCTTCTTATTTTTCCAGCAGTTGGTATTGACACCTCTCTGATCCGCAAAAAACCAAGCCCCGATCAACTACTCTCAGCCCATCCGAGATCAGGAGTCCGGGTGTGCCAGGCAGTGGCCTGCTCAAAGGCATATCCCGCCCGGAGCACCACATCTTCGTGAAACGATTTCCCGTAAAGCATCAACCCAATAGGCAGTCCCTCCTTTGTAAATCCGCACGGAAGGCTCAACCCGCAGAGGTTGAGGATATTGCCGATGGATGTGTTACGAAGATAGGATACGTTTATTTCGGAATAGACGTCCATATCCCTGTCGGCCTCGGCAAGAGGCATGGCCGGGATGATAGTCGCCGGCACGAGCAGGACATCCACGTCCCTGAGGGACTCACCGGCCTTCCTCCGGAGCTCTTTCCAGTCCAAGGTGCTTTGAAGATATTCGCTGGCGCTGATCTCTTTTCCCTTGATCATCCGGTGGGCCACAATAGGGTCCAGCTCATCAAAGTGCTCGTCCATCCATTTCTTGTTGAGGGTATAGGCCTCGGCCACGATAATGAGCCCCCTGGGGTTGAGTTGCAGGGCTTCCCCGGCCTCCGGAAACCGGATGCTCTCAACATGGGCCTTTAGTCCCTCAAAGACCTTCCCGCACTCTCGCACCGCACTCTCCACCTCCGGGTGGATATTGTCCCAGAACGCGGTTTCTGCAAATGCCACTCGCAACCCCCGGACCCCTCGCTTCAGGTCCTTTAATACATCCTGTGGAGGCAACGTCCAGGTTGTCTCGTCGTTTGGGTCGTATCCTTGCAGGCACTGATAGATTATGGCGGCATCCTCGACAGAGCGGGTCAGAGGCCCAACCGAGTCGAGACTCCAGCTTAACGGATAGACACCAGCCCGGCTGACCCTGCCAACGGTAGTCTTTAAACCGACGGTTCCGCAAAGGGAGGCTGGAATTCTTACCGACCCCCCTGTATCGCTCCCCAATGCCGCGGGCGCCATGCCTGAAGCGACTGCCACGGCCGAACCGCTGCTGGAGCCGCCCGGAACATAATGGTCCTGGTGCCATGGATTATGGGGCGTGCCATGATCGTGGTTGATCCCCACACCACCGTATGCGAACTGAACCGTATTGGTCTTGCCAAGCAAAATCATCCCGGCCTGGGCCAGGCTTCGTATCGCATGCGCATCTCTCGAAGCGATATTGCCCTCCAGAAGCCTTGTCCCCGCGCTCGTGGGAAGCCCCCTGACATCAAAGAGGTCCTTGGCCGCATAGGGAATGCCATGAAGGGGTCCCAGATCCTGTCCGGAGCGCAGCGCGATTTCCGCCGCCCTGGCCTGTGCCAGCGTCTTTTCGGGGGAAACAACCCGGAAGGCATTGAGCCTGGTATCCAGCGTCTCCATACGCGAGAGGAGATGTTCGGTGAGATCAACAGGGGAGATTTCCCCTTTCCGGATACCCTGCGCCAGGGCAGTAATGGTCTGATAATGCAAGGGGGTCTTATCCATGGATATACCTTTCTCCTTATCTGGCGAAGCTTCGCCTCAAGCCGGCGAGTTGAGAAAAACCGTCATCCATTTTTCAGCATTTTCAGCAGCAAAAGTCAATATACAAAGGATGTCCCCTTTCCCTTTTTTCGGTCTATGTATTAATTTGGCTTTCTTCAAACGATGACCGGTGCCGCTATCGTATAGGGATTAAGGGCATCCGGTGATTCTATGTTTTATCTGGAACTCAGGCCTTGATACTGCCAATCTCTGGCAAGAAAAGCAAGAACAGCTATGGGATATTCAAACAATCTCTCCCTGATCCAATCAAGCCTTCACATAGGAGATCCGGCTTCGACCGCGATCTATTCCGTCGGTCATAAAAGCAGAGTGAGCTGACACAGTAAAAACTCATGATCTGAAACAAAAAACGCTTAACACCAGACATTACCCTATGATAAAGAAATTGAAACCGCGTGACACCAACGGAGGCACAAGTCGAGACCATAGTAAGATTTCCGTATCAATTTGGCCTTTTTCAAAATCGGGACTTAGACAGGGCAATGGGGGCTCCGGAATCCCCATCGCCCGGGTTTTAAAGGGCCAAAATGTTGTAAATTTCCATATTTTCGCTCCCTCGCCTCGCGGGGACAGGCGCCGGGAGAAGAGCAATAGGGGGGTATTGATAGATTTTTGCGTAGCCATCAAATGCCAGGACGTGACGAACGTCCGTCTTTCTACTAATGAACGGAGGGAGATTATGAAAAAAGTTGATTACATGTCCGTAGCGGAAAAAGTCATAAACCAGGTCAGGGAGGGCGCCTTTCTCACGGTCAAGGCCGGCGACGCGCTCAACGTCATGACCATCGGCTGGGCCACCATCGGTTTTGCCTGGCGAAAACCGGTCTTTATGGTCTTGGTCCGCGACTCCCGTCACACCTTCGGGATTATCGAAAAGGCCGCCGATTTCACCGTCACCGCACCCTCCGGGAATATGCGCGATGAACTCATGTACTGCGGAACCAAGTCCGGTCGGGACGTAAACAAGTTCAAGGAATGCCACCTGGCAATTGCCGATGCCCAGAAAACGGTCTCGCCGATCATCAACACGCCGGGTCTTCACCTTGAATGCAAGATCGTCTACAAGACCCCCCTGGACCCGGCATACCTGGACGCCGAATACAAAAAGCTCTACCCGGAAAAGGATTACCATACCCTCTATTTTGGTGAGATCCTGGCCTGCTATGTACTTTGAACCGGTTGGGGGATTTGTTGATTCAAAATCTGATTACGCAAAAAAGGAGGCAAACATGAAGATTCCTGTCTACATTACGGTTGAAGAGGTCAGGAGGGTGTGTAAGGAACTCAAGATCACCGACTGGACCCAAAAAAAGGAGGCAAAGATAGCCCTCAAGGAGGCCAGGCTCATCCTGGCCGAGGTCAACAAAAAAAACATGGAAATCGACCCCAGGGAGTTCCAGGCCGGACTCGAGGTGGAACTGGAGCATGGTCTGACATTCAAAGACGCAAACGTGACCAACAACCACCCCCTCCTCACGGGCATGATCGTGCTCGCCCATTTCAAGGAATCCCTTGACTATTACAGGCTCCTTGAGGTGGCGGAACTGGAAGGGGACCTGCTCAAGGCGGTGGTGCGCGGGCAGTCAAAGAAGATCAAAGACTACTAC
>CAZXCQ010000222.1:0-1174 GCA_964639275.1 uncultured Desulfobacteraceae bacterium | reverse complement strand
TATTCGTTTGACATCCGATCCTCCCTCACAGATTTGCCTGAGCTTGGGGCATGAACAAACTTCCCGTTATTCGTATACAGACCCACGTGCAGACCCGATTTCAAGAAAATGGATAAAAACCCCTTGCCCTTTATCTTGAAAAAGACCAGGTCGCCGGGTTGAAGTTCATGCCTCCCCACCGCCTGCCCAATTTCCATCT
This sequence comes from uncultured Desulfobacteraceae bacterium, assembly GCA_964639275.1. Classification (GTDB taxonomy): domain Bacteria; phylum Desulfobacterota; class DSM-4660; order Desulfatiglandales; family Desulfatiglandaceae; genus CAZXCQ01. The sequence goes on along the minus strand of CAZXCQ010000222.1, from coordinate 975 downwards.
GCTCCTCTGCGGTTCTGGGTAATTGGATCCCGTGCCGGGCATATGTCCAAAATACAAGCCCTGAACAATCGAATCCGCTCTCCGGAGATGAACCCCCAAGGCGATATGGCCTGGCGATCTGCGATCGGGCGGTAAGGCTAATGTCATGAGGCCGGACATGACGAGGGACTTCCGGGGGAGTTGGCCTAACCGCGCAGGCCAGCAAGCCAATGGTCAAAGAGACAAGGGCTATGAGCGGGGCGATTATTCCAGTTATTCTACCTGTCATTTTTTCTATGGGAATTATCGAGGCAACCTCCAGGGGCGTTTCAGGAAAGGAGAAAGGAACAGGAGTGCAGATACAGATAACAAATGAAGGGTCGCCTTTTTGGTAAGAAGAATACAAAGATCCGACCTTTGGTGTCAAGGTAAATCAGACCGCCCGATGTCTTAGCTGAAACTGGTGGACCAGCCTGAACATGCCTTTTTAACCATCCGGACGGTCATCATCCTCACTCTATCAGAGTCCACGGACACAGAGGTATTATGGGTTGGATGAAAGCTATTCGATCAGTGGGTTGCGGGTCTTGAGCTCCGGAAACCGGCCAAAATCGCGGTCTAGGGAGTCCTCGCGATGGGCGTAGACAAGAATATTGGTATCAACGGCAATCATCCACCGTGCCCTTCGTAGGCGGCTGAACGGATTTTTTGCCAGGTTTCTCCCTGGAATTCTGCACTCAGTCCGTTCCCTTTAAAGCTGGCTCTGCGCAATTTGAACTCTTTCTTCATGCTGTGCTTTTTAAGAACTTGGCGTAGTCCATCTTCTATGAGGGAGCGCAAGGCGGTATGCTCCATCTGCGATATTCTTTTTGCTTCCAGCAATAAGGAATCTGAAATATCTATGGTTGTTTTCATATGGGTCGCAATATCATATAATATTGTGTATCCGTTCACGGGTTCAAAGGTTCAGGGGTTCAAGGTTACGTTCTTGTCCCC
>CAZXCQ010000221.1:0-10350 GCA_964639275.1 uncultured Desulfobacteraceae bacterium | reverse complement strand
CCGGGCCCCCTATTAGAGGCATGTGGAAGAAAAAAAGACCCCCATGCCACACCTTCCCCCTGTTTTTTGGGATGTTACAATTGGACTTTGAAAGAGAGACTTTATAAGAAGATTCTCGGCTGCCTGTCGATGGTGGCCATCGGAGATGCCCTGGGTATGCCCGGCCACGATATGACAGCCGACCAGATCCGTGAGCGGTTTAACGGACCTTTGCGCTCTTTCAAGGCCCCGCTGGAGGGTTCCCGTGTCCATTCCGGCATGCGTGCCGGTCAGGTGACGGATGACACCCTGCTGACCCTGGCTGTTGCGAAGGCCTATATTGATCATCAAGGGAAAATCAGGCCAAAGATCATCGCAGATTACTCCGCCGAGAGGGTGAGAGAGGCGACTGCCCAGGGGCTGGGAACCATGTTCGGCCCCAGCACCAGGAAGTCGATGGAGATCATCGACGCCGGAAGAGATCCTGTGGAGGCCTGTCTCGGAGAAAGACATCCCATGACAGGGGCCTCGAACGGCGGCGCCATGAAGATCTCCCCGACAGGCCTGGTTCATCCCGGCGATATCGACGGCACGGTCGATGATGCGGTGACGGTATGCCTCCCGTCTCATTGCACCCAGACGGCCATTGCCGCCGCCTGTGCCATTGCGGCAGGGGTGGCCGTCGCCTTGATCTCTGGATCCGATGTGTTCTCCGTGGTCAGGGCGGCCTTGGATGGCGCACGAAAGGGTGAGGCCATCGGCCTGAAAAAAGGGAGGACCGTTCCCCTGCCTTCCGTGGCGGAGCGTATCGAACTCGCGGTATCACTGGCATTGAAAGCCGAAGACGTGGATGCGGCCAACCGGTCGCTTGCAAATGTCATCGGTACAGGGCTCCCGGCATATGAATCCATCCCTACGGCCATAGGCATATTCGTGGCCTGTGAAGGTGACCCCGAACAGAGTGTAATCTCCGGGGCAAACGTGGGGTATGATACCGATACCATTGCCTCTATGGCAGGGGCATTGGCCGGCGCGCTGAAAGGATTTGACGCGGTCCCAAAGGGGTGGTTCAGGGAAGTCCAGGCAGTGAACCATCTTGATCTGGAACGTGTTGCCGCAGATCTGGAGAAGCTAATAAGGCAATAAGATTAGAGGAGTCTCGAGATGTCAGTAGATGTGAGGGGGATGGGGTTTGCAGCCATGGACCTCTTTTTGAGCACCGAAGACCTCCCCAGGGAAGACGGCTTTTCCTTTATCCATGGGGAGCGTCTCCTGCCCGGAGGCAGTTGCGCCAATGCCATGGTTGCTGTCTCCCGCCTAGGCGGCTCGGCTGGTCTGATCGCAAAAATGGGGGATGATCGTTATGGGAAAGCCTTTATCCAAGATCTTAAGCAAACCGGTGTCTTTTCAACCTTTGTCTTGACAAAACCGGGCGGAACCTCGCTCCATAACTTTATTGCAGTGACCAGAGACGGGGCCAAGGCCATATTTTCCCATCTGGGTGACAGCCTTCTTTCTCTATCAGAAGATGAAGTCCACGTGGATATGCTGCACGGCGCCAAGGTCTTCTACAACGAGATGATCCCGGCCAAGCCGTCCCTCAAGCTGGCCCTGAGCTGCAAGGGGATAGGGATTCCGATCGTTTTTAATCTTCAGGTCGGCCTCCGGTTTATGGAATTGTGCGGTGTATCCCGAGAAGAGATAGACGAGATGCTGGCTATCTCTAATCTTTTCATCACCAATCAGCATTTTATGCTCGAATTGACTGCCAAAGATGATTGCAATCAGGCAGCATCTCATATCTATAGGCTTTATCATCCATCAATAGGCATAGTCGCCACAATGGGGGAAAAGGGATCTTTATTCTTTAATAATAACGAATCGATGATCGTGCCCAGCCTGAATATACAGGCTGTGGACACCACCGGCGCAGGGGATGCCTTTTCAGGAGGCCTGATCTATGCAAAATTCATCAAGCGACTGGGCATGAAAGAGTCGATGAGGTTTGCAACCGGCTGCGCCGCCCTTAAATGCACCCAGCCCGGGCCAAGACTCAACGCCAGTGCGGCTGACATCCACCGGTTTATTGAACGGTTCAATAAACAAGATCAATAAAGGGCTTTCATTTCAGAGATTGACTGATGAGGTTCGAGAGTGAGGCAAAAAGGCCAATGCCGAATAGGCATACTCATGGCTAATCGGTCCAATCCATTTTGGATGGACATGAAAAGGCATTACAATCGCCTGGCCAAAAAGATGGACCTTCAAATCAAATGTTTCTGGCCTATGCCGCCCCATGATCCTTCAGCCCAGTCAAATATGCTGTTCAAGATGATAGAATCCGGTTTTGATGCCGTCATTATCAACCCCTTGAATAACAACAATCTGGTATCAGGGATTCTCCAAGCCTCTTCAAAAGAGATCCCAATACTGGATGTGGGCGCCAAAACAGATCAACGGCTTTTTGAAGAGATTTCCCCCTATTATGTCCCAATTCCAACGGTCGATTTTTTTCTCCAGGGAAGAATGGGAGCGGAATATATCATCAGCAAGCTGGGATCGGGCAAGAAGAGTAAAGCGGTGATTCTGGAGGGACGGGCCGATTCGGCCCAATCCATTGGCAGGGCCGATGGCGCTGGCGAGTTACTTCAAGACCACCCGGACATCCGATTATTGATCAGGGAACGGGCCGACTTTGACCGCGGGAAAGCCAATATCGTTACAAAGGATATTTATCAAGAAAACAAAAATATCGATGCCTTTTTTTGCGTCAATGACCTGATGGCACTGGGAGTCTCTGATGCCATAGGCGATCTGAAAGGTGTCAAGAGACCCATTATCGTGGGGGTCGATCTGATTGATGAGGCCAAAGACGCAATCAAGAAAGGACTTATGAGTGCCAGTGTCGCCTTTTCCAGGGGTGAGGTCGCTCTATCCGTCCTGAAGATAACCTTGGAGTGTATAGATGTTGTAGGGCGCCCCTCCGTGCCCTCTGTTTCAAGTCACCTCGTAACGGTGGAAAACGTCGAGCATTTTAATGATTGAAACCATGACCTCAAAAGAACGGCTCACAGCCCTCAGAGACGGCGCCCCTATCGACCGGATTCCCGTCATGGCCTATGCGGGGGGCTATGTGGCGAGACTGGCCGGACTGGATCTCAAGGCCTTTTTTATGGATATTGATCAATCCGTAAAGGTGCAGCGTATCGCAAAAGCGCTTCACGGCTATGATGACGACATCAGCTATGGCTGGGCAGACTGGGGGGGTTGGGAATTTGGCGGTGAGATCCGTTTTCCTGAGAGCTATGAGGAATGTGCGCCGACAACCATCAGAAATCCTGTAGCAAAACCCTCTGATGTCAATCAGTTGAAGATTCGAGATATTCGCAATGCCGGCATGGTTCCGAATCTCATGGCCTTTAATCGAATCGTTACTGCTGAGGGCTCACACGCAAAGATACGGGCCGGTTCCGTGACAAGCGTGGTGGCGGGGATAATCGGTAAAGAGCGTCTCTTGCGTTGGTATATAAAGGAGCCCGGAGCTGTCCGGGTTGCATATGAGAAGGCCACCCGGTTTATCCTGGAACTGGCCGACCTGATTCTCGATGAATTCGGTGGCAGTGCCTCTGCCAGCATTAGCGCCCCCATGGATTCCAACGATCTGATCAGCGGAGATATCTTCAGATCATTCGCCTTTCCTTGGTTAAAAAAGATTAACATGCATCTTATGGAGCGCGGGGTAAATGCCTTTAAAGTGCACATCTGCGGCAACCACAGGCAAAATCTCAAACACTGGTCTGAGTTGCCCTGGCCTCCGCGCACAATCTTCAGCATCGGGGAGATGGATATAAACGAGGTGGCGGGTGTCTTTGGAAAGGCACATATTATTGCCGGGAATGTAAACACCTCCATACTCGCAACCGGTACGTACGATGACGTATTGGAGGAGTCAAGGCGAGCTATTATGCAGGGCAAGGACCTGCCGGGTGGATTTATCCTCATGCCCGCCTGTGAGATGCCGGTCAATACGCCTCCATTGAATGTCCACGCCATGGTGGAGGCGGCAAGAGATTTTGGGGCATATGCCTGAAAATGAGATCGGGAGAGTAAGTGTGAGAGTTGCAGGCATAGATATCGGTTCAAGAACCATTGAATTGGTCATAATGCAAGATGCCAGGATAATCCGGAGTCTGAAGACAGATTCCGGATTTGATCCCATGGCCCATGCCCGGACCCTGCTCCAAGGATTGTCCTATGACCATATCATGGCCACGGGCTACGGCCGGCACCTCTTTGAGATTACCTTTGAGGCACCCACAGTCACGGAGATCAAGGCCTATGCCGTGGGCGCCCGGTTCCTGTTTCCTGAAGTGAGGACCATCCTGGATATCGGGGGGCAGGATTCCAAGGCCATTGCCGTCAATGGCGGGGGAAGGGTCACCAAATTTGAGATGAATGACCGGTGCGCGGCAGGGACAGGAAAATTCCTGGAGATCATGGCACAAACCCTCGGTTACAGTCTGGATCAATTCGGGGAGGATGCCCTCAAGGCCCAAAAGGAGATCCAGGTCAGCAGCATGTGCACGGTGTTTGCAGAATCCGAGGTGACATCGCTTCTGGCAAAAGGTGAGAACCGGCGGGATATCGCCCTGGGTCTGCACCGCTCGGTTGTGCAACGTGCGGTGGGTATGCTCAAAAGGGTTACCATTACAGAACCTCTTGTCTTTGCCGGGGGCGTTGCCCGAAACCGCTGTATGGTGCAGATACTTCAGGAAGCAACCGGCCAAGAGGCTCTGGTTCCGGAGGATCCTCAAATGGTCGGAGCCCTGGGCGCAGCCCTCATTGCATCGGGACAATAGCAGGGCTGCAAAAAGGCCTACAGATGGAGGCCGGCAACTCAATTTCGCAAGGTTTTTTGAGAAAAATATGGATTTTCGCTTGACGACATATTGAAAAGGGTATACACATTAACTAAATATTCAGAACATGAATATATCAAAAGAGAATAGAATGACCAGGCATCCTCAAGAGTATGTCATCTTAGGGCTTTTGATGAAACAGGAGAGACACGGGTATGAAATTCACCACTATTTCTCATCCGGATTGGGGCGTGTGTGGCATGCCGGAATGAGTCAGATATATGCCCTTCTCAAGCGCCTTGAAATGACCGGAGAAGTGGTATCGGACATAGAAATCCAGGATAACCGCCCGCCCAAAAAGGTCTATTCAATTACCCCCAAAGGGCGTGAGACCTTTCTCGCCTGGGTTCATGCACCGGTCGAAAAGATGCGCGATCTGCGGCTTGAGTTTTTGGCCAAGCTCTTTTTTATGCGGGAATTAAAACCTTGCGGCATTGCCGAACTCATCGCAAAACAGGTCAAGGTGTGCCAGGGACATCTGGAAGGTATAAGAGAGCAGGATAAGGCCTGCCCCGATGAATTTGACCACCTGGTCTTCCAATTCAGGCTCTACCAGATCGAGGCAATCCTTAAATGGCTTCAAGACTGTGTCAAGTATTTTGAGTGTTAGCTGGAGGAAGCTCAGATGAAAAGATCGTTGCTTTATCTGGTCATCGTCGTTTTTTCCCTAACTTTTGTTGGCAGCCCGGGGGCTGCTGAGAAGAGGATTGCCGCCTTTTGCGGTTCGGCCAGCAAACCTGCCATGGAAGAGGCGGCTAGGGTCTTTGAAGAGAAGACAGGGATAAAGGTGGATCTCCACTTTAGCGGCTCCGGGACCATGCTCTCCCAGATGAAGATATCCCACCGAGGGGATCTGTATATCCCGGGGACACCGGATTATATGGTCAAGGCCAAAAGAGAGGGAGTCGTTGACCCCGATACGGTCAGGATCATCGCCTATCTCGTCGTTGCCATTGATGTCCAACACGGTAATCCGATGAATATCCAAGGCCTCTCAGACCTGGCCAGGCCGGGGGTCAGGGTAGGGATAGGGAATCCCGAGGCGGTTTGTGTGGGTCTATATGCCATAGAGGTGCTGGAGCGAAATGGCCTCTTAGCCCAAGTCCAGAGAAATATCGTCACCCATGCCCCCAGTTGCTCTGCCACCGCCTCTCTCCTGGCCATAAAGAAGGTGGATGCCATTATAGGATGGAGGGTCTTCTCTAAATGGAACCCTGATAAGATCGATGCGGTCCTTTTGAAACCGGATGAGGTGCCCAGGCTCGCTTACATCCCTGCCGCCATCTCGACCTACTCCAAGGACAGGGAGAGCGCTCAACGGTTCATCGATTTTCTCACATCCAGGGAGGGCCAGGAGATCTTTGCCAGGTGGGGTTATATAGCTACAGAGGAAGAGGCCCGAAAGTTCGCGCCAAGGGCTCAGATTGGGGGAGAGTACAGGATACCCATGGACTATAGACCCATGGTAAAGAGATAAGGGTAGGGTGTTCAATAAGTCTGGAACGGGCATATCTCAAGTCCGGAAGGGGATAACAGGTGGGAAGGTATTTAGGACAGCTACCCTCGCCGCTCTCGCCGTCCTAACCCTATTCTTTACCGGCATTGTCGTATCCATGGCCGCGTATACAAACTGGGATACCCTGTTCTCAACCCTTGTATCGCAGGAGATCCTCTTTGCCATCAAATTAAGCCTGATCACCGCTACCGTAGCCACCATCATCTCCATTTTGATCGCCATTCCGGTGGCGTATGCGATCTCCCAGACCGAGTTTTTGGGAAAGGACATCGTTGATACCATACTCGACCTGCCTATAGTCATCTCGCCCATTGCCTTAGGGGCAGCCCTGCTGGTCTTCTTCAACACCCCGATAGGGGTTGGGATAGAGACCAAGGTCTTAAGATTTGTCTTTGAAGTGCCCGGTATTATTTTGGCGCAGTTCACGGTGGTCAGTGCCCTGGCGGTCAGATTGTTGAAATCCACCTTTGATAGTATTGACCCCAGATATGAGCAGGTGGGAAGGACATTGGGATGCAGTAAACTGAAGGTATTCTTCAGGGTGACCTTGCCTCTTGCCAGGGATGGACTGATCGCCTCCAGTATCCTGACCTGGGCCAGGGCAGTGGGGGAATTCGGGGCCACTGTAACCTTAGTCGGGGCCACCAAACTGAAGACGGAGACCTTGCCCATCGCCATATTCCTGAGCCTTGCTACCGCTGATGTGGAAAAGGCGGTAGCAGTGATCTTTATTCTCATTGTTATCGCGGTCGTAGCATTGATGACCCTCCGAAAGGTCGGGGGTAAGGCGTATCAGATATGATCGAGATCAAATCGCTTTCATTGCAGTTAGGCCCTTTCTCATTAAGCGATATAAACCTTACTGTTGGTGATAGGGAATACTTTGTCATCTTGGGACCGACAGGGGCCGGTAAGACCATTCTTATCGAATGTATTGCCGGACTGCATCGTTTCCGAAAGGGAGAGATATGGGTAGATGGGCATAATGTTACATCCTTACCACCAGAAAAACGGGAGATCGGTTATGTCCCTCAGGATTATGCCCTGTTTCCCTTCTTGGATGTTAAAGAGAACATGATATTTGGGCTACGAGAGAAAGATCCTCCCAAAAAAGAGATAAGAGAGAGAGTTGAGAGCCTGGCCGGGCTATTGGGCATCTCCCATCTACTGAATCGGCATGTACATACCTTGAGCGGGGGAGAAAAACAACGGGTAGCCTTGGCCAGGGCCTTTGCTATCTCTCCGAAGATTTTGCTTTTGGATGAACCACTGAGCAGTCTGGATGTCAGGACCTCCAAATATCTGAGGCTGGAGTTGAGGCGGCTTCACAAAGCGTTAGGGGTCACCACCATGCATGTAACCCATGACCTGATGGAAGCGGAGGAGATGGCCGATAGAATCGCCATCCTGGACATGGGCAGATTGGAACAGGTAGGCACACCTGACGAGGTCTTCTTTTGCCCTCGGACTGAAACCGTATCCGATTTTATGGGGACACCCAACATCCTGGATTGCGAGCATTACAGGACCTTGGGCCATGGATTAATGGAGGCCATTTGCGGAGGAATTCCTGTTATTCTTCCCTATCAAGGCAATGGTGTCAAAAAAGTCGCCCTCTCCCCCAGGGACATCCAGGTCTCCATAAACAGACCAACAGGGCCAGAGGTAAACTATTTTAGGGGGGTTGTCGCAAAAATTGAGCCCTTCTCCTCGCTCGTAAGGCTAGGTGTCAAGGCAGGGAGAAATATGCTGCTAACGGAATTACCAACAGATACGTTTCAATCTATGGACATCCGTGTAGGTCATGAGGTTTTTTTGGTATTGAAAATGAGAACGTTGAGAGTTCATTGCTAATTCCCCATGGTCCAGACGGTATCAGGCGCCATCTCTACCCCTCCTCTCGGAGGACTTCCAAAAACCTTTTGGTGGCCAATCTTCAGATCCTCCCATGAGACCACTTTATTGCAGGTATTTAAGCCTGGTGGGATGTGGCTTTGGATGATACACAAAGGGGAATATTGGCTCCCCTCAATTCTTTTGGGGTTTTTGGCGATTGTCTGATTGGCAATATATCGGATTTCCCTAATCATCTCTCTCTTTTAATCACTTTTTCCAGTTTGACATGACGATCAAGCACCTGGTCGGTCAGTTCACTGTCAGCAGGATTATCGTCATGGATCAGGCAACCGGTAATGAGGTTGGACGCTCCTGCCGTCAAACAGGTTTTGTCCACATAAAATGTGTGCCGACGATCTCTGATAATGATGCCCCTGTGAGGTTCAAAGATAGAGACAACCCTGGTGGAGTGTGATAAGGTGGCATTAGGTGAAAGTAATCAATAGGCTGACTTAGAGGATAAAGACCATGGCAGAGCAAAAGGGCACCCGCCTGACACAAACGGTGGCAGGCGCGGGTTGAGCGTCGAAATTGCCTCCAGGGGACCTGGACAGGGCGCTTTGCGGGTTGGAATTTCCTACCGATCCCAACCTGATTGTGGGGTTGGAAAGGGCGGACGATGCCGGGGTTTACAGGGTGACCGATGACCTTGCCATTATCCAGACAGTGGATTTTTTTACCCCCATTGTGGATGACCCATACTGGTTTGGGCAGATCGCCGCGGCCAATGCCCTAAGCGATGTCTATGCCATGGGGGGCATTCCCAAGACCGCCATGAATCTCGTTGCCTTTCCGCTCAAGGAGATGGATATGAGTATCCTCCGCCAGATCATTCAGGGGGGATTGGACAAGCTCAGAGAGGCGGGTGTTGTCCTGGTGGGTGGACACAGCGTGGAAGACAGGGAGCTCAAATACGGGTTGTCTGTCACGGGGTTTGTTCACCCGGATCGCGTCATCACAAAAAAAGGCCTCGAGGCCGGTGATCATCTGATATTGACCAAACCTCTTGGCACGGGGATCATCAATACCGCGATCAAAGGCGGTCTTGCTTCGACCGAGATTATCGAAACCGTTAGCCGTCTGATGGCAACCCTCAACCGGGATGCGGCGGAGATTATGAGCCATTACCCGGTCCATGCCTGTACGGATATTACCGGGTTCGGTCTGTTGGGTCATGTCGCCGAGATGGTCCTGGATACGGGTTTGGGGGTCCGGATCATCTGGGGCAGCATCCCTATCCTCCCCGAGACCCTGAGCTATGCACGGATGGGGCTTGTACCGGCCGGGGCTCACAAGAACAGGGAGTTCCGCGAACCCATAGTGGAATTTGTCCCCTCCATAGACCCCCTTATGAAGGATATCCTTTTTGATCCGCAGACATCGGGGGGATTGCTGATTTGTGTGGACAGGGGTCGTGCCGCTGGTCTCCTTGCTGAGCTAAAGGGAAATGGGATTGAGAAAGCCGCCATCATTGGAGAGGTGGTATCGGAGCCCAGGGAAAAAATCGTTGTGGATTCATGAGCTATCCAATTGATCGCACCACCTCTTGCCGGAATGTTTCGGTGAGCTTTGATACACAGTCATTCCATTCCGCATTTGCATCCAGATTGGGGCGGACCGCTGAACCCGATATCCCCTTCTCGCGGTAAATCTCCCTGAGCGACTTTTCGGCCAAATCCCTTTCCCTCTCAAGCCTCCTTTGAAAATCGATCAGGAGCTCCCGGAGGGGAGCAAGATTTGTACCGGTCACGCCTTCCAATACCGCGAAAACAGGGGCGGTGTTTCCCTCCAGTTCAATCCTCTTTATCAATTCCTCTCTGATCAGCCGGTCAAAGATCTGCTGGTTTTCTGCTTTTATGGCAGCGGCCTCGATCCTGAGCCTGTCCAGATCGATGAGGCCGTCAAAAAACTTTAGAAGAAGCCCCTTGATCTTTGCTGCCATTTCACGATGTTGGAATTCCGTTTTCTCATCCTGGCTCATGGTAAGGCCTTTTGTCTTTTCCATGATAATGTCCAGGGTGCTTTTGATCTCTCCCATAA
>CAZXCQ010000220.1:0-10417 GCA_964639275.1 uncultured Desulfobacteraceae bacterium | reverse complement strand
CTTGATCTCCATGAAATCCCTCCTTTTGTGTCAATTTAGCTTTCTTCAAAATCAGAACCTAGAGAGAGCAATGGGGTTCTGCGAAAAAGAAGACACCAGTGTTCCCGATCCCTCAATCCCATAGTTTCCCCAGTGCCTCAATTCTGAGTTATTGCCCTTGAGCTTCTTTCAACCATTCCTTAAGCTCACTTCTTGGCGGCACCTTACCCACTGACTTGACCTGGCCGTTGACGAGCAGGGCTGGCGTACCCATCACCCCGTATCTGCCAATCTCTTTGATATCCCGAACATGCTCGATGTCGGCCATAATCCCGGTTTCAGCCATAACTTGCATGAGCTCCTGCTCAAGGCGATCACAGTGGGCACACCCCGGTCCCAGTACCTTGATTTCCAGCCCTTCAGGGGTCTCCTCTTCAAAGGGCTTCCCGAGAAATTTCTTGAATTCCCGAAGGAAGGCCTTTGCATAACTCTCCTTTACCTTTTCAGGAATGTAATTCCTTTTCCCCAAACGACTCAGGAGTTCCTCCATCACTTTCCGATCGGGTCTCTCCCCATAGGCCTTGGCTATGTCCTCCATGACAATTTTCAGCCCCGTGATGCCGACAGGAGAATTCCCTACCCTAATCTGGGTCACGTCATCTTGTGACATATCTCGTTTCTCCTTTATTCCCTTTGAGCCTTACACCCTGTGGGCCCTTCGCCTTATTTATCCTCCAATCCAGCCATAGATCATCCCAGCAATTGTACTCAAGATTACGATAATTGAACAAAAGGTTGCCGTCTTCCTAACCCCCATCACACCGCCGATCACGAGCATGTTGGGAAGGGAGAGGGCCGGACCGGCAAGAAGGAGGCTGAGGGCCGGTCCCTTGCCCATCCCTGCCCCAATCAGTCCCTGAAGGATTGGAACCTCGGTGAGGGTGGCAAAGTACATCAGCGCCCCGGATACCGATGCAAAGAGATTTGTCCAGAGGGAGTTTCCGCCAACCATGGACTGGATATAGTGATCGGGAATCAGGCCCGAATGACCGGGCCGGCCCAGCATGAACCCGGCAACCAGGACCCCCGCACCCAGAAGGGGAAAGATCTGCTTCATGAACCCCCAGGTGGACTGGACCCAGGTCAGCCGCTCTTCCTTTAAAAACCAGACCTTGAGCATAAGGCCGAGGATAATCAAAAGCCCGGCCGTGATATACCATTTGGCCGTAAAAATAGTGGGCCAGAGCCCGGTGGACCCTTGGGCGGGCTTTGCAAAGGCGGCGAAGATGAGGATCAGGACCAGGGTCAGCATAAAAAGGGCCTCCTGGGCGAGGGTCCGGCCTTTCTCCCCTTCATCCGGGAGGTAGATCTGCCCGGCGGTTCGTGCTCCGTCGTCTTTCCTGAAAAAGAAGGCCATCAGAAGTCCAGTCAAAATGGCAAATAGTACTGCCCCAACCGCCCGAGCAAGACCCAGTTGCCAACCAAGAATCCTCGCAGTCAACACGATGGCCATGACGTTGATGGCCGGGCCGGAGTAAAGAAACGCCGTTGCCGGACCGATGCCGGCCCCACGGGTATAGATCCCTGCAAATAATGGGAGCACGGTACACGAGCAGACGGCCAGGACCGTACCAGACACAGAAGCCACTGAGTAGGATAATATCTTATGTGCATGGACTCCAAAATATTTCAGGACCGATGCCTGCGAAACAAAAACCGCAATGGCTCCTGCTATGAAGAATGCCGGAATCAGGCAGGTTAGGACATGTTGTCGGGCGTATTCCTGGAGCATCATGAAGGCCTCAAGGCCTGATTGGCGAATCGTTTCATTCGACCAGGGGATATAATAAGCCGCCACAAAGGTCAGTACGATTATCAGCAGTTTGCTTCGCTCTTTCATCGATGGAACTTCCTAATTAAATCTCTTTATTCCGATCTATAGATATCAAAAGATCAAAAAAATTTCCCTCTACTTTCTACAAACTTCCTCTCTTCGGATATAAGGAAGTTTTTTAATTAGTTCTACCATCTCGGGCTCATCTTCCAGCCAGTGCCGAAGATTTCCCATGAGGCTGGATACATAGGGGGATTTCCTGCCGTCCGTGAGATAGTAATTGACCCAAAGGCCGTCCTTTTTATAATCGACAAGGCCCGCCTCTTCAAGTATTTTCAGATGCTTGGACACACTGGACTGTACGATCTGAAGCGCCTCCTGAAGTTCGCAGACACACATAACCTTGTGCTGGAGCATCTTAACGATCTTGACCCGGTTGGGGTCAGAAAGTGCCTTCATCACCTTGATGAAATCCTTCATTTCTGACTCCTTAAATATTTCCATTAGGGAATATAGATGCATTTCGGCGGATTGTCAACGCAAATTCAGAGACTGCCTTTTCAAGGGAGGTCGCGATATTTTCCCCCGACTCGAGGGTCAACCGGGCCTCTGGCGACCAATCGGCCACCATTGGGATACCTTGGGACCGTATCTGATTGAGCAAAAGCCCCGCGACCACGGCGACCAGCATGATGCCGGTGGCCTGCCAGGCCCCCCGCACCCAGACACCTTTGTGTTTCTCTTTCTCAGCCACTAGATTTTCAGCCTATTCGATTTCAAGGCATAGGCAAGGGCGATTCCTATAATAAATCCCACCGCAGGGTTTGACGCCAGGGTAATCCCCACCATCAACAAGACCACAAATAGCTCTTTCCGTTCCTTTATGTCAATGATTGTGAGTGCCAGCTGGCTTCCCGCGAAGATCAGCAACACCCCCAAGGCCGACATAGGCAACAGATAGAAGACGGACAGGGCATGCTGGCCCAGCAGTATAGCGATAACAAGGAAGATGAAACCACTCATGATATTGGATCCTGCTGTACGGGCGCCAAAACGATAACGAGAGGCCAATCCTCCTGCACCATGGCACATTGGCATACCGCCAAGAAAGAAACTCAGCAGGTTTGCAACGGCCATGCTGATGCACAGACCCGAGAGGGTCACCCTCTTTGATGTTTCTCCGAAATACTGTCTGGATAGATCTGCATTCGCAATGACCGCGTTTCCAAGAGTCATCGGCAGTTGCGGAAGAATCAGGAGGACAAATGCAGAAGCAAAGTCTGCCCCAGAAGGGAATCCTTGGGGGAGCAGGGATGGGATATTCATTCCTACTCGGAGCCGGTCCAGTCCCTCATGTCTTCCCAGGACGAGGCCTATACCCAGGCCGGCCAAGACCACAACCAGGGCCGCGGGAATTTTCCTGTTATCCAGCAAAAGAAGGGTGAGGGCCGACAGGATCACCCCAATGAGGATGCCGATGGGTAGGGGCCCCAGATGATGCACGGCCAAAAACGGCTCAGCGGCCTTGTGCATGAGTTGAAACCTGGAAGAGCCCAGCATCAGCTTGATCCCCTGAGATATGAGCAGGATACCCGTAGAGAGTTGAACACCACGGATCACCGGGGTGGGGACATATCGGCCAACCACCCTGATAGCGCCAGTCCCGCCGATCACCAGGAGCGAGACCCCGACAAGGGCACTCGAGGCGAAGAGCTGTGAGGCACTTATGCCGGTGGCGACGGCGTAGGCCCCGATAACCTTCATGGGTTCAACAGGGGAGGTTACACCGAAATATACCCCTGAAAAGATGTAGTAGACCCCCACACAAAAGAAAACGGCCAGAGGGTCGAGGCCGTTTATTATGATCATCCCCAGGGCAAGGGGAAGAATGGTTCCAAAATCCCCGAGGGAACCAGCAAGCTCCATCCGATTAAACTGATATGGGAGTCCCATTCCACCTCTCCTGCCCTTCCCGACATCCGTCGAGATGATTCAATTCTGTCGAGACATTATCACACAAGCAATGCCCGTGCCATGTGTGGAATCAGTCCCCGTCATCGGGCACGTACTTGAATCATGGGTAATTTGCGAGACAGCGTTTCACATGGGATAAAGAGCACAAGCCCTTATGCGGTCAGCATTTTTTCCAATGTGTAAAGGGAGTTGTCAAGTACTTATTCCCACTAATAAGAGACAAGGCTAGGGAGGAAAGTGGCGATTTTCGGAAAAAACATGAGGAGAATTGTAAAGACGATCAGGGCGCCAAGGAATGGAAAAATGCCCCGAAAAATCCTTTCCAGGGGGATATCAGGGGCGATGGCTTTTATTACAAATACGTTTACACCCACCGGTGGTGTGATTACCCCCATCTCCCCTACGAGCACAATGACGACCCCAAACCAGATCGGGTCAAAGCCGAGCTTCAGAACGATCGGGAAGAAGATGGGGATGGTAACCACAATTAGGCCCATAGCATCCATAAAGAAGCCGCCTACAAAATAAATGAGGATGATGACGGCCATGACCGCCATCGGGTGTATGGGAAGCCCGCCGAGCCATTCGGCCAGGATAAAAGGTATCCTCGATACCGCCATGAAATGACCAAATACGACAGCCCCCATAATAATGAATAACACCATGCAAGATGTTCGCAATCCTTCCTTGCCGGCCTCAATAAATGTCCGCCAAGTCAGCTGCCGTCTGGCCAAGCCAATAATCAAGGCACCACCGGCTCCGATTGCTCCGGCCTGGGTGGGGCTAAACCAACCGGCAAACAACCCCCCAATGGCCAGAGCGAATAGAATCACAGCCTCAATAATTCCCGTTGTTGCTCGCACCTTCTCCATCCATCTGGTTGGGGCGCCAGGGGGACCGATGTCAGGCTTGCGCCGGCATAGAAGGGCCACTGTTACGGCAAAAAAGATGCTCAGGATTATCCCCGGCAATATGCCTGCGACGAAGAGTTTGCCGATGGATTCCTCGGTCAATATCCCATAGACAATGAGGACCGTGCTCGGTGGGATAAGGATGCCAAGGGTGCCGGCAGCGGCGACAGTTCCTGTGGCGAGTGTATCATCGTAGTTATACTTCTTCATCTCCGGAAGCGATATCTTGCCCATGGTCGCAGCCGTTGCCGTGCTCGACCCACAGATAGCCCCAAACCCGGCACTGGCGAATACGGTGGCGATGGTCAGGCCGCCCCTCCAGTGTCCTATCCAGGCATAGGCTGTTTTGAAAAGCCTTTGGCTAATTCCCGACGCAAAGGCGAAGGTCCCCATAAGGATGAACATGGGGATAACGCTTAACGGGTAAGATGAAAACTGGTCGAAGATGTCGCGGGCTAAGAGACTGAGTGCCGCTTCCGGGGCGGTCAGATAAGCAAAACCGACAAATCCAACCAAGGCCATGGCAAAGGCAACCGGCATTTTGAGTAAAAAAAGGAAGACGAGGAGACCGATACCGACAAAGCCTGCAGTAGCGGGGCTCATTTCTGTACCCCCTTTGTTAGGGATTTGAGAAACTCCAGAGACAATACCAAACAGACAGGAATACAGGCAAGGGCAATACTATAGGCGAAAGGATAATAGGGTATGTAGGCAGTCATACTATACTCGCCCGATGTTTGAAAGGAATAACCAAGTACGCAAACTCGCCAAATAATCACGATGAAGAGTCCCAATCCTACGAGAAGAACTATGCTGTTGATCACTGCTTGGGCACGCCGCGGCAGCAGATTTAAGAAAAACTCGACTGAAATATGCCTGCCCATAATCAGCGTCATACCGGCAGCAAAGGAAATCGCCACTATCTGGGAAAGCTGCACGATGTCAATGGCACCCAAGACAGGCATCTTAAAGACCTTGGCCCCCACCACATCAACGCAGGTAATAACCATCATCAGCAGCATTCCCACAAGCCCTATCCATTCAAACCAGCCGCTTAACCGGCGATTAAACTCTTCAAATTTGCTTAACACTTGACCTCCCTCAAATTTCGGTGGGTGCGGGGCTTTTACCCTGTACCCACCTTAAGGACGTTACTATAGATTGATAAGAACTCTAAGTCTATCAGGCCTTAGTCCCCTAGTTTGTAAGCTTCGGGTCTCATCTCTGGAGGTCCGGCTGCTGACGGGATGCGCCATGCTATCTGCTTTTTGGTCCAGTATTTGCCTCGCTCCCGCAGGAATTTGATCCAACCTTTCACCTCTTTTTCGGAATACCCTTTACTTATCATCCTTTTTACATAGTTATCTATTACCGGTTCGACAGCTTTCTGCCACTTTGGAAGCTCACTCGGGGGCAGGTCAATAAATTCTACTCCCTTGCCCAAACCAAACTTTTTGCCTTTGAAATTTATGGAATTCCACATCAAGATATATAGCTCCTTGTATTCTCCAACAAGTTTTTCAAAGATGGGTTTAATGTCTGGCGGGAGCTTCTTATAGCTGTTCTTGTTCATTGCCAGATAAAAGGGATAGAGATTGTTGATTTGCCAGACAGACGTCGTATATTTTACAACTTCAGCAAACTTGAACGCTATAAGTGTTTCAAAGTTTGAAGTCTCCCCATCAATGACACCCTTAGAAATCGCATCATACACTTCCATCATCGGTGTGGGAGCCGGGGTTCCACCCAGTGCCTTAATAACTTCACCAGCTATCCCAGGTGCCCTTATGATGAGCCCCTTGAGGTCTTCCAGCTTGCGTATTGGCTTCTTAGAAGTGGCTATGGCACTATTGGGGGAGGTATTCATCCAGAGTACTCTTACGGCATCAAATTCCTTAGGCCTAAATTTTTGGTAGAAATCATTGAGCACTTGACTCGCTACCCAGCCACTGGGAAAGCCGATAGGCAAACCAGCGGCTTCGGTAACCGGCATGCGGCCAGCGGTGTAATACACGTGGGAGTAGCCGATATCAGCAATTCCGCTCTTTACCCCATCAAACATCGCCGGAGCCTTAAGCAATGAGCCGCCAGTAAAGTAATCAACCTTCACCCTACCATTGGTACGCTTTTCTAACTCGCGACAAAATTCCTCTAACACCTTGGATTGGGAAGTCGGGGGAGGAAAGTAATTGGCTACTTTTAGCCTTATCACCTCTGCATGGGCCTTTCCGGATGGTAAGACAGTTATCATGAATCCCACGAAAAGAACCGCTGCCAGAACTGCTATTAATAATTTGTTCTGTCTCATTGTCAGTACCTCCTTTACTAAGATTATGAAATTACATTAACTTTTCTCAAAGGCCTTTCTTACTCCTGCCTCTCACCTCCTTTCTTATCATTCCCTCTATTCAACCGCTCCTTAGGTCTCACCCTGTCAGATATTTTTTATGTCGTAACTCTTTAGCCCTTTGAAAACAGGGGAACGGGGGTTCCTTTTTAATCTAATCAGATCATTGACAGAAATGACGAATATCTCAATATCTCTTGCAGTAACAACTTCTCGATTTGAAGTCGTTCAACAGGCCCTCGCGAGACATCAAGAGGAGTCTTTTCTAAAAAGCAGGACATACGCCTTCCTGACCATTATCAAGGCCGTGACCACGAGAAATACCGCCGAGATCGGTTTGGCCACAAAAATGGACCAGGAACCATCGGAGACCACCAGTGACTGGCGCAGGCTTTCCTCGGCGATGGGCCCCAAGAGGAGACCCATGACAATGGGGGGCAGGGGAAACCCGAATTTGGTAAGGAAATATCCCACGACCCCAAAGATGAGCGCCAACGCCGTGTCAAAGAGCGAACTATTTGTGGCATAGGCCCCGATAAATGAAATCACCAGGATGATCGGGACCAGGATCGCCTCTCTGACTTTGAGGACTGCCGCAAAGATATAGGCGCCAAAGTATCCAAAGGCAAGAACAAGGAAATAGGTCACCAGCATGGTGGAAAAAATTGTATAAACAAATGTGGCGGATTCCACGAAAAGCATGGGACCCGGTATGAGACCATGGACCAGAAAGGCACCCAACATGATGGCGGTGATGGGGTCGCCCGGGATTCCCAGCGTCAAGACAGGGATCAAGGCGCCACCCGTCACCGAGTTATTTGACGATTCAGAGGCAATGACGCCTTCGATATAGCCGGTACCGAACTTTTCCGGGGTCTTGGAGGCCCGTTTTGCCTCTGAGTAGGCAACAAATGAGGAAATGGCCGCCCCGGTCCCGGGGATGGCACCCACCCCGGTGCCGATCAGGGATGACTTGAGTAAAGTCGACTTGAATCTGCCCATGACCTTAAACATCTCCCAGAGACCCGCCTTGCCCTCCATCTTCTCCAGTCGTACGGCCTTGGCCCCCTTTTCTGTAAGGAGCAGGGCCTGCGAGATGGCAAAGAGCCCAACAACAACCGGAAGCAGCGGTAACCCGCGAGACAAGTCAAGGATATCAAAGGTGAAACGCCCAACGGTCCCCATTTTGTCCTGCCCAACAGTTGAAAGAAAAAGCCCCAGGGTCCCAGTGATCAATCCCTTGAGAAAGGACTTGCGGCTGCTGGAGGTAATAAACATGACAATTCCGAAGACGGCGACAGCAAAATACTCGGTGTAGCTAAATCTGAGGGCTACCTTGGCGATCACGGGGGCACAGAAGGTCAAGACGAGGACGCTAAATACCCCGCCGATAAAGGAGGCCACGACCGCTGCCGTCAATGCCTTATGGGCTTCCCCCTTTCGGGCCATGGGATATCCGTCCAAGATGGTGCATATGGCGGCCGGGGTTCCGGGAGTATTGATCAGGACGGCACTGACTGCACCGCCATAAAAGGCCCCGCAATAAACAGCCACCAGCATGGAGATACCCATGGAAGGCTCCATTCCAAAGGTAAGCGGCAGGAGAACGGTAACACCGACCATCGCCCCGATCCCCGGGAGAACGCCCACAATGATCCCCAGGGGGACGCTGAAAAGCAAGACCAGTATCAACTTGATATTGAGAATGGCGGTCCAACCGGCAAGCAGGTCTGAAAACATGCCCCTGAATACCCCTTAAAAAAGACTGCCTTTGGGCAGATAGACATTTAGAAGAATCTCGAACATATAGTAGCTTGCGAAGGTTATGGCAGGTGGAATCAGGACAAGGGGCAGAAGTGCACGAACACCCAACAGGTAAAAGCTCAGGATCAGGAAGGCAATTGTCGAGGCAATGTATCCGAAGAGAGTGGCCAGGTATACATAGACA
Source organism: uncultured Desulfobacteraceae bacterium (assembly GCA_964639275.1). Lineage (GTDB taxonomy): Bacteria > Desulfobacterota > DSM-4660 > Desulfatiglandales > Desulfatiglandaceae > CAZXCQ01. The sequence goes on along the minus strand of CAZXCQ010000220.1, from coordinate 1,424 downwards.
AGGAAGACCCCCAACATGATAAGTGGACGGCCCTGGAGGAGTGACTCCGGTTTGGCTGAATCAGCACCGGTATTCATGGTCACCCGCAGGGAGAAAAGAATAAGGAAAATGGACTCCAGGGCCATGGCGGCCAGTAAAATGCGAGGAAAGAAATCGGGGCCTACATCTCTTGGGATCTTTTCGAGCTCATAGCCAGAGAAATGATGGGTCAGCACATAAAAAGAGACGGCAAAGATCAGCAGCAAGATCCCCGCCATCAGGTCCCGCTGCGCCCGGGTCATGGTGCTGTCGCCCTTGGCCATAAGCCACCCCCTCTGGCTTGAAGCGCCTTCCTTCGGCTCAAAAGACTCTGGTTGCGTAATGTCTATTTCTTGGTTTTGGCCTTGTATGCCCTAAAATACCTGATATCGGCAGCTATCTTTTTCTGAAAGGCATTTTTGTCAAGATAGAGCACCGGGAGTTTTGCCTTTAGCATGGCCTTGCGGAATTCCGGGCTATTGATCGCCTTGGCAAAGGCGCTTTCAAGTTTTTTCAGGGCTGCGGCATCGACGTCTTTTGGAGCAAAAATACCCGTCCAGAGTTGCGGATAATCGGTAACGCCATCCTCCTCCACTGTTGGGACGTCCAGGGCCAATTCCATACGTTTGGCGGCAAATACCCCCAATATTTTCAATTTGCCCGCCTTCTGGAGACCGAATGCCCCGGCGAAGACCGCCAGGGCCACATCCACATGACCGCCGACTACAGCCGTAACGCCAGGCCGCAGTCCCTTAAACGGAACGCCTTTCATGCTGATGCCGCTTGCCGCTTCAAGGGCCTTCATCATCAGGTAGGGGACTGTGCCCAAGCCCGGGTGCGCGAAGGTTACCTTTCCTGGATTCTGCTTTGCATAATCGATGAGCCCCTTGATGGTCTTATAGGGTGTGTGGGCACCGGCTACCACCACAATGGGTAGATAGGTAAACTGGCAGATGGGCTCAAGGTCCTCTGTCGTGTAAGGAAGTTTGGCTGAAAAAATGGGTTGGGTGAGAGCCGGGCCAATGGGTAGAGAACCGATCTCATAGCCGTCCTTTTTGGCCTGTGCCACTTTGGCCGCACCGATCGTTCCCCTTCCGCCGGTTACGTTTGAGACCTTTACGGGCACTCCCAGCTCTTTGGCAGCAGCATCGGCAAGGAGGCGGGTGGCGATATCTCCACCTGATCCTGCCGGGAAGGGGTATATCATATGAATCGGCCTGTCGGGGTAGTCACCGGCGAGGGTCTTTGGAGAAGGCCCGGCGACCAGGAAGATGGCCGTCGCGCAGATCATGATCCAAAAATGATTGATTCTTGTCCATCTGGTCATTTTGTCCTCCTTCCGAAAAAAAGGTTGTAAGCGTTCACGGGTTCAAAGGTTCAGGGGTTTCCCGCTGAAAGCGGGATTG
>CAZXCQ010000219.1:0-10483 GCA_964639275.1 uncultured Desulfobacteraceae bacterium | reverse complement strand
CTGACCCCTCCCCCCCCGTAGGCGCCCGGCTTCGCACTGAACAAGCGATAGGTGGCCTCGCGTTCCACCTTCTCCCTGTCATAAAGCCTTTCAGGTCTTCCCGTTTCTTTCTTCCTGTACTGATTGACATGCTTCTTGATGAAGTTGTAGGCATCCCGTTCGTTCAGGTTGGCAATCTGTAGGATGGTCTCATCAAGAAGCCCTATCAGATGGGGAAGGTTGTCTCGAAAGATGCCGCTGGTCCGGATCGTCACATCGATCCGCGGCCGCTTGAGTTCCTTTAGCGGGATCGGTTCCGTCCCTTTTACGAGGCCGGATTCTGTCCAGACCGGCCTGGCCCCCATCAGATAGAGGATCTGCGCGATCTGTTCCCCGTCTGCCCGGTAGGTGTCGATGGCCCAGAGGACCATGCCGATGTTTTCCGGATAGCGTCCTTCCTGGTGCAGGTACTTATGGAGCACGGTATCGGCCATCTTTACGCCCACCTTCCAGGCCGCTTGGGTGGGGACGGTCCGGGTATCCAGGCTGTAAAAGTTCCTCCCGGTGGGAAGGATGTCTGTCTTTCCCCGGGTCAAGAGACCGGATGGGCCCGGCTCGATGTAGCGCTTATCCATGCCCCGCAAGAGCTGGGGAATCTCCTGTTGGGTCATCCTCAACCTGGGGGCCAGGGTGTCGATGGCCAATTCTATCAATTCGACGAGTGGATCGATCTTGTCCGGGTTCTTTACATCGACCACATCGAGGATATCCTCCCGAAGCCGGCCCCTCTCTTTCAGCCCCCGCCTGACCAGTTCAAGGGCCAGATCCGTACTCCTGGCAAGAAGCTCTCCGCAGTTCCGGCCATGGATGGTGTCTTCCGGATGGTCGACAATCCAATCATAATCAGAGCCCATGAGTTCCAGGATCCATCTTCTGATGGACGGACGCTCACCTTCAAAGCGCAGAATGGAGACCAGCATATGGGCGATCTGATCGTCATCCGGGGCCTGGCCCATGATGTGGAGACCGTAGCGGATCTGTGTCTCGCGAAACAGGGTCAATTTCTGATGGAGCTTTTCGATAAAGAGGCGATGATCTGTCTTGTCCGCTTCCTCCAGGAGGTGGGCCTTGTCTGCCAGTTCAAGGAGTTTTCCCAAGAGGACCTCCTCCCTGTTTTCCTCGCCCAGGTCCCTTGCGCGGGCATATTGCCCCAACAGCTCCTCGATCTCTTCCAACTCGTCATAGAGGCCCGATGCCTGCATGACAGGTCCCAGATGATCGATGAGCGTTGCATGGGCCCTCCGCTTGGCCAGGACCCCTTCGGAATTGTTCTTGACCGCATAGATATAGAGATGGGGCTTGGGGCCGACAATGATCTCAGGGAAGCACTCATTGGAGAGGCCGACCCCTTTCCCCGGAAGGAACTCGATGTAGCCGTGGGTCCCCACGGAGACGATGACATCCGAGTTTTTCTGTACCCATTTGTACGTGGCCAGGCATTGGTGGGTGGGGGGAACCGTGGGGTCATGGAGGATCTTGCATACCTTTCCGTCACAGCGCGCGCCGTAGCACCCCCGCTTCGGCTCCACCAGTACGTTGACGTTCCCGAAACAGACCCCGGTCACCACCAGGTTTCCATTGTAAACCATCCCCTGGCCGGGGGGGTCGCCCCACCCCTCGATCATCCGCTGTTGCGAGGCCCGGGGAAGTTCCGAAAACCATCGTGCATATCTGTCCGGATCCACGAGGTCGATGGCGCCCCCCTTTTTTACGATTTCATCGACAGTGGTCCATCGGAACTCGCATATGGCCTTCCGCGACATGATGAGATCGATCAGTTCTTTTCCGTCTGAAGGACAGTTGGAAACCGCGTATCCTTTGGCCTCCATCTGCTTCATGATGCGTACGACGCTCTTCAATGTGTCCAGCCCGGCCCCCCCGGCAACAGATGCCTCGACCCCGGCGCAGGGGTTCTTATGGAGGAGGAAGGTCACCCGCCGCTCGGGAACCGGGAGCTTTCCCAGCTTCAACCAGGCGGTGACCCTTTGCAGCAGGAAATCAACCCTTTCTGGGATCGGTTTCCGCAGGCCGTAGGGATCATCACTATCCTTGTCTCGAGCGCTGATAAGGACCGGTTCAACGGTACCATTGAACTCCGGCTGGGCCACCCAGTAGATCTGATTGGAGGGATGTAACCCCTGTGGACCTCTTTCCCATTGCTCTTTTGTCCTTGCACTTGAATGAACCGCCTGGATGACCGGCACATCCAGGCTCTCCAGAATGGTAGGGCAGAGCCCCTCTCCGGCAGGGGCCTGAATGAGGAAAGAGGCCTCACAGTTGATAACCAGGTCCACCCCTTTCAACAATTCAAGATTGGCCTCTGGATCGGGACAATCCAGGCCGCCGTACTCCTTCTTCTGTGCAAAGACAGCAACAGGGAAGATCGCCCGTTTTTCCAGACCCGCGATAAGGTGGTTAATCAGGTCCAGATCATTTCTTGCAAACAGATTCCGGGGAAAGAATATACCTACCTTATCCGAGGTTATGTAATCAATGGCCCTGCTCCTACCCCGATACCATTCAAGATAGGCCCCTAATGTCTCAAAGAGGCTTTCAGCCCCGTGGTGGTAATATCCGTTCCAAGGAATTTCCATAACCTTCTCCCTTCTGCCTACTGCCTACTGCCCTCTGCCTACTGACTTACCGGCCTGATCGGCAAAACATAGGGATAACCGTTTTTTGTGTGAATCTCTGTTTCCACCCCATAAACGGCCGCGATGTTCTCACGGGTGATGACGTGCTCCGGCTCGCCCATGCAAAACATCCTGCCGTTATTTAACATCAATATGGTATCTGCGAATCGGCAGGTGAGGTTCAGGTCATGCATGGCCAGGATGGTGGCGGTTCCCTGTTCCTTGGCCATACGGGAAATCATCTCCAATACCTCCATCTGATGCCTCAGATCCAGGTTGCTGGTGGGCTCATCCAGTAGCAGACATCCGGTTCCCTGTGCAAATGCCTTGGCCAAGAGGACCTTCTGCTTCTGCCCGCCGCTCAACTGATCAAAATATCTCAACGCAATATCCTCGAGATTCATGGACCTGATGAGATCGGCCACTACCTTCAGGTCATAATCTGACGGCCGCCACGATATATAAGGCCGCCTCCCCATGAGGACCGTCTCAAAAACAGTAACGGGCAATTTGTAGGGTGCTGCCTGGGGCACATATCCGATCTCTTTGGCAAGGTCTTGTCTTTTTATGCCGGAGGTTTCCCTGCCGCCTATCCGTATAGACCCCTTTTCCGGTCTTATGATTCCGACAATACAGCGCAAGAGCGTGGTCTTTCCCGCTCCGTTGGGTCCCACAATCCCCAAGACCTCTCCCTTGCAGAGTTCCAGCCCGATATTGGACAGAATCTCTGTCTTATTATAACTGAAACAAAGCCCGCTGATCTCCAGCATCACCAATACTCCCGGTCTCTCTTCATGAGTAAGTAGAGAAAAAAGGGCACGCCGATAAAGGAGGTGACAATTCCTATGGGTATCACATGGGGCGCCCATAACGTCCTTCCGGCGGTATCTGCACACACGACAAGGAGGGCGCCGATGAGCATGGATGTGGGAAGAAGAAACCGGTGATCGCTCCCGATGATCATTCGGGTCATGTGAGGGGAGACCAGCCCGATAAATCCGATCACACCGGTAAAACATATGGCTCCGGCCGTTACCAGGGAGGCCAGGACGATCCCGCACCGTCTGATCCGCTCCACGTCGACCCCGAGGGCCTTTGCAGCGTCATTCCCCCCTCCAAGGAGGTTGAAGTCCCACGACCATCTTAAGAGTATGGGTGTGGGCAGGAGTATCATGGCCCCGGCCATGCCGATCTCCCTCCATCCAACCTTGGAGAGACTTCCGAAAAACCAGAACACGATCTCCTGAACCTGCTCCATGGTGCCCATGTATTGGAAAAGGGAACTGAGGGAGGAGAAAAGGAACATGATGGCGATGCCGGCCAGGATCATGGTCTCAGGGGTAGATCCTTTGAGCCTGGATATGCCGAGGATAAAGAGGGAGGAGAGGAGTGCAAAGAGAAAGGCGCTTCCTGCGACATAATACTCCGTCCAGACATGCGTGCCAAAGACGATGGCCATCACAGCCCCGAAACCGGCGCTGGAGGCGGTCCCCAGGGTGTAGGGAGATGCCAGGGGATTCTTCAGGATTGCCTGAAATACGCTCCCGGCCAGGGCAAGGCCTGCCCCCGTAAGGATGGCCATCACGATTCGTGGGAGCCTCAGCTTCCAGATAATGGCGTGGGCCGTCCGGGAGCTGTCAAATAGGGCATCAAACGAGCCTTTGAAGCCGATGGAGGATGGTCCCTGTGAAAGGGCCGTGAGGGCCGCACAGAGAAGAAGCGCCAACAGCAGAAGCAGAAAAAAGACCTTCCTTCGGGTCAGGCCTTTGAATTGGCGGGATATGTCTTCCAAGATAAGTGCCTAAAGTGAATTAACATGCCTAAAGTGAACTAAAGCGCCTGAAGTGTCTAATGCGGGCCATTGCCCGCAACCCAGTGCCATCCTACAAGCTCAAAGCTGAAAGCTGAGAGTATTTCCGCCCTGCCCTTTGAGCTTTCAGCTTCGAGCCATTTGTTTTTCAGACGACCCAAGAGCTTCTTGCTTTCTGTCCATCATCCCCAAATCTCTCAATTCCTCAATTCTTGATGGTCATTCCACAAAGGGTCCCCGGTACGGGATGCCCTGAAACCTTTGAAGGTAATCCCGGTGAATCGCCTCTGGGTCCATATCCTCGAACATAGGAGGATGAAACCATTTTGCCATATGGAGGATGCCGATGATGGCCCTGGGTCCGGTCCAGATGCTGCTTTCAACCACATAGACCTTTCCCTCCTGAACGGCCCGAATCGTATTCCAGGCAGGCCTCTTCAGGATTTCCTTTTTGATGGCGTTCAAGCGCTCTGGATTGTCCTTGCCGCAGGCATTGCTCAGTGCGGCTGCCTTGATGATATATTGCGGATCTTTCGCCACCACCCACTCGGGCGTTACCTCGGGATAGGGTATGGAGAAATTCCCTGCCACATTGGCGCCGCCTGCCATCAGGCACATCTCATTGCCGCCCGAACCGGGTCCAGCGGTATGATACTTGGAATAGCTTTCAACGTAGACAGGGGGACGGGACTTGATCTGTCTCAGCCTGTTTCGAACCAGACCCTGATGGGTGCCGTACCATTTTATGAGCTGTGCCGCCTCCTTTTCCCTGTCCAGGATTTGCCCTATGGTCCTCACCTCCTGTTCCAGGGTATTCATCTTGTAAAAATCGAGGCGCACCCCCTGGATACCCAGGGACCTGAGCTTCCTTTCCATGGCCGGACCGGGGTGGTGGGCATAGCCGATGACCATGTCAGGATCAAGCTGTGCAATGAGCTCATAATTGGGGTTCCGCCAACTGCCTACACTGGGCAAATCCTTCAATCCAGGCCAGAACAGAGGATCTTTTGCGATGCCGCTGTTGACCCCTTTTACAAGCTGTTCCGCCTTGATGACGCGGATCACTTCCAGGGCGTCGGACGTGAGGACCACGATCCGTTTGACCGGGAGTTTCACATCCACAGTCCGCCCGGTTGCGTCACGGATCGTGATCTTTTTTTCTGTGATTCCCGTGGCCTCCTTCTGCAGGGCATGGACAATCTGTCCACCCCAAGGAAGCGTGAGGCAAACCACGAGAACCCAAGCAAAGCACACTAAAAGACTGCCGACGCTGGATTTTCCTATGAAGTTTAATATCTGAAGGTCACTTCGCACAAAAAGGTCCGTCCGTTTTGCTTGTAATACTCGTAATATTCCTTATCAAACACATTATCGACACAAAGGGATATGTCCCCCCATTTAAACGGGGTGAAGGTGATCTTGGCATCCACAATAAAGGCCGGCTCGTAGGTCCCGTAAACCCCCTCTGCCGTGTCCTTGTTGTCTGAATCGTTGTATATCTTGCTGAAGTACCTGCCGATGATGCTTCCCCTGAACCACCGCTGCTCCGCATTGAGACCGATGTTGTACATATACTTGGGGATGCCGGGCACGATCTTGTCTTCTGAGGCCGGATCAAGCGGATTGTCAGTGATCTTGGCGTCTGTATAAGTAAAATTCCCCCATGCCCTGAGCCAGTCAAGGATCTTCTGGTTCACCCCGAATTCCACGCCGATGGTCCGTGCCTTGCCGGCGTTCATGCGGGTCTTGGTCTTTGCCGCGGTATCCACTTTGTAATAGATAAGGTCATCGATGTCGTTGTAATACCCGGTAAGGGAAAGTTTGGTCCATCCGTTAAAAAGGCCCTGATCCGCACCCAATTCGTAGGCCCACAGGGTCTCGGGCTTGAGATTCGGGTTGCTCTTGTAGGTGGTCCCCCATGAGGTCCAGGTTCGGTAGAGCTCATAGAGCGTTGGGGCGCGAAAGGCATGCCCGACAGAGCCCCTCACCGTGGTATCCTGAAGCACCTTCCAGACGCCGGCCACCTTGGGACTCACCTGGGATTCGGTGTTGCTCCCATACTCATTTTTTGATCCGGGGGGGCCTGATGCCCCGTCATAGACCATCCATGAATCAAACCGGCACCCCAGATAGATGGTTAAGGGATCGACGATTTTCCATTCATCCTGCGCAAATATCGCCCAGATCCTGTCCTTTCCGCCCGAATATAAGGTGCTGTCGCTCTTGTCCGAGTAACTTCGATAGTATGGCACATCATAGTCGTTGGTGTCTGACGTGTCGCTTTTGAATGAGGCCCCTACGGTCAGGAGATGGGCGTCCCCAAGGGGGAGATCCCCTCTCAGTTCACCGAACCAGGCCCTGCTCTTGGTCTCTTTGAGGGTACCCGGGGAGTCGTCATAGGTGGTCTTGGATCCACCGGATTCGGTCGTATAGCTGTCGTCCACCCGGGTGGTTCCCACCTGAGCGTCGATCTGAACCCTCCCGAACATCTCCTTGAAGGCAAGGGTGTACACATCGGTGTCGTTTTTTCCTTTGCCTGTATAGTCTATGAAATTGTTGGGTGTGAATTTGGCCTGCCGATTAGAACCCACGATCGCCGATCCTGAATAGGTCCCCATATAGGTATTGGGGCGGCCGTAATCATATTTGTGCCGGCCTGATACTGCGGTAAAGGAGAGGCTGCCGGTACCGGAATAATCATATACCGCCTTGATGTTGAGGTCGCTCCTTTCCGCGCTGTTGTCGCCCTTGTCACCGACCACCCAACGGGTGGGTTCGCCGTACTTGTCATTCATGGGATACCCACCGATATCGGTGCCGGTCCCGGATGTGATGGTTCTGGCCACCGGCGTGGTCGCGTATCCGTCCGTGGATTCGGTTTCATATCCGACCCGGAGGCTCACTTTATCCAAAAAACGATCGCCCGCGCTCATGCGGAGGCGTTTGGTATTGTCCGTGCCGTATCCCCCGGTAATGCTCGCCTCCAACTTCTTGGGGGTCTTGGTGATTATGTTGATGACACCGCCCATGGCATTTCCGCCATGAAGCGCCGATGCCGCGCCCTGTATGACCTCTATCCTCTCGATACCTTCCACCGGCAGGGTGCTCCACTCCACCCCCGCTGTGTAGGCATCATTCAGGGGCTGGCCGTCTAAAAGGATCAAGGTATACTGGTCGCCACTAAACCCCCTCATCCTTACAGAGGCGGTAGAATCCATCAACCCCTTATTCCTTTTGACAAAGGTCCCTTTCACATATTCAAGGGCATCATCCAGTGTGTCCATGTTGCGCAATTCCATCTCTTTGTCCGTGATGACCATAACGGTGCCGGGTGCATCTTCGATTTTCTTTTCCGTCTTGGTTGCCGTCACCACGATCTCTTCAAGGGTATAGACCTCTTCCTCCTCCTTTTGTTCTGCCCACCCTGCCCTCGCAGATAAGAGGGCCATTATCCCAATCAGAATAAACGCCAACTTCGAACCCTTCATTGCATTACCCCCGTAACATTGCAGTTGCGTCACATATCAGACCAACCCCCCACATTGACGAATCAACGCCACGGTGGTACGAAGAAAGGCGAAGTATCCGTCCCTTTTGTGGGGTGCTTCACCGGGAGGGCAGCCGCAACGTCCTGGCCAGGGATGGGCTGCCTTCCTTTTTCAGAAATTCATCACGCTCTATTCTTCGCTTTCCCAATCGACTCCGTTTGCCAGCATTTAAAAACAAAAAAAGCCAAAAAGGCCTCTTGGATTTCTATCCAGCCGAGCCTTCTTGGCTTGTGGTTAACTTGCTGAGCTCTATAATGCTTTTACTAAAGAACGCAATTTCACATTGCGCATTGAGAAACCTATTTACTCAATCGCTGGAGATTTGTCAAGGGTGAATCAGAAGTTGGGGAGGTCTCTGTGCCTCTCAGGATCGGACAAATTTGACGGCTCGCTTCAGATTTGCCGCGAACATGGAACTATGGCGGTTCAGGTAGGCCCAGTCGGCCTGTTGTGCCAGTTCTGGACGTCTTTCCAGAATCAGCTCAGCTACCAGCCGGGCTCCCCATCCGGTCAGCTCCGCACACTGGTGAAAATGGGCCTTGGGGTTGCCGCGGACCCCTTTTGTCAAGATCCGGCAGCAGGTAGAGCCGTAACGTTCTCGAAAGCGAGAGTAGAGTTCCTTTGCCGCAGGCAGGGCTTTGCCTTTATCGCGGGCACCCGATCGCCTCCGACCCAGAAAAAGTCCCAGGGCGAGTGTTCCCCCGCTCAGGGCACCGCAGAGGCATCCACTTCCGCCGAGACCCATCGGTAGTGCTGAGGCCAAACGGATAGCCACATCCTCTGTTAGCCCTCCACCAAATACACGATTCAGGACCACCAAAACTGCCTCCGAGCAGAGCAATTGATGGGTCATGTAGAGGTTTTGGGCCCTGCGCTCCACAAGGCCCGGCAGTTGCGTAACCTTCTGATCCAATAGGGTCTTCTTCGATGATGGGGAGTTATTTGGCCTCTTCTACCGAAAAATCTGCCTCTTTCCAGGCCTTGATGCCGCCCGGACAACGGTAGACATTACTGTAGCCTAATCTTGCGGCCCACATGGCGCCGTTATGACTACGGCCGCACTTGGTAAAGCCGCAGTAAGTAACGATAGTCCTGTTCTTATCAGGTCCGAGCAACGCTATGAAGTCTTTTTCAGTCTTGCCGTTTGTTTTCTTGGTATCCCATTTCTTCATTTCCGGGATTGGAAATTCGAACTGGACCGCACCAGGGATATGGTTTTTCTTATAGCTGGCATCAAAAGGCATCGTATCCACAATAAGCATATCTTTTTTCTGGTCCAGCCACTGTTTGAGCTCGTCCGTCCGAACGATCTTGTACCCCCCCCTTCCGACTTCCCGCGCAAATTTGACGGCAATCTTTTCTGTTTCAATCTCCTTTTTGCCCCAACTCCAGGCCTGGTCGGCTTGGGTTAGGAAGAACAAAAAAACTGAAAAAAATAACACCGGCACAACAACCCATTTCCCAAACATGTTCTAATAACCTCCTCACGTATTTGTTTACTTCTAACAAAGCCCAATGGGTCTCAACGATAACCAGGCGAAAAAGTGATACTTAGACCTTTTGTGTCCTGACATGCATCCACCGCCACCAAAACAAGTAGATAGCTACCACTAGAAACAAAAGGTCACGGTAAAAGGCGTCTTTTAGACCGTTATACTGTCCCAATTCTTCAAGAGAGAAGCAGCCGCAGTCCACATCGAGACCTTTGAGAATTCCAAACCACAGTACACCGATAAACAAGAGAATGAGTGCCGTGGTGATCTCCAGACAACCACGAAAATCGAAAACAAGGCCGAGGCCCGCGACCAACTCCAGCACTGGCAGTCCGATGGCCACAGCCAATAGGAGATTTTCGGGCACAAGGCCGTATTCAGATATCAGTTGAGAAAAGGCCTTAGGTGCCATCAGTTTTGTTAAACCGGCCCATACAAAGACCATGCCGAGGATGAAGCGAGCTATACGGTATGGCCAGACGGAAAGGAGGACCTTATTCCAGGAAAAGGCCCCGGATACATCTCCCAGCAAGGCCTTACTATTCCGCTTAAAGCCGAATTCTGACGAGCCTGCCATATCAACCCTTCTTCACCGGCCAGCATAACACCCGGATAGCCTATCGGCGCAACCGCAATACACATCGATTCTGAAACGCCTATTTCTATATGTCAAACTGGAATTTCCGATAAATACATGTGTTTGATTAGAAAAAACCGATCAACTGGTTTTCTGATCGTCAGTATGCCTTATGATTGCGGGGGGCACCGGTCTACTGCACCACCAAGTAGGGTCTTTTTTGTTTACTGGTGAGTGGCAGGCGTGATATCTTTGTGGGAATCCTTGGCTCGAGGTGCCCATGTTTCCCGTTGGCCCTCGTGTCATGTATTCACCTCTTGGTAAGTTTGTAAAGATCCCCGCCCAAAGGACGGGGCCTTGATCTAGCCCCCTGTAAGGGGGCA